>DATGMJ010000267.1:0-13872 GCA_035293685.1 Chloroflexota bacterium | reverse complement strand
GAAAATCTGGGGGAACGGGCCATCGGGCCCGGTAAGGAGATGAAGGGTTGCGCGTTCTGATCACTGGGGTGACCGGAATGGCCGGAAGCCACCTGGCCGAGTACCTCCTGACCCTCCCCGGCGTCGAGGTGTTCGGAACCTACCGGTGGCGCAGTCGGATGGACAACCTGAGCGATCTGGCCGCCGCTGGCCGATTGAACCGAATTGCGGGCGGTGGGAACGTTCGGTCGGCCAGTGAGCTGGCCGACCGAATCGCCGAAGAGGCACGGCCCGACCAGCTCAACCTTATCTTCGGCGATCTGACAGATCCCTCCTCGATTCGGCGCCTCATCGCCGCCCTGCGGCCGGATCGGATCTTCCATCTTGCAGCCCAGAGCTTCGTGCCGACCTCCTGGGATGCGCCGGCTCAGACGATGGAGCTCAACGTGATCGGACAGATCAACCTGTTCGAGGCGATCCGCGAGGCCGGCATCGATCCCCTCATTCACGTCGCAGGGTCGAGCGAGGAGTACGGCTTGGTTCACCCAAATGAGGTACCGATGAAGGAGACCAATCCACTCCGTCCGCTCAGTCCCTACGCGGTCAGCAAAGTGGCACAGGAGCTCCTCGCCTGGCAGTACTTTAAGAGCTACGGCCTGCGGACGGTTGTGACCCGCGGCTTCAATCACACCGGTCCCCGCCGGGGAGAGATGTTTGTGACCTCCTCGTTTGCTAAGCAGATCGCCCAGATCGAGAAGGGCCTTCGTCCCCCGGTTATTGAGGTTGGTGATTTGCAGAGCAAACGCGACTGGACTGACGTGCGGGATACCGTCCGTGCTTACTGGCTGGCCCTCGAACGTGGTGTGCCCGGCGAGGTCTATAACGTTGGATCGGGGGTCTGCCGGAGCGTCGAGGAGATGCTCAAAATCCTGCTCCAGCAGACCGACCGCACCATCGACATCCGTGTTGATCCGTCACGCCTCCGTCCATCTGACGTCAAGATTCTGTGGTGCGACGCAACGAAGTTCCGCAACCAGACCGGGTGGCAGCCGGAGATCCCGTTCGAGACGACGATGCGCGACCTTCTGAACTACTGGCGCTGTCGGGTATAATCCGGCCAATACATCGCGATATGAAAGAGTAGCTGATGGCAGGATCAATCGCTTTCGGGACGGATGGATGGCGGGCAATTATCGCTGACGAGTACACCTTTGCGAATGTCCGCCGATGCGCCCACGGTGTTGCAGAATTGCTCCGGCGCAAGGGACTGGCGGATCGGGGTGTCGTCATTGGATACGATACACGGTTCGAATCCGAGGATTTCGCGGCCGCGGCGGCCGAGGCGATCGCCGGGGCCGGGGTGAAGGTATACCTCTGTGCCCGCTCCGAACCCACGCCAGTCATCTCGTTCACCATCCGAGCATTCCAGGCCGGAGGCGGTGTCGTGATCACCGCGAGCCATAACCCGCCAATCTACAACGGATTTAAGGTCCGCTCGGACTACGGCGGCGCGGCAGATCCCGAGACAATTGCCGAGCTGGAGAAGATCATCGCGGCGACCCCATCCGAGCAGGTGCCCACGGTCCCGCGTGAGGACGCGATCAAGCGCGGTCTGATTGAGGAGGTGCGGCCCGCGGATGCCTACCTCACCCATCTGGGAGAGCTCGTTGATTTCGAAAATCTTCGCCGCGCTCGTCTCACTGTCGTGATCGACCCAATGTATGGCGCAGGCATGGGGTGGTTCCCGCGCATGCTCGGCGGCCAGGTACTCAAGCTGATCGAGATCAACGGCGAACGAAATCCGTGGTTTGGGGGGGTCAATCCCGAGCCGATCAGCCGCAATCTCCAGAAGCTGTTAGGCACGGTCCGCGATGTGCGCGCCGATGTCGGCCTGGCCACCGATGGCGACGCTGACCGGCTCGGTGTCTGCGACGAGAACGGCCAGTTCATTAATCAGCTCCGGGTATATAGCCTGCTCGCTCTCTATCTGCTCGAGGTGCGCGGCTGGCGTGGTCCCATTGTGAAGACGCTGTCGACGAGCTCGATGCTCGACCGCCTTGGCCAGCTCTACGGTGTGCCGGTCTATGAGACCCCTGTTGGCTTCAAGTACGTAGCCCCCAAGATGCTTGAGACAAATGCGCTCATCGGCGGCGAGGAGAGTGGCGGCTATGCCTTCCGCGGTCACATTCCTGAGCGTGACGGCATCCTGGCCGGGCTGTTCCTCCTCGATATGATGGTCCGCCTCGGCAAGTCGCCGTCTCAGCTTGTGGAGTACCTGTTCTCCAAGGTTGGACCTCACTTCTACGACCGGCTGGATCTTCATTTTCCCGCTGGCGAACGGGGCGAGATCACCGCTCGTCTGGAGCACGCTGAACCGGACTCTATCGCCAGTGTCGGCGTCGCGCGGGTCCTGCGAGCCGACGGCTACAAGTACGTCCTCGACGATGGGAGCTGGCTTCTGATTCGCTTTAGCGGGACTGAGCCGATCATGCGCATCTATGCCGAGGCCGAATCGCCCGAGCGTGTTCAGACACTGCTCGCCGCGGGCCGTTTACTGGCAGGTGTCTAGCTAGAACGCCGTCGCGGTCAGTCGGCGGCAGGGCTGGATCGCCGCCCTCGCCAGACGCCCGCGAGAGAGCTGGAAAGTTGGAGCACGCGCAGGAGCCGACATTAAATATCGAGAAGAGAGGGCGCTCGCGTTCGCAGGGGACGATTGACACCGCGAAGCTGACAGACTTATAATCAAGATGGCCGAGGGTAATCGGGAGATGGCTTGATCGCAACCGTTTTTCTCGCGGCGCGAACGGTCGAGTTCTCGGTGAGGGGCACCGCGCCCTGATGATGCGCGGTGCCCCTTGCTTTTTCCGCAAAAACGAGAGCAAGGGGGATCGCGATGCAGTCAAGCCTGATCGGGAAGATCGAGAAGGCGAAGCGGTACGCGCAGGAGCCGGAACGTGTACGGTTTGGCCGATTCGAGGCAACCTTCCATGGCGAACACGACGAATATACCGTCACCTATGCGGATAGCCGGTGGCACTGCACCTGCGCGTTCTTCGCAGGCTGGAACGTGTGCAGCCACACCCTGGCTCTGTACAAACTGCTGATGCCGATGCTTCCCAAGGACGCCGCGCCAGCGGCTATGGGCACGACAGTGACAGCCTAGGCACCGGCTTACTGAAATGGGGGCATCCTGGAGCTGGGATGCCCCCACATTGGCTCTACTTCTTCTTTCCGCTTTTCTTCGCTTCCTGTTGCTTGCGCTTCTTCTCAGCCGCCTTCGGTCCCTTGTCGCCCATCGCCCGATCCTCCTCATCGTCAAAGAGTATTTGACGAGCCAGCCGCGGCCGGCTGGCCACTGCCACCTCACTCGCCCAGATTCTCCTCGTCGAGGTCGGTAATCTCGATCTGCTCCTCCACTTCCTCCTCGGCCTCCCCGCCGAACTCGGCCTCTTCGAGCTCGCTTTCCTCCTCTTCCTCGAGCTCATACTTCAACAAGGTCTCGCGGATATAGGGGCGAACCCCCGCGGCCTCGCCGCGAATCGGGAAGGAGACCTTGCCAACATTCGCAGGAGATTGGTAGGTCTCGCGGATGAAGACCCGGAGATTGCCGTCCTCGTTTGCCATTACCGCGGCCACGTACTGGTTGCCCCCACGCATTAGATCGACCAGCCGCTGTGCCACCTTCGGCTCGAGCTCGCCGAGGTACTCGCCTGCCAATGTCTCGACCTTAAGCATGCGCCCATCAATGCGCAGGTTTAGCTGATCACCGGCGGTGACCTTGGCCAGGACCTCCGGCGGCGCCGGATGCACAAGCGAGACGACACCAGTCTTGCCGGTCTCGGCGATGAACATGCGGGGATCAACCTTCTCGCGCGGCGGTGGAGCCTCCTCGACCTTCAGAGAGGCCAGACGGCTCAGGTTCTTCCGCGCAATGGTGTTGGTCGGGTCCAGATCGATCGTCTTCTGATACGCCTCTCGGGCCTCTCGGTAGCGACCGAGTTCGGTCAGGGCTCGGCCGAGGCGATTCAGAGCATCCGTATCATCCGGGAAGAGTTCGAGAATCGCCTGATTCACCTTGACCGCCTCTTCCCAGCGGTTCTGCATCGCGAGGGCGATCGCCTGGTCCACCCAGCGTCGCCGCAGTTTACTTCGTTCCTCCGTTTGATAACTCGCCATCCAGCGTGCTCCTCTGGGTGATCAGGGTAAAAGATGCGTGAAATTGTACGTGATCGCCACGTGATTTGCAAGGCATCTCCCGGCCGCCTTCGCGGCCGGGTGTCCGCCGGACCGACCGGGTGAGCGTTAGGCCGCCATACCGTCCGCGATCGGCGTGCATTTCCCGTGCCTCGCTCAGCGAAGCCAGAGCCCCCCGGCGATGACTGCGACGAGCCCCAGGCCAACGACAGCCAGGTGCTCGGTCAGGATGCGCGGCCCGAAGACGCCTTCCAGACGCGCCCGGATGATCCCCGTGACTGCGTAGAAGACCAGGAGGAGAATTGCTCCTCCGGTTAGCGCGCCCAGAACCCAGTAATTCAGGGCCCAGGTGACCTCGCCGAGGATCAGGCCAACGATCGCGACGTACAGCCATCGGGTTCTAGCCTCTCCGACATCGCGAAAGAGCTCAGCAGCGATGAGCGCGCTCGTCAGCAGAATCGCGGTAGCCGAGAAAATGCTGCGCACCTTGGGGGCAAAGATCGCCGTGTAAAGAGCAAAGGCAATCGCATAGGAAATCAGGTTAAGGACGAGGCGCCCTCGCGCGGAACGGGGATGATCGCGCCGTGCAGTCAGGTACTCGGCGTACAGGGCCAGCCCTAGGAGCAATGCAGCGGTGAGCAAGCCACCTGCCGCTGCCACGCCGTGGGTAAAGACCGGCAGACGCAGGAAAAGGAAGCTTCCCAGTACGATCAAAGATGGGAGAACCAACACGCTCAGCGGCGGGTCAACTTTGCTCCGGGCGCGGTCGCCCCGGAGCACTTGACTGGTCCCGACGCAGGTCGTCACGATCAGCAGGGCCAGGAACCCCCAGACAACAGGTGGATTCATCGCCAGCGAAAGACCCAGGCCGAGGGTGACCAGGGCAACAAGGCTGGCCAGACGCTCGTTCAGAGACATCGCGCGATTACCCCCTCACGGCATGCGCGTTGCACGGTCGGACGCTATTGCGCTATACTGTGATACACCGAACACAATGGAGTACAACCCTGAGTCGCGAATCGACGGCTGAGGGCCCCATGGTTCTCGCGGCTGGGCCGGTCCCGCCTCCGACCGGCGATGACGTCTCCCCGGCGGCCGTCGAGACCGCCTCGCCCGCGTCGGTCAGCTCTGCAACTCGAACGACCACCCTCTTTGCGCGTCTTCTCCGGACCTGCCGACAGTACCTCCCCGAGTCGGGGCTGGCCCTGATCGAGCGGGCCTTTGCCCGGGCGTCGGCCGCCCACGAGGGGCAAGAGCGCGACAGCGGCGAACCGTACGTACATCATTGTATCGAAACCGCCCAGATCCTGGCGGATTTCCGGCTGGAGGCCGTGGCGATCGCTGCGGCGCTCCTCCACGACGTCCTGGAGGATACTGCGGTTACTGCAGATGATCTGCGGGGCGAGTTTGGCGATGAGGTTACCCGCCTCGTTGAGGGGGTGACCAAGCTCAGTAGCTTCGGATTCGGTGATCTTGCGCCAGTGGATGGGACGGACGGACGGCGCCGCGACCGTGCGCGCACCCTGGCGATCCAGGCAGAGAACCTGCGTAAGCTCTTCCTGGCGATGGCCGACGATATCCGGGTCGTCCTGATCAAGCTGGCCGATCGGGTGCACAACATGCGCACCCTGCAAGTCCTCGAACCCGAGCGGCGAACCCGGATCGCCCGGGAGACCCTGGAGATCTACGCCCCGCTCGCCGCTCGCCTCGGCATCTGGCAGATGAAGTGGCAGCTGGAGGACCTGGCGTTTCGCCACCTCGATCCAGCAGCCTACCGACGCATCTCCCGAGCCCTGGCCGCGACGCGCGCCGAGCGCGAACGATACATCGCTCAGGCCGTGGCCCAGCTCAGCGCCGAGATCGCCCGAGCTGGCTTGCGGGCGCGAGTGACCGGACGTCCAAAGCACCTCTACAGCATCTACCGGAAGATGCTGAAGACTGGCCTTGATGTCACTCAGCTCCACGACCTCCTGGGCGTGCGCGTCATTATCGACGGAACCGAGGCCGACTGCTACACCGCGCTCGGGGTCGTCCATCAGACCTGGGTTCCGATTCCGACCCCGACCGGTGAGTCGGGCTTCCGTGATTACATCGCCGTGCCCAAGGAAAACGGCTACCGATCTCTCCATACGACCGTGATGGGACCGGAAGGGCGTGCACTCGAGGTTCAGATTCGGACCGAGGAGATGCACCGTGACGCCGAATACGGTGTCGCCGCGCACTGGCGATATAAGGAAGGCGCGGCACGTGACATCAAGTTCGAGCAACGGATCGCCTGGATCCGGCAGCTGCTCGATTGGCAGAACGAGATGTCCGGAAGCGCCCAGGAGTTCGTCGAGTCGCTCAAGTCGGATGTCCTGCGCGATCAGGTCTACGTCTTTACTCCACGTGGTGAGCTGCGCGAACTCCCCGCGGGCTCAACGCCGATTGACTTCGCCTACCGCATTCACACGGACATCGGACACCGCTGCATCGGCGCAAAAGTCAATGGGCGGCTGGTACCGCTCGACTATCAGATCCGCAACGGCGATGTCGTCGAGATTCTGACCTCAAAGACCCCGAAGGGACCAAGCCGCGACTGGCTCAATCCAAACCTCGGCTACGTCAAGACTGCGCACGCGCGGGAGAAGATCCGCCAGTGGTTCAAGCGTCAGGAGCGTGCGGAGAATATCGAGCGCGGTAAGGACCTGCTGGAGAAGGAACTCTCACGCCTGGGGCTCCCGCTGACGAAGATCGAGGAGGTGCTGGCGCACTTCCACCTGGAGAAGGTGGAGGATCTGTACGCCGCCGTCGGTTGTGGCGAGATCAGCACCCAGGCCGTCGCTGTTCGCCTGGCGGGTGAGGAGACGACGACTGAGGACGAGCTTGCCCCGTCCGGCACGGTCGTGCCG
Source organism: Chloroflexota bacterium (assembly GCA_035293685.1). Classification (GTDB taxonomy): domain Bacteria; phylum Chloroflexota; class UBA6077; order FW602-bin22; family CADDYW01; genus JADGGD01. The sequence goes on along the minus strand of DATGMJ010000267.1, from coordinate 6,808 downwards.
GAGGCCGGCGTCGTGCACGGTCTGCGGGTTATGGGTGTCGGCGATCTGCTCACACGGCTCGCGCGCTGCTGCAGCCCGGTGCCCGGCGATCCCATCATCGGATTCATTACGCGTGGTAATGGCGTGACCGTCCACCGGGTCGACTGTCCGAACATCGAGCATCTGACCGATCGCGAGCGGTTGGTAAACGTCGAGTGGGGTCGCCTGCGCCAGCAGGTCGTGCCGGCGTCGATCCGTCTCGAAGCCTGGGACCGAGACGGGCTACTTCGCGATGTAGCAGCACTCGTCGCCGAGGATCGCGTGAACATGACCTCGGTCAGCGCCGTTACTCACCCAGATCACACCGCGACGATCCGCGCAACGCTCGAGATCGATGACATTCGGACACTCAGCCGGATCCTGAGCCGTCTCGAACGCATCAAGGGCGTCCGGTCGGTCACGCGGGATGTATCGTAACCCCGGAGCCATCCCCTGGCGGTCAATCCGCAAGAAGCTCGACCCGTGCGACATCGCTCCGATAGCCGTGGCCGGACGCCGTGAACTCGATCCACAGGATCTCGGCCGGGCGCGGCGAGACGACCGTGGGATCAAAAAGGTTCACGCTGACATCGGTCCACTGGTTGCGGATCACCAGGTCGGCATTCGGCGTCGGATGATGATCGGTATTCTGGATGTAGAAGCCGCGGAGCCAGTCGGCCTCGTTACCGGCGCTGTCCCGATAGTGGACGTGAACCATCAGGGGATACTCTGATCCCAGGATGCCTCCGCCGGACAGGGTTTGATCGAGGATGCGCATCTGGAAGTTGAGGCGGAGCATCTGGTGATCCGTGACGTCCACGTCAACCGCCTTGTGAATGAATGTTTCGGCGTGCTTCACTGATCCGGTGCGGGAGAACTCGACATACGGGAAGCCTTCCGCCGCTCGTCCCTCCGGATTCCGAATCGCCACGGTGCCGGGCACGGTATCCTCAAGACCGCGATTGCCCTGCTGCCAGCCCTCCAGCCCGGCACTGAAATCGCCATTACTGAGAAGGTTGTGAATGCTTGGTTCGGGTTTCGAAGGTAATCCCCCTCGCGCCACCTTGACCCACTCGCCGCGTAAGGCCTCCACCGCCTGCCCCCCCGCGCTGACCGTGGCAGAGCCAGAGGTAACCGTAACTGTTGTCAATCCGTTCGCGACCTCAACTCGATAACTTCCCTCGCGCAGGAGAACACTCGCCTCGGGCGTCTGGAGCTCGAACCGGCGCGATGTCGTTGCGGGAAGGGCAACCTCGTACCGGGCGTGTCCCTGGTCCTGGGCAAGGGTAATCCGGGTATCATTCGTCGTGTAGGTAGTGGATCGGGAGGTCAGAATGCGCAGGGTCGTCTCTGGCCACAGACGGATATTGCTTCCATCGAAGAACGAGAGGAGGGCCTCCGAATCGGCAGGGGTGCGGATCCGGCCCCCTTCAGTGATCTCGCTTCCGCCGACTGCATTTACCTCCTGCCGGGCCCCCGGCGGCAACCAGAGCGCCGTCCCCTTGATAACATCCAGCCGCACCCGCCGCTCACTCATTGCGTGAGCACGGTACCAGCCAATCGCCTGGGGAATTCCGGCGACCAGAAGGCAGAAGAGTGCGAACGAGATGCCGAGCACCGTCCAGGCAAGACGCTCGGCATCTCGTTCATCGATTCGCCGCTCCTCGGCTAATCCTCGTCCGGCAGGCGCTCTTTGCGCTTTCGCGGGACCACCTCCACGACCATTGGCGTCGTGTCCTCGCGAGAGATCGGTTTGACCTTCGCGTCCTTCTTCGGCTTGCGCTGCATGCGCGCGGGACGGTCCTTGTTTCCCATAGTCCTCCCCCTGGTCGATATCCATCACCGGACGCCCCTACGTGACGAGACCATCACCCCGGCGGCCATCCCATGCGCCGACCACCGAGGAGATGGAGATGCAGGTGCGCGACGCTCTGCCCTGCGTCCTCGCCGTGGTTGGCAACAACGCGGTAGCCGCGCTCGGCAATCCCTTCCTGTTCGGCGATCTTGCCGATCACCTCGATCATATGGGCCAGCAGATCACCATCGGCTCTCGTGAGCCGGGCAATCGACTCGATGTGCCGGTTGGGAACAACCAGGATATGCGTCGGCGCCTGGGGATTGATATCCCGAAAAGCCGTTACCTCGCTGTCTGCGTGCACGATGGTCGCCGGAACGCGACGGGCCACGATCTCACAAAAGATGCATGCCATGTTCTTTCTCCTGGTCCTTGCCGAGCGCGGTGATCCTGCTCCCTATCGGCTTGCCGCGCCGAGCGGGAGTACATGCACCGGCGGTATTCTGCCAGCGCACGGGGGACCAGCGATCTCGCCCAGGACCCCGTCCTCGACGACGCGCACGATGCGGACGGGAACCAGTTCATTGGCAAGATCATCCGCGCTCTTGACTTTAACTCGAACGTAGTTGTCGGTCAAACCTTCCCAGGCGGCATCCCCGTCGGGCAGGTAGAGCCGCTCCTCAAAGAGAGCGGTCAAGGTCTGGCCAATCCACTGCGCGCGATAGGCGCGTGCGCTTTCTGCGGCGAGCCGGAGCATGCGCTCCGTTCGCTCCCGCTTGACCTCTGGCGCGATCTGGCCAGGGAGCTTCGATGCAGTCGTTCGGCGGCGCGGTGAGAATGGGAATACGTGAATCTGCGCGAACTGCTGTTCCTCGACGAAACGGTAGCTGATCTCGAACTCCGCCTCGGTTTCGCCGGGGAAGCCGACCATAACGTCAGTCGTGATCGCGACGCCGGGGACAGCCGCTCGGATCCGTTCGACCAGACGGCGGTATTCCTCTGCGGTGTAGCGGCGCCGCATGCGGCGCAGGGTCGCATCACAGCCGCTATCAAGCGCAAGGTGGAAATGTCGGCACAGCCGCGGATTCTCCCAGAGTGCCAGCAGACGGTCATCGAAGTCCTCCGGCTCGATCGACGAGAGGCGGAGGCGCTCTACCCCTGTCTCCTCCAGCACCCGGGAAACCAGCTCCCGGAGGCTCAGCGGGGGATGAAGATCAGCCCCGTAGGTTCCCATGTGGACTGCCGTCAGCACGATCTCCCGATGTCCCGTCGCGACGAGATCGGCAACACGGCGGATGACCTCATCCGGCGGCACGCTGCGCGCCCGCCCCCGGGCGTACGGAACGATGCAGAAAGCGCAGAACTTGTCACAGCCGTCGGCAATCTTCACGAATCCGCGATGACGCGGGCCAAACATCCGAGGCACCCCACCCAGTGCCTCCAGGGGCTGTTCAGCCTCGCCCTCCAGAGCCTCGTGGACCAGCTCCACCAATCGGGGCTTGTCTCGATTGCCGATGATCAGGTCGACCTCAACCATTCGGGCTAATTCGTCCGGCGCAACTGATGCGTAACAGCCCGTCGCGACGACCAGCGCGGCCGGGTTCTGGCGCCGGGCATGCCGGAGGAGCTGGCGCGACTTCCGATCCGCCACGTGCGTCACACTGCACGTGTTCACGACATAAACATCAGCAACCGAGTCGAAATCGACGATCTCGTAGCCGCGCGCGGCAAACTGGCGCATCCACTCGTCAGAGTCGGCCTGATTCACCTTACAGCCAAGCGTGGTCAGGGCAACGGTGCGGTTCGACCGGTGACTCATTAATCTTCACTCCAGATCTCCGCCGTGAGCCAGCACCAGTGTCGCACCAACGATTGGTGCAGTCTCGGCACGAAGGATGCGCGGACCCAGACCAACCGGAATAATGCCATACGCGCTGGCCGTGGCGATCTCATCCTCGGTGAACCCTCCCTCTGGGCCGGTAAACAGATTGACCACGAAAGGGCGGGCGCTCTCGCGTGCACGGGCAGCCAGCGCGGCGCGGAGGCTGCTCCGCTCGCCGCGCTCCCAGGCGATAAACGATAGACCACGTCCGCGAACCTGCTCGCAGGCCTGTTGGAAAAGCATCGCTGGTTGCAAGCTCGGCAGACGGCCGCGCTCGGACTGCTCGGCTGCCTCGGTGATGATCCGTTCCCAGCGCGCCTGCCGGTGCTCGGACACGATTGATCCGACCACGCACCGTTCGCAGATTATCGGGACAAATCCACTCACCCCGATCTCAGTGCACTTCTGAAAGACAAGCTCGAGCTTATCCCCCTTGAGGAGGGCCGTGTACAGGGTTAACTTTGTCCGCGGTTCATTTGGTGCCAACCGCCGCGAGATAACCGTTCCCCAGGTAGCCTCAGGATGCACCTGATCAAGGCGCACCTCATACAGCCAGCCCTGGTTATCAAGCACAATGACCCGCTCGCCGACCCGAGCCCGCAGAACCGTCGCGATCTGGCGGGACTGGTCCCGGGCGAACTCCACTTGCCCGCGATCAATCGCCCGGGGCGATACGAAGAAGCGCTGCACCTCAGCTCGTTCCCGGCCACCGTCCAAGCAAGGTTATCCAGTCACCGTCAGTGAAGCGCCGGAGGCAAAGCCCTAAATCAGTCAGGCGACCAGCAACCTCATCGGCTCGATCGGCGATAATTCCCCCGGCGATGAGGGAGCCGCCGGGACGGAGCCGCGCCCGGAGGGCCGGGGCGAGCTCCAGAATGACCCGGGCAATGATGTTCGCGACCACGATATCGTACAGCTCGCCGGGCGGAACCGCCTCTACGCTCCCGGCCAGAACCTGAATCCGTTCCTCCGCACCGCTGGCCCGGACGTTTGCCCGCGCTGTCTCAACCGCGATCGGGTCGATGTCAGTCGCCACGATGTGCCGGGCCCCGAGGGCAGCCGCGGCGAGCGCGAGGATGCCCGAGCCCGTTCCGACATCCAGCACGTCCGCGCCGGGATGAACAACCTCCTCAAGAAGCGCCAGACACCGCCGGGTTGTGGGATGCAGACCGGTCCCAAAGGCGCTCCCCGGATCAATTGTAACCACGACATCACCCGGTCGCGGTGCATCATCGAGCCAGGAGGGACGGATCACCAGGCGGCGCCCGACCCGGAAGGTCCGGTAGTGGCGCTTCCAGGCCGCCGACCAATCGTCCTCGGCGATCTCGCGCGCTTCCAGATCCCCGACCGGCCAGATTGCGCGCAGGTGCCACAGGCCCTCTGCGACCACGCGCTGTCGCTCCCCCGCCTGCTCATCAAGCGGGATGTACGCCCGAACAACCGCCGACGGCCCGCTCACCACCGCCTCATCCGAGACCTCGCGGATCTCTGGCTCGATCGCGACGCCGCCGGGCGCAACCCGCGAGAACACTTCGCTCACCGCCTCGACGGCCTCCGCGTCGACACGGGCGGACAGTTCCAGCCAGCGCACCGACTCAATCTCCGCCGAAGACGTCCTTGAACTTGTCGAAGAAGCCGCGATCCTCGTGCGGTTCGTGACCAAACGTGCGGGCGAGCTTTTGGAACAGGTCACGTTGCTCGTCGGTAAGATGCTGGGGAATTACCACCCGCACCCGGACGAGCAGATCGCCGCGCCCGGAGGACCGGAGATGAGGAACCCCCCGACCAGCCAGGCGGATCACGCGTCCCGACTGAGTACCGGCCGGTATGCGGACCCGAACTGGTGGACCCTCCGGCGTGGGAACCTCCACCTCATCGCCCAGGGCGGCCTGGGCCACGTTGATCGCCAGGTCATAGATGAGGTCCACTCCCTGGCGTTTCAGCGACGGGTGCGGAGCAACCGAGACAGCGACATAGAGATCGCCCGCTGGGCCGCCACGGAGCCCGGGCTCTCCCTCGCCCGCCAGACGGATCTGCTGGCCATCGTCAATACCGGCCGGCACTGTCACAAGGACGCGGTGCATCGCACGGACCCGGCCAGAGCCGCGGCACTCCTGACAAGGCGTCAGGATTACCCGCCCTTCGCCGTGGCACCGCTCGCAGATCGTGACGCTCACGAACTGGCCGATAATCGACTGCTGGACCCGTCGGATCTCACCGGTGCCGTTGCACGACGGGCACCGGCTCGGCTGCGTCCCCGGTTCTGCTCCCGTTCCGGCGCATCGGTCGCACTGCTCCCAGCGCGGCACCTCGATCGTCTTCTCACAGCCAAAGACCGCCTCTTCGAAGGTCAGGCGGAGATCAACCCGAAGATCGGCACCGCGCTGCGCTCGACGGCTGGTGGTCGTGCGCGTCCCGGTGCCGAAGAAGGTCTCGAAGATCTCATCGAAGCCGAAACCGCCGAATCCTCCGAACCCCGATGAGGCGGCGCCAACTCCTTGATGACCGAACTGATCGTACTCGCGGCGCCGCTGGGGATCGCTCAGGACCTCGTAGGCTTCGTTGATCTCCTTGAACTTCTCATTGGCATCGGCGCTGTGATTGCGGTCGGGGTGATACTGGAAGGCGAGCTTCCGAAAGGCCTTGCGGATCTCTTCCTCGGTCGCGTTCCGCGGTACCCCGAGCACCTCGTAGTAGTCGCGCTTCGTTGGCATCTTCCATCATCGAGCGCTGCGACAGGTTCATCGAACGCGGGAAGTCAGTACATTGTAGCAGATTTGCGGACAAGACAGCAAGGATTCAGCCAGGCGACGACATCCCGCCATGGAGACGATCGACCGTTTGCATACCGGGCAGGTATGCTCGACAATTGGGGAGGCCGCCTCCGCGGGGCACGGGGCATCAGAGACCGTAGGACAGAGCCGCGCCGGACGGTGATCCGGGCGGATGGAACGAACCGCGGGAGAAACGATCCGGTGCGCTCGTGGACAGCGGGCGCGCCGGATCGTGGAGTGATCATGTCACCACTTGCGGGGACCAAGTGGACGGCGGCCTCCCTCCCGGCCGTTCCCCTCCGAGGGGCGGCGCTCGCCGCCCGGGCCGCGTCCAGAGGG
>DATGMJ010000266.1:0-4124 GCA_035293685.1 Chloroflexota bacterium | reverse complement strand
TTCCAGGTGGCCAGGACACTGAGGAACCAGGGGGCGGGCGAGGTGAGTTTGTAGACGATCGTCGTATCATCCGGGGCCGAGACGCCGACAGCATCACGGAGCTTTTTGAGATCGTCCGGGCTGGTCTTCTTGGGATCGGCGGTATTGTACTTCTCCCCGCCCTCGAGGACGTAGAGGGTAAAGGCGTAGTCACCAGCGACGGCTGGATTGAGCTGGCGCTTGACCCCGTATACGAAATCTTTGGCAGTCAACGGCTTGCCATCGGACCATGTCAGCCCTTTCTTCAACTTGACCGTGATTGTCTTTCCATCGGGCGAGACCTGGGGCATGCCGTCGGCCTGGTCTGGGACGAGCTGTGCCTTCGAGTCGAAGGTGTAGAGGTTGCTGAAGACCCGCATGACGATCTCGATCTCCTGGACGAACGACGCGCGTCCCGGATCGATGGTATCGGCCTCGCCCTGGAGGAAGAGGTGCAGGGCACCGGCTAGCGGGGCGGCACCACCCTTGGCCTGACCTGCGGGGGCCGGGGTGACCTGGGGAGTGGCAGTAGCCGTCGGAGCGGCGGATGTCGGCGTCGGGGCGGCCGCGGAGGTAGGAGCGGCCGTCGGCGTCGCGGCAGCCGGAGCGCCCGCCTGGGTCGGCGCCGGGGTCGGAGAGGGTGCCGGTCCACCCGCGCAGGCCGAGAGGAAGGAGATCAGGCCGAGACTCCCACCCATGGCGACAGCGCGGAGCATCTGACGGCGCCGCATACGCATGCGGCGGACATACGCGCGGTGCGATTCCGGTCGGGTCATGATACTTCGCCTCCGCTGAGTTGTCTTCTCCCTTCCAGAATAGGATGCGTCAACTATACACCTTGATCGTGCCTCACCGTCAATACCCGGGCGACCACGCCTGGTCGGGCAGCGATCACCCCGACGCTTGACGAGAGATGACGGTCACGGTATTCTTCATGCGACCACGTAAGACGCCAGACACCATGTATAATGTGATCGTACTGACTATCGAAGTGAGGAGGTGGTAGATGGCCATGGTTAGCGCTGATGAGACGCCCATGCCCCCGTCCCACAAGACGCTTCGCGATTGGGTCTTCGAGTGCTTGCGGACCTCGATCGTTTCTGGCGACCTTGCCCCAGGCCAGCGCATCGTCGAGGCCGACCTTGCCAAGCAGCTCGATGTGAGCAAGTCACCGGTGCGCGAGGCGATCCTCCAGCTCAAGCAGGATGGGCTGGTGATCGACGCGCCGAAAGGGCGGGGAGTGGTCGTCGCTCCACTCAAGCCGAACGACGTTCGGGAGATCTGTGCGGTGCGCGAGGCGCTGGAGGGATTAGCCGCCCGCGTGCTCGCCGCGGATCCGCAGCCGGAGCGGCTGGCTCCGCTCGCCGCGATCCTCGATCGGATGCGCGAGGCGCACGCTGCGGGCGATGTCCGCCGACAGTTCGAGCTGGATGTCGAGTTCCATACCGCACTGTGCGCGGCAACCGGCAACCGTCGTCTCCAGGACCTCTTTTCGAGCATCCGGCCGGATCTCCAGCGCATCTTCCTGTTCGCGGTCAACGCCATGGCCCTGGACGGCGCTGCGGCCGCGGCGAACGCCATCGCTGATCACGCCGCGCTCCTCGAGGCTATCAGCGCCGGCGACGCCCAGCGCGCGGTTGCCCTCCTCGCCGCTCATATCGGCGGGCAGTCGGATCAGATTGCCGCCGCCCTCGGTGGAAGCTGACGCCGCGGGAGGGGCCAATCGCCAGCGATCGGGGAAGACAGTGAGCAAGCTGCCGCCCGCCGAGACGAGACCATGCCCAAGCGTGCCCTACAGGCCGTGCAGGCGGCGAAGGTGGTCCAGGAGCGGCTCAACGCTCTCGATGGCTCGGCCGGGCGGCGGTCCGAGTGAGTCGTGGGGAGTTCCACCACTCAAGAGTGTCGCGATCGCAGCCACGCTCCCGGCGAGCGCCTCCAGATGATACCCTCCCTCGAGGACCAGTGCCAGCCGCCCCGCACTGCAGTCGTCAGCCAGGCGCGCGAGGATCCGGACTATATCCACGAACCCGCTGATCGAGACTTGCATACTCGCAAGGGGATCGGCCCAGTGGGCATCGAAGCCGGCCGAGACTAGGATGATTTCCGGCCCGAACCGCCGCACCGCCGGCTCGACAACCCGCTCGAAGGCCAGACGATAGGCCGTATCGCCGCATCCGGGGGGCAGGGGGAGATTGACCGTCAGGCCCACTGCATCCCCCTCGCCGATCTCCTCCGGGCGACCGGTCCCCGGGTAGAGCGGCCACTGGTGAAGCGAGCAGAAGAGCACGCGCTGATCGCCGCGAAAGGCCTCCTGGGTGCCGTTGCCGTGGTGGACGTCGAAGTCGACGATTGCCACCCGCTGCGCATGCCGCTCGGCAAGCAGGGCGCGCGCGGCGATAGCGATGTTATTGAACAGGCAGAACCCCATCGCCCGGGATGGGGTAGCGTGGTGGCCGGGTGGCCGCACCAGGGCGATGGTCCGGCGCCCGGGGCGATCCCAGGCATCGAACGCGGCACGGAGCGCGCCTCCCGCCGCGTACAGCGCTGCATCGTAGGAACGGCGCGAGACGATCGTATCCGGATCGATCATCCCACCCCCCCGGGCCGCCAGCACGCGCACCTCCTCGATCAGCCGCTGATCATGGACGCGCTGGACCTGCTCCAGCGTCGCGGGGGCAGGCGTGACCCAGAGCGTCCCCGGCGGCAAAGGCGCCGCCTGCAGGGCATCCCAGATCACCTGGAGCCGCTCCGGCCGCTCTGGATGGGGTCCGGTCTCGTGGGCCAAGCATTCCGGGTGCATGACGATCTCGAGGTCAGTCACGGCAGCACGCGGCGCAGGGCGGGATTCGGGGTCAGACCGGGGATGCGGCCGCGTTTGGCCACCGGACGACCGGCGATCGCCTTGATATCGGCAGTGAAATCAATCGGAGGAGCGCTGGAGATTGCGCTCCCCACACCAAAGCCCGCGATGGGGATGCCGCTATCCCGAAGCTGGCGGATTCGCTCCACGGTGAGGCCGCCACTCACAAAGATCTGGACGTGGTGATAGCCGGCCAGGTCGAGTCGGGCTCGCACCTCACGCACCAGATCCACGGTTACACCCCCCCGCTCGCCGGGCGTGTCCAGCCGCACGCTGGCCAGGCGCTCGCCCAGCGCGGCGGCGACGCGCACGCTCTCTTCGGCCTCGTCATGGAAGGTATCGACCAGGACGGTCCGGGGAACGCTGGGCGGCATCCAGCGATCGAACGCCTCGGCGGCCGTCACAGTATCGCCAATGATGAGGATAAGGGCATGCGGCATGGTCCCGACCGGCTGTGCGCCAGCCAGATGAGCGCCGGCCGGCGTAGAGGCACCGGCACAGCCGCCAACCATCGCCGCATAGTCGAGGATTGGTGCGACCCGCGGGTGAACGTGACGTGCACCGAAGCTGTAGACTGGGATCGGGCTGGCCGCCTCGACGCACGCGCGCGCCGCCGTGGCCCAGCCGGTCGCTTGGGAGAGAATGCCAAGCAGCGCCGTCTCGTAGATCCCGAACACCTGATAGCGTCCGGTGATCCGGAGAGCCACCTGCTTCGGCTGGATCGGCGCCCCTTCCTCCATCGCCTCAACCTCCAGGCCCGCCTCTCCAGCGATGGTGCGCAGGAACTCTAGCGCCTCGCGAACGCCGCAGAGGATCCCGGCGCGCGCCGGGAAGAACTCCATCGTGACCGTCGGGTCGAGCCCCTCACGGAGAAGGATCTCCCGGGTGCGCAGGAAATAGACATCGGCGGTATCGCCAGTCAGGATCTCCGGCAGGATGGTAAAGCGGGGCGGGGCCGTCTCGGTCACGCTCTCTCTCCGGTTCTGACAATCACCTCGTCTCCCGGGCGAAGACCAAGGAGATGCGCCGCGCTTCCTCCCGCCACGGCGATCTCGAGCCGATCCGAACTCCCGATCAGGGCCAACAGGCCGGCCCGGTCGGCGTAGCAACGGCTGAGCCCTCTGATGTGGTGGCCCGCTACCACGATCTCCAGGTGATCTGCGCCCTCCAGGTCCTGCGCCGTCACGTCAGTGATCGCGTTACCAAAATGATCAATATAGACCACGTGTCCGACAAACTCCAGCCC
>DATGMJ010000265.1:0-3745 GCA_035293685.1 Chloroflexota bacterium | reverse complement strand
CAGCCGCCGGTTTTCTGGCGAGGGGGTACCCTATCGGTGATCTCGGTACGTCTCTCGATCTCACCGAGGAAGACCGTAAAGAGGCGTGCGTGCTCGCTGTCAAAGAGCACCAGGGCGACGCGCTCCTCGTCGTCGAGGATGGCCAGGAGCGGGGCGGTGTGCGGCTCGGTGTCCCAGACGGCGAGGTCGCCCGCGCGCCGGGGAAGCTGGCCCACGTACAGGGCGTCGGACTGGGCGGGTGCGAAGGCGGCCAGGGACTGGCCGCGCCATTCAGATCGATTGGTCAGGTAGGCCTCGATTCGGGCGGCGGCACCGTCAAAGGCCAGGGCATCGCCCGCGGGCAGACTGTCCCGCATCTCTCGGACCAGATCACGGTAGGCGAGGAGGAGCGCCTCACGGTCCAGCCGCCGGGGCGAGATATCGAGATAGACTGAAAGCACGGCCTGTTCGCGCGGCAGCTGCTGGAGCCGCTCCAGGAGCTCCGGCAGGCGCAGCTCGACCGTGGTCGCGGCGTTCTGGCTGGTCATCTCTCTCCTCCCACGAACAGACGCCGCGGCTCTCCTCGCCGGGCGGACGCGACACGCCCGGCTGGGAGAGGAGCGGGTAGTTCGAGCGTACCGCTTTGGGGTAACGGCGGCCGTTGACGACAGTGAACCGCGTGTAAAAAAGAAGATGCAGCCGAAGAGGGATTACACTGCGGTGGGATGGGCCGGGCGCGAGAGTTCCGCCGGACCGGTCGGGTGCTCGGCGGGCGTCTCGAGGGCCGGAAGGATGATGCGGAACACGCTACCGCGGCCGATGGTGCTCTCCACCTCTGCCCGTCCACCGTGGAGCTCGGCCAGGGTCTTGACGATCGACAGCCCGACGCCGGCGCCCCGACGCGACCGGCCCTCGCCGGACTTCGCCCGGTAGAAGCGGTTCCAAATCTTTTCCTGTTCCGCGGGGGGGATGCCCCCTCCGTAATCCTGGACCTCGATGCAGGCCTCTCGATCCGAGAGGCGGCGAGCGCGCAGGATGACCGGCCCGGTCGGAGCGTACCGGAGCGCGTTCGTGACCAGGTTGCCGATCATTTGCTCGAGACGGGCGGTGTCGGCGTACACCATCACCGTCTCGGCCGCATCGGCGTGCACGCGGTTCCCCTCGGGGAGCACGCGGTAGCCCTCGACGAGGCGCCGGAGAAGAGCAGCGAGGTCGACCGGCTCGCGATGGAGGGATAGGTGGCCCTGCTCGAGGCGAGCGCTCGTCAGGAGATCATCGATGAGGCGCTGGCAGCTTGCAACGGCCTGGAAGATCGATGCGATCGCGCTCGTCACGAAGCGATCGCCCGTGCTGCCAAGATGCATCTCCAGGAGTTCGGCGAACCCCCGGATGACCGTCAGGGGATTCTGGAGGTCGTGGGAGACGATCGCCAGGAACTCCTCGCGCATCTCGTTGATCTGCCGCAGCGTCTCCGCCTCCGCCGCCTGGGCGAAGGCGTGGGCGCGCTCGAAGGCGCCGCCCGCGTGCTCGATGATCTCGCCCGCGCGCCGCTCGTCCTCGGCGCCAAATGGCCGATCGGCCCCGAATCGCACGACTGTGATCACTGCCAGCGCCGAGGTGATATCGCCCAGCCGGAACGTCATCCGCGAGAGGGGACCGAGCGTCTCGTCCGCAACCAATCGCTCGCGGGAGATGAGGAGGCGACTTGCGAGGATGCCTGCATCCTCACGGTCCAGCCACGCGGGTCGGCATCGCGCCCGGGCCTCGTCCGTGAGGAGCGCGGGTGCGCCCCGCTCTGCGGCGAGTTTCCACGGACCGCCGGCCGGGCGCGTCCAGACGAAGGTGATGTCGGCGCCGAGAAGATTGTGCGCCGCCGAGGCAGCGACCTGGAGCACCTGGTCGACCGAGCCGGCTGCCGCGAGCTCGCGTGCGACGGCGGAAAGCCGCTCGCGGAACTGCTGTTCTTCTTCGGCCTGCTCGCGCAGGAGGGCGGCCTCCAGCGACGCAGCGGCCCGGGCAGCCAGGATCGTGATCGGCTCGAGGTCGAGACTGCTGAGCGGTGCGTCGTTCAGGCGCGGCCCGACCAGGAGAATGCCCACTGTTCCCTGACCGCCGGTGATCGGAACGCCGAGCGGCGGCTCCGGCCAGCCGGTGAGGGAGAAGCGGTCGGCGACCCACTCGCCGCGAAGCCGCTCGACCGGTCCGTCACCGTCGAGCGCCAGAAGGCGCCCGGGCACCGGCTCACCGGCGGCGATATCGCGTGGGGTTGCGGAACGGGCCACGAGAGCGATCCAGCGGATCGGGACGATCTCCCGGATCCGGCGGGTCAGGCTCGCCGCGATCGTGCGCGCATCGGCCCCGGCCGCCGCGGCCGGGGCCCGGGTCCGCGCCTCGAAGAGCGGTGGGTAGAGCCAGCGGTCGATGCGGTCGCGCAGGACCTCGCTGACCCGGGGCCCTGCCAGCGCGCTGGCGACGATCGCGGCGATGCCGCTGAGGTTATCAGCGACGTTCAGGAGGCCAAGGCCGAGCCAGACGATCTCGAAGATCGCCCCGAAGGTGACGACGTCGAGCAGGCGCAGCAGGACGCGCCGCACCAGCGCATCAAGCCCAAAGAGGCGGTGGCGCAGGATGGCATAGGTGAAGCCGAGAGGGATCCCAACCAGGCTAATCGCCGAGAAGCCGGCTGGCACGATCATCTGACCGGTAAGAAGAAAGGGGAGGGCGTTGAGGAGAAGTAGGGGGGCAATCCCGATTGCTGCTCCGATGGCGATCGGCTGCACTGCTCTCCGCGTCTCCGGACTGCGTGTGCGCAGTGTGAGAAGTAGTAATCCCCCCAGCAAGTTGATCCCGAGCCAGGTCCATTGGGATGTATCGAGCAATGAGGGGAATGGAGTGTTGGTGACCACGACAATCGCCGTGGCTGCAACCAACGCCACCGTAATCACTGCTAGTACGATGAGAAAGTAATTCGCTCTACCCGCTCTCCTGGGGAAGAGCAGAAACATCGCGGAGAACGAGGATGAGGCGAGAGTAGCCGACGATGATGCGAGGAAGAATGCCCAGGGGTGGCCAAGTGTGGCTGGTTGTACGTTTATTAAAGCCGTGGCAACAGAACAACTGAAAGTAAGAAAAGTCCAGGCGAGCAGAACATCCGTTGCCCAGCGATAGACGATCACCCCCAGCGCGGTAAAGAGGAGAGCCCCACCGATTAGTGCAGCCAATATCTCCGGAGTAAACCATGGGGTATGAATGGTTATAAGACGACCGGTAGGTTTTCTGATGAGGAGAGTGGACGACTGTGGAAGGGCATGTTCAAGGAACCGCTCTTGGGGAGAGAGACCATCGATCTGAACGATATCGTCTCCGACTCGAATTCCCTCGTTCCACCCGAGGCCGGTGGGGCGGACTGATACTACAGTGGCAGAGTTTCCCTTAGCATTGATTACTACTCCCCACGAAGCCCGGCCAGCGGCATAAGCTGATACTAGACCTATACAAATGACCCAAAGCACCGTGCCGGCAACGCCTATCAGTCGGTCACCGGCACGGTCCTTCATCCATCTCTGGATGAGCAATGCAACAGTCCTGGAAAAGCAGACTTGTGCTACTGTTCCCTTACATCAGCCGTGGCCTCACCAGTCTCTGAGAGACGTGATGGTGAAAGAGTCCTGAAGTGACACTGCCTTGCTGACTGATCGGATCCAAGATGGAGGTGGGTTGATGCACGGTCGAAGCTAAGGAACATCACCATACTCAGTTCAACCAG
>DATGMJ010000264.1:0-15375 GCA_035293685.1 Chloroflexota bacterium | reverse complement strand
ATACTGCTGAAGGCCGTTGTAGTCCAGAATCGCGGTCAGGTTATCCAGGCGGTAGCGCTCGGCCACGAAGGCCGCTTCCCAGATCTGCCCTTCCTGGATCTCTCCGTCGCCGAGCATGACCCAGGTGTGGAAATCCTTGCCCAGTAGCCTGGCGCCGAGGGCCATGCCGACGCCGGGAGAAAGCCCCTGACCAAGGGAACCGGTTGACATATCGAGACCAGGCGTCCGCGTCATATCTGGATGACCCTGCAGGCGGGAGTCGATCTCGTCGAAGGTATCGAGCTCCTCGACCGGGAAGAATCCTCGCAGGGCGAGCGTCGCGTAAAGCGCGATCGCCGAGTGGCCTTTCGAGAGAATGAAGCGATCCCGGTCCGGCCAGTCCGGCCGGGACGGATCCACGCGCAGGATCTTGAAGTAGAGGACAGTGAGGACATCCGCGGCCGAAAGTGGTCCGCCCAGGTGCCCGGCCTTCGCCCGATACACTGACTGCACGACCAGTCGCCGCACCTGACGGGCGGTTTCCCGCAGCATCTGGAGTTCATCCACCGCTGTCTGCACCACTCTCCTCCCACTGTTTTGGCGCATTATAGCACGGTCCTATCCACTCGCCGACTACCCCGCTGGGGGCAGGTGTCCGCCTCGCGCCAGGCGATGCAGGCGACGCCGGACGCCGACGGCGTGCGGATCCGCCTCCAGCGCGGCAATCCAGCACCGTCGGGCCGCCTCCGGATCGCCCATGGCCAGGTGGACGTCCCCTTCGATGGTCAGGCGCTCGCTTGCTGGCATTGCACCGTCTGGCAGCCGCTCCAGGGCTCGGCGTGCGGCTATCCAGTCTCCCGCGCGAACGGCGTGTCGGACCCGATCGGCGGGAAGATTGCGAAGCACGGCCTGGAGCGTCCGGTCGTCGGGGGCGTGTGCCAGCCCTTCGCGCCATGCCGCTTCCGCCGCGTCGAATTCGCCGGCGAGCAGATAGGCTTCCCCCAGGTAGTACCAGACTGGATGAGCGCCCCGCACCGTCTCGGCCACGCGGCGCAGGTAGTGGATCGCCCGAGCTGGATCGCGGATCCGGAACTCCCCAACTGCAAGGACGCCGGCCTCGAACGACGCGGCCAGCCAGGCTCGGTGCTGAAGATCAAGATCATCGCCCCAGGTATGGACCGAGACCTCCGGCAGGCCGTCCGCGCCTGCAGTGCTTCCGGCCTCTGCCAGGCGCGCCGCGCTTTCGAAATGCTCAAGCGCTCGCCGATACCATTCGGCGCGGTTGTGCCACGGGAGTTCCGAGGCAATGCGCTGGCTCGCTCGCCCCAGGAGGAAAGCCAGCCCGTAATGCCGGGGGAAGGCATGATAAGCCACCTCGGCGCGGGTGACTGAACTGACCAGACGGTCCAGCGGGCATCCCGGATCGGGGATGAGCGCCGCCAGCTCTCGTGCCCGGCGACCGACCAGCGCCCGGGCAAGGAGACGTTGCACGAGGCCCATTCCGTGGATTATTCTACACGCCGTGGCGTGACTGCTTCTGAGGAGATCGACGATGCCCGCGCGATTTCATACCCCGTACCACCTGGGACCACAGTCAGCGGAGGCCCTGCTCCGACCGATCGATGCGGCGCTTGCCGAGCTCGAGAGCCGGCTTGCCCATTACGTGGAACGAATTCCCATGAGCGAGGCCGATCGCGACCGAGTAGCCCGGGCGCACGAACTCGTGGCCCGGTGCCGATCCGGCCTGGGTGACCTCGCGACCCGTCCGTCGGATCACGTCTGACCGCCGCGGATCGTCTTCCCGCCCCGATTTCAATGGCTCGATACAGGAGGAATGAGGTGACCGCCCGGAAGAAGGTTCTCATTACTGGCGCCGCGGGGCGCATCGGCAGTTCCCTTGCCGAGCGGCTGAAGGACCAGTATGACCTCCGGCTTCACTATCACCAAACGATCCCGGAGCACCCACCCGTGGCCGATACATGGATCGCGGATATCTCCCGGTTCGACGAGATCGCCCCTGCCATGAACGGGATCGACGCGGTGGTGCACATGGCCGCGGATCCAAGCACGCGCGCGCCGTGGGAGAGCGTCCTCGAGCGGAACATCATCGGAACCTACAACGTCTTCGAGGCGGCACGCCAGGCAGGGGTTCCTAAGATCGTCTTTGCCTCCACGAATCACGTGATGGGGATGTACGACCGCGACCGTCAGTGGCCGATCTATACCCATCAGCCGGTGCGTCCTGATTCGCTCTACGGCGTCTCCAAGGCGTTCGGGGAAGTGCTGGCGCGCTACTACGTGGACCAATACGGGCTATCGATCATCTGCCTGCGGATCGGCTGGTTTCTCGAGCGTCCGCGTGATGAAATCGGCCTCTGGATGTGGCTGAGTCCGCGAGACTGTGCCCAGGTTGTCGCCCGGGCGATCGAAAGCCCACTCAGCTTTGGTATCTTCTACGCGATCTCCCGCAACAGCCGGCGGCACTGGGACATCACCAATACCATTGAGCAGCTCGGTTACCGTCCTGAGGATGATGCGGAGATTTACGCCGCAGAGATCCTGGGCCCGGGCGTCTGATCGCCAGGTGGCGGACGGGCGTTCACGGATTTCGAACGCCCGTCCGTTTGCCGCGGCGCTATACTGGCCATACTGGTCCGGGCAAGCCCATCGTGACGGTGTGAGTTTTCGGGAGGGGTGGTCGTGGCCGAGGTTGTTCCCGATGTCCGCTTACTCGATTATCCCCGCGATCCCCTTGCGGTCCTGTATGTGGCATACCGCACCTGTTACTCGAGCCTGCCGCCGCAGGAGATCCGTCGGCGCATCGACGAGGGCAGGATCAGCCGACAGAAGATGGTGGAGTTCCTCGAACGCTGGCTTCCGACGGGCCACGGCTCCCCCAAGCAGCAGCTTCACTTCACCTTCGGCCTGAGCGGGATGTCGCGCGTGACGTCGCACCAGCTTGTTCGCCACCACGTGGGGATCGTCTTCGACCAGCAGAGCCAACGCTACGTCGAGTTCACCGGCGGCGATTTCCCGTACGTCATTCCCCCGACCTGGGTGAAGGCCGGCCTGGTGGATCGCTACGTGGCCTTCATGGCCGAAGCGGCCCGATTGTACCAGGAGGCCCTCGCCGCGGGCATCCCGGCAGAGGATGCCCGCTATGTCCTGCCGCACAGCGCGGCCACGAATATTCAGTTTACGGTGAACTTCGAGGAACTCCTCCATATCGCCGATCAGCGGCTCTGCACGCGTGCGCAGTGGGAGATTCGCCACTTCTGGGCGAAGACGCGGGCCGAGGTTGGGCGGGTCTGTCCGGAGCTGAAGAAGTTCATTCAACCCAAATGTGGAGAGTTCCGCCTGGGCTACTGCGACGAGACCCTGGCCGATTACCAGCGGTGTCCTCTCAGCCGCGTCCGCCCGCACAAGAGCATGGTGCTCAACCAGATCACCCGGGCGCGCCCGGGAACCAGCGCGACCCGTGCTGGATCCGGGGCGTCGGGGGAGAATGCACTGCCGATGCCTCCGTCCAGTGAGACATCGGCGGATGAGAAAACGTCCGCCGGTTGAGGAGCTCGCGGTGAGCGCGCCTCGCCGCGAGCCGCCTATTCTCCTTCAGTAGCGGACTGCCCCGCCTGGACCGGCACCTTCGATCCCATGTAGCTGGCCAGATCACACACGCGCAGGGCGAAGCTCCACTCGTTATCGTACCAGCTAAAGACCTTGGCCAGGTTGCCGCTGGTCATAGTCAGGGTCGCATCAATGACCGATGACTGGTCCACGCCGATGATATCGCTGGAGACGATGGGGATGTCGATCACCGCCATATACGGTGCAAGCTCCTCACTTCGGGCGGCCTCGCGAAAGGCCTGGTTGACCTCTTCGGTCGTCACATCGTGCTCCAGCACGCAGGTGAAGTCGAGGAGAGAGCCGTCCGGCACCGGTACCCGAACTGCCAGCCCCTCAATCTTTCCATCGACCGCCGGGATGACCTTCCCCACTGCCCGGACTGCACCGGTCGTCGTTGGCACGATATTCAGCGGCGCCGCCCGGCTCCGCCGTGGGTTGCCCCCAATGGCGCGGTCAAGCAGTGCCTGGGTGTTGGTGTAGGCGTGGGTTGTATTCACCAGCCCTTTGACGATCCCAAAACGTTCCTGGAGCACCTTGACAACGGGAGCCAGTGCGTAGGTCGTGCAGGAGCCCATGGCGACGACCTGATCTCGCCCAGGGTCGTAGACCTGGTGGTTCACCCCCATGACCAGGGTGGTCGGAACATCCTTCGCTGGCGCGGTGATGATGACTCTTGATGCGCCGGCCTGCAGGTGCTTCGAAGCGGCCTGCAGCGACTCGAAGATGCCGGTCGACTCGATCACGAGCTCGACCCCGGCGTCTTTCCAGGGGATTCGGGACGGATCCTTCTCGTGGAAGATCTGAACCTGCTCCCCGTCCACGACCAGCGTGCTGTTACGGACCTCGACGGATCCGTCGAATGCGCCGTGGACCGAGTTGAACTCGAATAGGTAAGCGAGCGTCTCCGGATCGGTGAGATCGTTCACCGCCACGAACTGGAGATCTGGATAGTCAAGGCCAGCCCTGAGCACGAGGGAACCGATTCGCCCGAGCCCGTTGATCCCAACTTTCACGGCCACCGCAACCTCCGGCTTTTGACGATCGGCGTCGCACGCCGGATCGCGGTGCGCATCTTCCGTGCCGAACTCAGCCCGGGCGGTCCGCCAGTCTGCTCCGGAGCAGACTGGCAATGCGGTCGAGAATCCGGTCAGCGACCTCGCGTTTGGAGAGGAGCGGCAGAGCTTCAAGGCCCTGGCGGTCGATGATCGTCACGCGGTTGGTGTCCGATCCGAACCCGGAGTCCGGTGCGCTGACGTCGTTGGCGACGATGAAGTCGAGGTCTTTCGCCTCGAGCTTCTTCCGCGCGTTGGCGATCAAGTCTTGAGTCTCGGCGGCGAATCCGACCTTGATCAGTGACGGCTGTCGAATGCCCGCAATGATATCCGGGTTGGGGATCAGGCGCAGGATGTATTCCTCGCCGGTGCGCTTGATCTTCTGCTCGGCTGGCGCCGCGACGCGGTAATCGGCCACCGCCGCCGCCATGATTAGGGCATCCGCACCGATCACGGCCTCCTCGACCGCTTTTTTCATGTCGAGGGCGGTCGTGACGCGGCGGAGCTCTACCCCATCCGGTGGGGCGATCGCGGTTGGTGCGCTGATCAGGATAACACGGGCACCCCGGTCGCGGGCTGCCTCTGCGATCGCATAGCCCATCTTGCCCGATGAGCGATTGCTGATGTGGCGGACCGGATCGATCGGTTCCTGCGTCCCTCCGGCGGTTACGACGATGCAGCGACCGGCGAGGTCTCGCGTTCGCCCGAGGAGGCGGACAAGCGCTGCAAGAATCTCGGACGGCTCGGCTATGCGTCCCTGTCCAATACGTCCGGACGCCAAACGCCCGGTTCCTGGCTCGAGGATCAGCGCGCCGCGCGCGCGAAGGGTTGCCAGGTGCGCCCGGGTAGCCGGGTGCTCGTACATGCGCGTCTCCATAGCAGGCGCGATCAGGAGGGGAGCGCGGGTCGCAAGTGCAATGGTCCGGACGGCGTCATCGGCGAGCCCAAGTGCGAGGCCTGCGATACAGTCAGCCGTGGCGGGAGCAACAATATAGGCGTCCGCATCGGCACCAAGGGAGACGTGAGCGGTCGGATCGGCTGCCGCGAAGAGATCCAGAATGACCGGCCGACGGACAATCGCTTCGAAGCTTAAGGGGGCGACGAAGCGAGCCGCGTTCGGCGTCATGATGACGTCGACGATGGCTTCTTGTTTCACGAGCTCGCTCGCCAGGCTTACCGCTTTAAAGGCGGCAATGCTGGCCGATACGCCGAGGAGGATCCGCCGATCGCGGAGCTCACTCATCCATCTCCCCTTACCGACGCGACGTCAGACCGTCATTCATCTGATAGATCAGCCGCAGACCCTCCAGGGTCAGCAGGGGATCAGTGATGTCGATCACGGCGGTCTCGTTCGCGATGATGTGCGAGAGACCGCCGGTCGCAATGACCCGGGCCGGGCCCATTTCCTGACGGAATCGCGCTACCAGCCCTTCAATGAGACCGACATACCCGAAGATCACGCCGGACTGGATGCTCCAACCGGTGTTTCGGCCGATGGCTGAGCGCGGGCGCTTGAGCTCGACGCGGTACAACCGCGCCGCTCGTTGAAAGAGGGCATCAGCGGCGATCGTGAGCCCTGGTGCGATTGCTCCCCCGAGGTACTCCCCATCGCGCGAGAGCGCGTCGAAGGTTGTGGCGGTACCGAAGTCAATGATGATGGCCGGTGCGCCGTAGAGCTGGAAGGCCGCCACCGCGTTGGCGATCCGGTCGGCGCCAACTTCCCGCGGGTTCTCGTAGAGAATCTTGATGCCAGTGCGGGTGCCGGGGCCGACGACCAGCGCGGTGCAGTCGCAGTAAGCGCGCGCAACTTCCTCGAACGTGGTGGTCAGCGCGGGAACGACACTGCAGAGCACGACGGCCGACGTATCAGGAAGCGAGCGTCCGACGCGGCTCAGAAACGCGTTGATGAGCACGGCATACTCATCCGGGGTCCGCGCTGCGTCGGTGTTCACGCGCCAGTGCGCGAGCAAAAGGTCGCCGTCGTAGGCACCGATGACAATATTGGTATTCCCGACGTCAATAGCGAGTAGCACGGGGCGATTATACCATCCTCCCGCAAGGCCACGCGGATGGCGCGCTCGGGCACGGCCGGTCAGGGCCCTCGTCGCTCCGGTACGTTGTCCCGGTCGACCAGGCAGTCACGGAAGCTGTTGGGAGTACCCTCGTGCTATACTCATCCTCGATGTGGAAGCCAGCAGACGTCTACCAGCACCGGTCAAGGAGCCGGATCCGCTGGATTGCATTTGTCCTGGGTGCTGCGTTCACTGTTGGTGCCTGTGCACCGGCTGAGCCGCCCCTGGTGATCAGCTACGATGCGACCCCACGCGCCGTCCCAACCGTCGTGACCCCAACGCCGCGGTCTCGCCGCCCAACTCGCCTTCCCACGCCAACGCAGGGCCGTTCCCCCACCCAGCCTCCTCTGGTTGTCGTCTCGTTCAGCACCGAGACCCCCTACCCGTCCTCCGAGTCCGCAGTCCAGACACCAGACGCATCCCCTGCTGATGCCGCGCTCGATGAGACGCCATTGCCCGCGGCAGGGTTCACCGCTGATGATCCTACTGCAGGGGCAGAGCCGCGGCTGACCCCGGCCGCGGCGACGGTGGTGTCGAGCACGCCGCCCGTACCGAACCTGACGGCCGTTCCGGTTTCCGGCTCGGTTCCAGTGTCGCCCGCGCCCGCTTTTCCAATCTCGCCGCCCCGTCCATCAGCCACATCGGTGGCACACCCGACTGCAACGCCGGTGCGCCCGGCGGCCACGGCGATCCCCGGCCGCGTCCCAGAAGAGCAGGGGCAGTTTGTGACATCGGACAGCCGCGGTGCCCGCTACTATTACCAGCGCGCCGATCCGGGCTGGCACCGGATCCATCCCGACCATCGGGTCTGGTTTCTCACCGCGGAGGCGCTCCTGCGGGTTTTCCCGGACCGCATCCCGCACCCGACACCAACGCAGGCAGTCCGGGCATCCTGAGCGGGGCACACCGCCGTACGGAGAGGATATCTCTAGCGCCGTTCAGACGCCTGATGCGCGTGGGGCGCGGTGGTCTTCGGTGAGTGCGGCCCGTAGCTGACCGCAAGCACCGTCGATTTCACTTCCCCGCTCTTCCCGAATGGTGCACGAGATACCATGCTCCTGGATCACGCGCTGGAAGGCGAGGATCCGCGACCAGGGCGAGGGTTCAAACGGGCTGCCCGGCACGCGGTTCAGGGGGATCAGGTTAACGTGGGCCAGAAGGCCGTCGAGGAGCTGAGCGACCATCCGCGCCTGCGCGATGCTGTCGTTCACATCGCGGATCATCGCATACTCGAAAGAGACGCGTCGCCGCGTCGCAGCGACGTACGCCCGGCAAGCATCAATGACACTGGCAATCCGATACTTGCGGTTGACCGGGACCAGCCGATCTCGGAGGTCGTCAGTCGGCGCGTGGAGAGAGACGGCAAGACCGACCTGCAGGGGCTTGGCCGCCAGCTCTCGGATGCGCGGCGCCAGACCGGAGGTCGAGATGGTCACGCGGCGGGCCCCGAGGCCAATCGCCTCCGGCGCGTGCAGGAGCTCGATCGCCCGCCAGACGTTGCCAAAATTGGCGAGGGGCTCCCCTTCCCCCATGAGGACGACGTTGGTGATGCGAGCGTTATCACCCTCGATTTCGCGGAGGCGGCGAGCGAAATACAGGACCTGGCCTACAATCTCACCGGCGGTGAGATGCCGCTTGAGGCCCAGCATGCCGGTGGCGCAGAACGGGCACCCCACCGCACAGCCTACCTGCGAGGAAACGCAGACCGTATTCCGCGGACGCGACCGGGCGGTGCCGGGGTAGCGCATCAGCACTGCTTCGATCAGACTGCCATCGCCCAGCCGGAGGAGCGCCTTATGGGTCAGGCCGCCGTCGGCGGACCGCTCCAGAACCGCCTCAAGCGGCAGGATCACCGTCTCACGCGCCAATCGCTCGCGCAAGGACGCGGGTAGGTCGTGCATTGCTCCTGGATCGAAGACGAACTCCTGGTAGATCCAGTGAGCGATCTGACGCGCGCGATAGGCTGGCTCGCCCCAGCCCTCGACCAGCAGCCGGAGTTCCCCGGGCGTGGCGCCGACGAGCACTGGCCGCGCCTCAGTGTACGCGCGATGCAAAACCGTCGTGACCATGGCTCTTGCTCCGGATTGTAGGGCCGCCGCGGGCGAACGTCAAGGAATCACGCCGCGCCGGGGAACTCGATCTGACGGCGCGCCATTGCGCTTGCCAACAGCGTGGGAGGTGGCACCGGTGGATCTTGCGAGAGGGGTTAGCCCTCTGCAGGCTTCTGCCTGCTTCGCGGGGTCGAGCCGCCGATCTTGCCGATCCGAATGTAATGCTCGTGGCCGAGCTTGGCCTTCACGGTATCTCCGCCCTTTCGTCCGATCCGGGCGAAGAACTCTGGTCCGTGCGTCTCCTTAACCACCTGCCCGCCACGCGCACCAATGGCCCGGTAGAAGCCCTGGCCGCGCTCGCTCGCTACCGTTTCCCCGCCCTTCTTGCCAATCTCAACATAGTAATTGCGCCCGTACTTGCGCTTGACCGTTTCACCACCGCGCTTGCCAGCCTCGCGGACGGTCATTCCACCATGCTCATCCATAATCAGCCTCCTGATGCCTTGTGCGTTTTTGTACGGTTAATCCTCAGAGCCGTTCCCATGCCCGCGGCCGAGGTGATGTCCGTTCTGGCGAGGTAAATCATCGTGGTGTGGATTGCCGGGGTGCGGATGCGGCTTCGGTCCAGCCGGCGGGGTGATCGCGGCCTGCGGCGCGATCTGCTGAAGGATATCGGTCAGGATATTCACCGCTGCTCGATTGATCCCGGGGGGGAATCGCCGGACGCCGGCTTTGCTGTTCTCTTCATCCTTCCTCGCAGAGGTGTCATCGTCCTCGCGCTCGACCGGCGTGTCGGTCGGGCGCGGCGTGACGGTAACTGTTGGAGTGGCGGTCGCAGTGTTGGTTGGGGTAGGTGTGGCCGATGGCGTGGGGGTGCTGGTCGGCGTGGGGGTATCCGGGCTATCCAGTCGAATCAAGGTTGCCTGCCAGGTGCCATCGGGTTCGACGATGCCCCAGACCTGAATCGCAACGCCTGTGCTGAGCGGCTCACTCGATTCAATGCGCGTTTGGCTGTTTACCCGAACGACGAAGCCGGCGACTGTCCAGAACTGCCCGTTGATTGCCTGGATTACGCCGCCGATGTGCCACTGCGAGTCGGAGAGCGCTGTTGGCGTGCTCGTTGGTGCGGCCGCTGTGGGGGTCGGTACGCGGTCCGGGGATGCCGCCGCAGTCGCCGCACCGATGACCAGCGCGGCTCCAGCGACAACTCCCAGGACGGCAATGGTCCGACGACCCATCGTTTACCTCCTCACCGTCGCATGCCGGGTATCTGCACCATGGAGAAACGACGGCAGGCGGCAGGCGTTACGCTCTGCCGGCCTGCTGTCGGCTCCCTGCCGACGAGCAGGTACGCAAGACTGCAGGCGACCGGGACCTGGCCTCCCGAAGGCCAGCGCGGCTCTCGTGCAGACGGTGAGGTTCGTGGACGTGAGCACAATACATATGGCTGATCGTCTGACCCGCGGACGGTGAGGCCGCATCTGGGAGTGGCAGCCGAGCGGGGGAGACGGGCGTGTTTGCCAAGCCCTCTGCTATCTCGGCGAGGTCTGGAGCGGTGGGGATAGGGGCTCCGCCGGTTCCCGGATAGCCCCTATCCACCGGTCCCGGCCGGTCAGATCGCTGGCTCGATGCTGATGATCGTCGCCTGCCAGGTCCCGTCTGGTGCCTCAACCGTGGCTCGCTCGCCGACCCGACGGCCCAACAGGGCTCGTCCAAGAGGAGAGGCGATTGAGATCCGGCGATCGCGCGGCGATGCCTCGGCAGGTCCGACGAGAATGTACGAGGACTCCGTACCATCATCCTCGCGCAGGCGGACCACCGTTCCGATGCTGACGGTATCGGTGGATGCGGGAGGAGGACTGACAGGCTCGGTAGCGAGAAGCGCCTGGACCTCCGCCCGGCGGGCCAGCACGCGGCTATACTCATCGAGCAGCGCGAGGGTGGCCGCGGACTCGTCATCGTCCGCGGTTCGATCGGCCCGTGCGTCTTCCAGCAAGCCCTTGAGCTCCTCGAGCCGCTGGTCGAGCCGAACCAGCTCCGCTTCGAGCTGGCGACGGCCGAACGCCGTGATTGGATGGCTTTCCCGTGCGTCTAGCTGCCCCGACATGATCTGTCTCCTTGTTTGTCTGAAAAAGGATGCGGCGACCTGCTGCCGCGTGGTCGCCGGTATCATCAAATGCTGTGTGCAGATAAGGTCGCGGCCGAGATCGGCCGGCGGCGTAGTGATCATTCCACTCGCTGCCCACCGGCTGCCGCGACGAACGATTCGTTTGCGGACCCGAGGAGGTGGTCCGTGGATGCGCGTGATCTATTTCTTCACGATTATACCATCGACCGTCCAGGCGGGAGTACTTTCGTCATTAGTCGCGCGACGCGTTTGCAACTGCGGGCCGTACCGCGTGGACAGGAACGGCGGCGGCCGCAGCCCAAAATTCACATCTTGTTCATGTGCACGCTTCATGCTACTCTCGATTCCAGACGGGCTGGGACGTCGCCGCCTTCCGGTGACACCCGCGGGTGACGCCGCAGGCGACGTGGGCTGTTAGAGACCCGGATGGCTCAGCCCGTCACACCCCCTCGTGTTGAGCCATTCTCTGTCGTTCCGGGCTCGCTCTCGCCACTGGCGATCAGGCGGTGCGCGCGCGGCTCCCATCCGAGAAGCCGCCTGGCCTTGGAGAGGTTGTGCTCCTGCTCCCGCTCATCGCCCGCGATGAAGATGGCGTCGAAGCGTCCGTGCCCGATCTGGACGGCGTCGAGTGCCCGAAGGTAGGCATCGGCCAGGTCTTCCTCATCGGTGACGAAGATGCGGCTACCATCTGGGTAGATCCGCGGATGGCGGCGCTCTTCGAGCCACTGCGCACGGGTGCGCGGCCCGGTAATGCGCAGGGCGATGAGGTTCATATCGAACCACCGCGCGAAGTACTGGCAGATCAGCTCGCCAAACCCCTTGGTCAGTCCGTAGACGCTCGGCGTGTCATAGGGGACAAGCTCCTCGGCCGGGTACCAGGTTCGATTGCGGTAGTGAACACTCATCGAGCTGGTGTAGACCCCCCTGGTAACCCCCATCTCCTGGGCGATGAAGAGAAACAGATGGAGGCCCTTGGTGTTCACCTCGTAGTTGTCCAGGATCACCGGGATCGTCTGGTCTTTCAGCATGCCGCCCTGGCCGCTTTTCATCACGAGCCAGACAAATGTGTCGATACCGTCAAGCGCCTGGCGGATCGCAGCCGGGTCCGTTACTGATCCTTCGACGTACTCGATGCCCTCCAGACGCGGGGGACGAAGGTCCAGGACCCGCAGGGTGTGGTGTCGCTGCAGGTACGGCGTGATAAACGAGCCAACGTGGCCGGATCCGCCCACCAGGAGAACTTTCATCGTCTACCTCACCATGCGCCGATGATTATGCCCCCGCGCCGGGTAGGAGCAGTCTACACCGCTTTCCCCGGGATCTCCAGCACGCGAGTGCGGCAGCGGAGCGATTAATGTCGTCGACATGGTGCTCAGACCCCTGGCAGCTCCTGAGGGAGTACCTTGCTACTGCGGTGGAGCGCTTTGGTCTCCTCCGTGACGCCCCGCGCCTGGCTTGGGCGCTGTCGCGGACCCTATCGAGCAGGGGTGCGCGGGTAAAGAACGACGCCAGGCATCCTCCGGCGATGCCTGGCGTCGCGGCGAAGAGGGAGGCGAATGCTCGCGCCGCGGGTATTCTTATCCTGTTGACGTCGGTGGGGCGCTCCCCGTGCTCTCGGCAACCGGCGGATGTCCAACCGGGGTTGTATCGCCGTCGGTTGTGGGGCGGGCAAGCGGGCCCATCTCCACGGGCTGTGTCGCAAGGGCCGGTAGCGGTCGGAGGCTCTCCCACCGCATAGTGGTCAGTCCCAGCTTTTCGAGCCAGTGGCCGAAGTCGTCAAGGTAGGTATACATCACGGGGACGAACACCAGCGTCAGCAGGGTCGAGGTGATGAGGCCGCCGACAAGCACCGTCGCCATGGGCGACCGTTCCTCCGAGCCCGTGCCGATCTTCACTGCGAGCGGGAGCATCGCGAAGACCATGGTGCAGGTAGTCATAAGGATTGGCCGGAGCCGCGTCCGGCCGGATTCGATCAGCGCTTCATTCCGCTTGTAGCCGCGGTCCCGCAGGGTGTTCGTGTAGTCGACCAGCAGGATCGCGTTTTTAGCGACAAGCCCCATCAGCATGATCAGGCCCATGAAGGAGTACAGGTTCAGGGTGTTGCCGGTGAGGGTCAGAGCACCCAGGGCGCCAACCGTCGCCAGGGGAAGGCTCAGGAGAACCGCAAGGGGATAGAGGAGCGATTCGTAGAGCGCTGACGTCAGCATATATACGAGCAGGATCGACAGGGCGAATGCGCCTTCGAGGGGGGCAAAGACCTGCTGTTGCTGCTGGACCGATCCACTGAAGGTGTAGGAGTAGCCAGGCGGCATCACCACTTGCTGCAGGGCCCGGCTGACCTCACTGGCCACGGTGCCGAGCGGCACACCGAACGTCGCCGCGCTGACCGTCACCTCGAGGGTCCGGTTCTGGTCATTGATCTGGGCTGGCTCAGTGGTCGGAACCACCTTCGCCACATCCCCCAGCCGGACCACGGCGCCGGTCGCCGTGGTCAGTGGAAGCTCCTCGATCTGAGCCGGGGTGATTGTCGCGCTATTGGCAACGCTGAGGACGATTGGGGTGAGGATCGTACTGCCGCTCGGGGTCAGATTGGTGACCTGGGAGCCGCCAACCATGGTCGCGACGGTGTTCCCGATCTGCTGAGCGGTGATGCCGAGCTCGGCGGCCTTAGCCCGGTCGATCTGCACCTCGAGCTCTGGTACTGCCTGGGAAGCCTCGTTCTGCACCTCGACCACGCCGGGGAGCCCCTGCATAATCGCCGCGACCTGTGAAGCGAGCTGGTTCAGGACATTCACGTCGGGGCCGAGCAGGACCACGCCGACCGCGCGGAATCCGCCGACGCGCAGAGGATTGGCGACGGAGGTCGTGATGACCGCATCCGGGTACTGCCGGGCGAGCTGGCGCACGCGGTTGAGGTAGGTGTCGATAGGCGGGCGCTGGCCAACCGGCAGGAGGTCGACAGCGATGTGGCCGGTGTTGGTGCCCGCGCCGCCGAAGAAGCCGCCGCGCGAGCCAGCGGTCGCGTACGATTGCCGGATCCCTTCCATCGCCCGGATCTGCTCATCAAGGCCGTCAACTACGGCGATGGTGCGGCTGAGCGGGGTTCCGTTGGGCAGGGTGATGTTCACCGAGAATTGAGAATTGTCCTCCTGCGGGGTAAACTCGGTGCCCAGCCAGCCGAGTGGGATGAAGCCAATGCTCAGGGCGAGCGCGGCAACGCCGATCAGGATAATGAATGGCCGCCGTCGGAGAGCCGCCTGGAGCAGTCGGCCGTAAGCCTCGCGGAGCCGCCCATACTCGCGTTCCCACCATACGGTAAAGCGCTGCCAGAGCCCCGCGCCCTCGCGTACCTCGAGCCGCTCCTCGTCGAGCGGCTCCTTCAGCCAGCGTGATGCCAGGAGCGGCGTGACGGTGAAGGAGACGAACAGCGAGAACAGGGTGGCCGTGACAATCGTCAGGCCAAACTCACGGAAGACCTCGCCAACGAGCCCCTGGGTAAAGGCGATCGGGCCGTAGACGACAACGTCGGTCAGAGTGATCGCCACCGCGGCCAGGCCGATCTCCATCCGGCCGTCTAAGGCGGCCTGGACCGGGTTCTTGCCCATCGAGAGGTGCCGGTTGATGTTCTCAAGCACCACGATCGAATCGTCGACCAGAATGCCGGTCAGGAGGGAGAGAGCCAGGAGAGAGATCAGATCCAGGCTGAACCCGAGGAAGTACATGACCGTGAAGGTCGAGATGAGGGAGATCGGGATGGCGAGAATGACGATGATCATGTTGCGCGGTCGGTGCAGGAAGAGCAGGAGCACGATGGCGGGGAGCAGGATCGCCAGAGCGAGGTCGTCTTCCACTGCCTGGATCGACTCGTGGGTATAGATCGTTGAATCATTGACGATGTCAGTCCGCAGACCGGGCGGGAGCTGGCGGCTGAGCTGAGCCAGGCGCGCCTTCACCGCATTGTCGACCTCGACGACGTTCGCCCCGCTCTGGGCGGTGACTACGAGGACCACCGCATCCTTGCCGTTCAAGTGGGTCTGCTGGGTAATCGGTGCGTATCCCTGGCTCACCTTGGCGATCTGGCCCAGGGTGAGCGGCAGACCGTTCGTCCGCGACTGCACGACGAGGTTGCGGAGGTCATCGACGGTCTGGAAGTAGGCATTCGTGCGAACCGTCCAGTTCTGCCCCCCTTCGGTGGTGGTGCCGCCGGGGACGCTGAGATTCTGGGCCTGGATCGCCTGGGTGACCTGCTGAACCGAGATCCCGTAGGCCTCCATGGCGTGAGGATCCAGCACCACGTTGATCTGGGGAACCAGGCCTCCCTGAACGGTGACCGATGCAACCCCCGGCACCTCCTGGAGTGCCGGTGCCATGAGGTTGGTCGCCACATCGTACATCTCATCGAGGGGACCGCCGCTCAGGCCGATATTCAGGAGCGGCTCGGCGCTCGGATTGGCCTTCAGGATCGA
>DATGMJ010000263.1:0-4396 GCA_035293685.1 Chloroflexota bacterium | reverse complement strand
AAGAAAAAGACGGCCTCCGGCAATCCCAGCCCGGCACCCGCCGGACACGGTAGCCGCTCGAAGTAGCGAGCGCACTCGTAGGACAGATAGCCGACCGCTCCACCGACGAAACGGGGGAGCCCCGGCACCTCCACCGGCTTGAACCGTCCGAGTTCCTCCCGAACAACTGCGAGTGGATGATTGACGCGGATGCGCTCTACCGCGCCGTCCCGCATCAGGACCGCTTCACCGTGATCGAACTCGACGATCAGATACGGCGAGGTCCCGAGAAAGGAGTAGCGCGCAAGGCGCTCTCCGCCCTCGACACTCTCCAGCAGGAAGCTCCCTTTTCCCCTGGTCGTCTTGAGGTACGCCGACACCGGTGTCTCGAGATCGGCCAGGATCGCGCGGTACACCGGCACCATGTTCCCAGGACCGCGATAGCTGACGACAAAGTCGCGTGTTGGCGTATACATTCCCCCCCTCCTGTCGCCGGGGCAACAAAAAACCTCCGTCCCACCAGGGGACGGAGGTCCGTGGTGCCACCCCACTTGGCCGCAGCCGCGGCCCACTTTTTACGGATACAGGCGCCCCTTCCTTCTGCTACGGAAGTGGACTAACCGATACCCGATTCCTTGTAACGGCGGAATCTCCGGTCGCACCTACTCGGGAAGCGTCCCTTTACCCTTTCGGACGACGACTCCCGGGTCCATTCAGCGCCCGCGCAGGCATCGGCTCCCACCTACCCCGACTCTCTGGGCCTCGCCTGAGCGCCTACTCGTCCCGTTCACTGTCTGTACGCGATGAACTTGCTCATCAGTATACGCGCCGCGAAGCAGATGTCAAGTCTCTCCGCGCGGCGGCTGTTCAGCTATTCGACCCACGCCTCCCCGTCCGGACCGATCTCCTTCTTCCAGATCGGAACCTCCTCCTTGAGGCGGTCAATCGCGTAGCGGCACGCCTCGAACGCCTCACGCCGGTGGGCACTGCCCACCGCGATGATGACACTCGGCTCCCCGACCGCCAGGCGTCCCACGCGGTGGGTGATCGCGATGCGCTCAATACCCCAGCGCGCCTGGATCTCCGCGGCGATCTCGGCCATCTTGGCCTCGGCCATCTCGGGATACGCCTCGTATTCCAGAAAGCTGGTCGCCCGTCCGCTCAAGGCGCGATTCCGGACCACCCCGAAGAAAACGCAGATCGCCCCGTTCCCCGGATGCTCGACCCGGCGCACGACCTCGGCCGGGTCGATGGGATGGTCCACAACCTGAAAGGGTCGCTCGGGAGCGATACGCGCCTCTGCCTCCCCACCCCCGGCGACCGGAGGGATCACGGCCACCTCATCGCCATCGCTCAGCGGCGTCGTCGTGGCCGCGTACTGGCGGTTGATTGCGAAGCGCACGGCCTCGATGCCAGCCGCGAGGACCGGATAGCGGCGGGCAAGCTCGGCAGCCAGCGTGGCCACCGTCGCTCCCGTGGGAAGCTCCACCACGAGGCGGTCAACACCGACTGCCTCGCGATGTCGGGCGAAGAGACGCACTAAGACTCGCACGCTCGCTTCCCTCCACGAGTGGGTTAGAAGCCGCCTCACTCACCGGCCGCGCCGATCACTGCGGGAAAGGCAAGAGCACTGCCGCCTCCCTCGCGCGGCACGAACATAAGGCCGCCACTCCATATTATTACATCTTAGTGCCCGGAAGGGATAACAAGCCGCTGCCCCTCGGCGATCCGGTTCGGGTCGGCCAGGTGATTCGCTTGGCTGATCGCATCGACCGTGACCTTGAACCGCTGGGCGATCCCTTCGAGCGAGTCGCCAGCCTGGACGACGTAGATGACCGGAGTTGGCGTCGGGCTGGGAGACGGGGGACTGGCGGTGGCCCGCGGCGTCACTGTTGGGCCGAGCGGTGCAGAGGACGGAGAAGGAACAGCGGCCGCGCCAACCGTTACTGACGGCACCGGTGTGAAGGTGACGGCAGGAGCAACGGTCGGGGTCGGGGCGACCGGAACAGGCGAGGCGGCGCGGAACGGGCGATCCCAGCCCAGTCGCGAGACCAGGCCGATCCCTCCATATCCGATCAACAGAGCGGCAAGGATACTCGCCAGATCAACCAGACGGCTACGCATGGCCCTGGAAGAACCTACCCGCGCGCGGCCGGGAGATGACGGCGCCTCCCCTTCTGCGGACAGCTCACGTCTCCAGGAGCGAGCACACGGGCGGGCGGGATGCCGGCCGCGCGCAATGGCGCGGATGCACGCTATTGTACATTGAGGGCGTGCATCGCGATAGATCCAGCCGTTGACGGCAGACCAGCCAGGCGCGTACAATGATAACCAGGAGGCGACGGGCGAGGTGCCAGAGAAGTACGAACGGGAAATCGAAGAGATCCTCCGTAAGGCATCATTCTCGGCACCGAGAGGATATTCTCGCTCCTCGGGCTGGATGAGCCACCTCGCTTCGGCGTGGCGGCGCTACACTGCTGATCTCTCGCCTACTCGCTTGCTAGTCCTCGGAATGATCGTCGCGTTCGCAGGTTATCTGGTCCGTGCGGTCATTCCTCAACTGGGTTTTCTGACGAGCCTGCTGGCGCTGGTCCTGCTCGTGACAGGCCTGGCCCTATCCATAAGCCGGCGGAACTCCTATCGGCCCCGGAGCTGGAGAGGACAGGCATTCGACCTCCCCAGGAATGACCTCTGGTCAGAGCTGAAGAGGTGGTGGGATAACTGGCGTCATCGCCGGCCCTTCAACGGCCCCGGCTGGCGCTGAGCCAGGCTCGCACCGCTGGCAAGCGGCGAGAAGCCTCGCCAGGTGACCGGTCCTCTAGCACCGCGGACACGCCTCGCGCCCGTTCCGATATCGGGGATAGGGGTAGGCCGTGCCCAAGAAGCGCCTCAGCAAGAGCAGTCTCCTCTGGTTCATCCGGAGCCGATCGTACGTCAGCATCCCCGATATTCGACGCCGCTTTAATCTGACGGCCGGTGACGACGTCACGGTGATGGTCGTGCCGGATGGCCGCGTGTACGTGGGACTGCCATCTGAGGCCGCGCGGGTGCTGGCCGATCTCGTACGCGAGGGACGCGTTGGACTGGAGCTGGCACCGGGGATCCTGGCCAAGGCAGTCACCGGGGTCTACATCATCCCCGGACGCCATGAGCGGGCTGTTCCTTCATCGAACGCCCCAGCCGCCGAGGATGAACACGGACAGGCCCCCCCAGACGAGTCCGCGGCCGCGTCGTAGAAGGCAGATTAGCTTGTGCTGGTTTTCGGGGCGGATCCCGCAGATGTCGAAGTGGCCGCCTTTCCCGGCGCCGCCGTCAGGATCATCGACATCGTCCGTCCCTCGACGACCGGCGGTCGTTCGACCACGGCTACTCCCTGCAACTTCGCCAGCACCGAGTCGAGGACCTGTCGTCCCAACTGGGGATGGGCCATCTGCCGTCCCCGAAAGCGAACGGTGACCTTGACCTTGTCGCCTTCCTCGAGGAACCGCTGGATCGCCTTGCTCTTGAAGATCAGATCGTGCTCGTCAGTCGAGGGGCCCATGCGCACCTCTTTGAGAAGGGCAACCTTCTGATTGCGCCGGGCATCACGCTCCTTCTTCTCCTGCTCGAACTTGTATCGGCCGTAATCGAGAAGGCGACAAACCGGGGGAACAGCGGTCGGGGCAACCTCGACCAGATCGAGATTATGCTCCTGGGCAAGCCTCAGGGCCTCGTAAAGGGGGAGAACGCCGAATTGCTCACCGTTTTCGCCGATGACTCGGACCTCGCGGGCGCGAATGCGTTCGTTAACGCGCAGATCTCTGCTAATAGGTATCCACCTCTCCGTGGTCTACATACTCCCCCTTGATCGGGGGCTAGATGCAAGCACGGCGTCTGACCGAGCGAACCGCCGTTCAGACGCCCACAATGGAATATACCATGTATCCACACGGCCGGTCAACGGTCGCACGAGCGCTTCCGCTGCGATCAGCGAGACACGGCAGCCTATCCACCAGACGCCCGGGCGCCTGATCTTGACACAGCGCGGTTCTGGCGTAGAATTTCGAGGCGCTACTCGCTGCATGCGCGGGCCATCGGCGCGTTCGTCTCGCATGATCAGCACAGGCGTGGTAACAATCGTCGGGTAAGGGGGCATGTCCATGTCGGATCAGGTTGGCTTCGTGACGATGGGAGAGGCCAAAGGGCCATCTGGTGAAATCCCTACGATCGGCGTCGGCATGCTCGGTTACGCATTCATGGGCAAGGCCCACGCCAACGCGTACAAGAAGCTTCCATACATCTTCTGGCCGCCCGCGGCGATTCCCCGCCTCGTGACCATCGCCGGCCGGTCAGAGCAGGCGGTGGCCGAGGCCGCGCGCCGTTACGGCTTCGCACGCTACACGACCGACTGGCGGCAGGTTGTCTCTGATCCAGAGGT
>DATGMJ010000262.1:0-3061 GCA_035293685.1 Chloroflexota bacterium | reverse complement strand
CCTGCACTGGCTGACCGATCGCCCCATTGATCGGGAGTACACCGTGTTTGTCCATCTCCTTGATCGGACCGGGCGCTTTCTCAGCGGCGCCGACAGCGAGCCAGCCGGCGGAGACATGCCCACCTCAACCTGGAAGCCCGGCGAAGTCGTCCTCGATCCGCACGCGTTTCCGTCTGGTCAGCCGGGCGGGGCCGCCTATCTTGAGATCGGCCTGTACGTTCCCGCAACGGGTCAGCGGGTGCCGCTACGGTCACCCGGGGTTGCGGCAGGTGACAGCGTGCGCTTGCCCCTTTGACAAGCACCCCTTCCTGTCGTAGCATCACTCGCCGGGGGACCGATGAACGACCAGTTGCCGGGCGAGGCCCACACCGACCCGATGACGGCAGACGGCACGACTGCTGATCCGCTCGCCTCAGTGGCCTACTGGCAGGAGCAGGCGCTCATCTACGCGACCGAGCTTCAGCACCTCTACAAAAGCGAGCGCGCTGGCCGGGCTCGCCTCGCAGAAGCCCAGGCCCAGCTCATGAAATACGCGACCGATCTCCGCATCGCGTTCCAGGCGGAGCGGGAGCGTCGGCAGGAGCTCCAGCGCGCTTATCTCGAGACGATCCACATGCTCGCCGCTGCGGTCGAGGCCCGTGATCCCTACACCGGCGGGCATCTCGAGCGGGTGACCCGCTATACTATCGCGCTCGGCCGTGCCCTGAACTGGTCCCGGGAGGATCTGAATATCGCCGAGATGGGCGCTATTCTGCACGATATCGGCAAGATCGGCATTCGCGACGCTATCCTCTGCAAGGAGGGGCCGCTGACCGCGGAGGAGTGGGCTCACATGCGCGAGCATCCGGTCATCGGGGCGCGCATTCTCGAAGGGATTACCTTCCTCCGCCCGGTTATCCCATACGTCCGTCATCACCACGAGCGGT
Source organism: Chloroflexota bacterium (assembly GCA_035293685.1). Taxonomy (GTDB): domain Bacteria; phylum Chloroflexota; class UBA6077; order FW602-bin22; family CADDYW01; genus JADGGD01. The sequence continues at coordinate 2,135 of DATGMJ010000262.1, read as the reverse complement.
ACGATGGCACTGGCTATCCGGACGGCCTGCGCGGAGAGGCGATCCCGATCGGCGGCCGTTTGATCGCCGTTGCCGATGCCTTCGATGCGATGACGACCAGCCGTCCGTATCGGCAGGCTCTCCCGGTGGAGGATGCCCTGGCCGAGCTTCGACGTGCTGCCGGCAGTCAGCTCGATCCGGTGATCGTCGAGGCCTTCCTGGCCGCCTACGCACGCGGTGAGATTATTCCCGATTGCGTTGAGTGAGGTCAGGCGTGGAATCGCGTTCACTGATTCTGGCGATTGATCAGGGGACTACCGGTACGACGGCCATGGTGGTGGATGACAGCGGAGCGATTATCAGCCGCGGATACCGTGAGGTCAGCTGCCGGTACCCACGACCGGGTTGGATCGAGCAGGATGCCGAGCACCTCTGGGAGCAAAGCCTCGCCGCTGTCGCGGACGCGCTGCGGCCGATTCCGCGGAAGAGGATTCTCACGATCGGCATTACCAATCAGCGCGAGACAACCATTCTCTGGGACGCCGGGTCGTCCCGGCCGGTGGCGCCAGCGATTGTCTGGCAATGCCGCCGCACCGCCGATCTGTGCGCTGACCTCCGGGCGCGCGGTCTGGAGCCGGAGATCATGCGGCGCACCGGTTTGGTCGTGGACCCCTACTTCTCGGCAACCAAGGTGCGGTGGCTTCTGAATAGCGATGCGGAGCTTGCGGATCGTGCGCGACGCGGGGCGGTACGCTTCGGGACCGTCGACAGCTGGCTTATCTGGAAGCTATCGGGCGGCGCCGCTCACCGAACTGATTACTCGAACGCGTCGCGCACGATGCTGTACAACATCGACGAGCTGAGCTGGGATCCGTTCCTCCTGGAGCAGCTTGACATCCCGGCGGCAATCCTGCCGGAGGTCCGACCGTCGGCCTCGCTCTTCGCGTATACGAGTCGGGTTGTGCTTCCGGATGGATCGGAGATTCCCGCGGGCATTCCGATCCACGGTGTTGCGGGTGATCAGCAGGCGGCCCTCTTCGGTCAGGCGTGCTTCGAGCCGGGCATGGTGAAGTGCACCTGGGGCACGGGCGCCTTCCTCCTCATGAACACGGGGACAGAACCGGTACGGTCGCGCACGGGCCTATTGACGACCCTCGCCTGCGGTCGCGATGGTTCGCTGGTATATGCCCTGGAAGGCAGTATTTTTGTCGCCGGAGCGGCGGTTCAATGGCTCCGTGATCAATTGGGGCTGATTCGCCAGGCGAGCGAGATCGAAGATCTGGCCCGCCAGGTGCCAGACAGCGAGGGGGTGTACCTGGTCCCAGCCTTCACCGGCCTCGGAGCGCCTTACTGGCGCCCCGAGGCCCGGGGCGCGATTCTCGGGCTGACCCGGGGAACCAGCCGGGCGCACATCGCCCGGGCTACGCTCGAGTCCATCGCCTACCAAACACGCGATGTGGTCGATGCCATGAGCGCCGACGCCGGCCGACCAGCGCGCGAGCTCCGTATCGACGGCGGCGCGGCCGCAAACGATCTCCTCGCCCAGTTCCAAGCGGATCTGCTCGGCATCCCGGTCCTCCGGCCACGCGTGACCGAGACTACCGCCCTCGGCGCGGCCTACCTGGCCGGTCTCGCCGCGGGCGTATGGCAGTCCACCGACGAGCTTGCCCGGCGATGGCAACTCGAGCGTCGCTTCGAGCCAGCGATGCCTCCCGATCGTCGATCAGCGCTGTATGAGGGGTGGCGGAAGGCGGTTGCTCGGATCATCTCCTAGACATCCAGCCTGCGGTGAATCCTGCGGTCAGCCCGGGCGGTACTAGCGGGGATCCGGTCGGGATATGAGCGCTGATTGATGCCCGTTCTGACGGCTCCGGAAGAGCCCGGCGATCAGGGGGATCGAGCGCTCGATCGTCAGGCGATCTTCGGCATCTGCCGTGGACGAGACCAGCAACTCGATGCCCGGCGCGAGGCGGTAGCGACGCAGCTCTTCGGTCTCGGGATCTTTCACGCCGACTGTCGGTTCATTCGGTGGATCCTCTTCGGCAGGTACGCGTCCGGTCTCGACTACGTGCCTGATCACCGCCAGCGAGTTCTGCTCGAAGAATGTGCGAATGCGATCGAGACGCCAGCCAGCAGCCTGCAAGTGCTTCACCGCG
>DATGMJ010000261.1:0-9871 GCA_035293685.1 Chloroflexota bacterium | reverse complement strand
TTGGGCACGATGCGCAGGGCGATGCCCTGCCGTGCGGTAAAGTCTTGAAGAAGCCGATAGAAGCGCTCGCGATCACGGGCGCTGAGCACGGCGCACGCGTCCGCCGTTTCGATACAGTACGGATAGCCGTTGCCGACGATCACCTCGGCGCGGACGACGTCCACGACATGGTCGAGCAGGCCGGCCCGAATAATCCAGCGCGGGATGTCGAGCCGCGCAGGCGGGGCGAACTGACTAGTCTTCAGGTACACGAAGCAGATCTCACGCGAGTAGTCCCGGCCGGTGTGATCCCGGTAGCGGACGAGGACATCATCCCGGGCGCAGACGAGCGCCCGGGTCCGATCGCCCCAGCTGAGACGGTGATCGATCAGACGGCTGTCCGGTATGCGCTGGGCGCGCGATAGACCGCCAATCACGGCCAGCATGGTTGTCAGGTCCTTGGCCAGCGAGGTATCGACATAGCCGACGATCGGGATTCTGGCCGCCTCGGATTCGGCCACAAGGCGGCAGATTGCCTCGATGTACCGCGTGCCGTACTCCTCGAGCATGCCCGCGGCGAAGCTCACGACCAGGCTGCCATCGAAAAATACCACCGGCGGGCGCTCCTCCCGACTGTGATGGGCCAGAGCCCGGATGCGTTCAATCGCGGCGTCGATCTCGGAACGGAAGCGGCGGAGGGCGAGTTGCTGGTCGGCCGTTCCGAACCCATCAGCGACCTCACCGCCGAGCTCATCCGGCGGCACGATATCGAAGCGGACATCCTTGATGTACCGCCTATCCGCACGATGGGGATTCTCGAACCAGGCCACCTGGACCGCCGCAATAGGGATGGAGTAGTCCTTGGTTGGCTTGATCTCGCTCCCATCAACTGCCACCGTCGTGATTCCTGCGATCTGCTGAAGGGCCCACTGACGGGCCGCGCGGTGGTGTGGAAAGACCTCCCCAAAGGGCACGATCAGGCTGCCAGGATGTTCCCACTCTTCCCCAGGAAGCGCGCCGGGGTGTTCATCGGTCCTCAAACGGGCGATGATCGCCTCGCGGTCCAGTCCCTCGAGCAGGGTAATCGTCTGATCGAAGGCGCGAAAGGCGGCGACTTCGTACTCGGCAAAGGCCCGGAAACGTTCGGCGCTGGCCGCGAGCCTTTCGACGACTCGAGCCGGATAGAGCATCGGTCACTCCTCGTTGAGGACGCGCGACCGCCCGTTTTCGCGGGTCAGCCGGATCACGTGGCTGAACAGGCCGTCGAACGTGTCGTCGTGACTGATGACGACCAGCTGGTCGAAGCCGTGAAGCCGCTGAACCTGATCGCCAAGGTTGGAGCGCCGCTCCTGGTCCAGGTGGGCGGTGGGCTCGTCGAGGAAGGCGATCCGGATATTACTCAGATCGCGCAGGATCGCAAGGCGTACGGCGAGTGCGGCGGCCATCTGCTCTCCTCCGGAGAGCTGGGCGAATCCGCGCGTCTCACCATTCTGTCGGGTGATAATCTCGTACTCCGTCGTCCATTCCAACTCGACGCCCGCCCGGTTCAGAATCTCAGCGTTGATCTGGCTGGCGATCCGGCTGATTCGGCCGAGGATCTGCCGGGTGATCTCCGGCCCTGCTGACCGGATCGCCTCGCGGAGCGCCGCAGCGAGCTGCCGCTCTTCCTCGATTCGCTCTCTCTGACGCCGCCGCTCCATAAGGGCTCGCTCGATCTCCTGAACACGTTCAAGCTCTCCCAGGAGGCGCCGTTCATCTTTCTCCGCACTTTCGAGCCGCGCCTCGATCTCGCCGATCTGACGCTCGAGATCGGCTCCGCGCTCCCGCGCCCGCCCGTGAGCCTCGGCATCGTATGATCGGCTAGCTTCCGCGAACACCGTCTGCGCATCGCGTACTGCGGCCGCTGCTGCGGCGACCTCGGCCTCCCCCTGCTCGCGCCTGGCCGTCCAGACCGCGAGGGTCTCGGCCAGAGGCCGTGCCGCGACGTGGGCATCGTGATCATCGCGGCAGCGGTCGCGCTCGCTGCGCAACTCCCGCAGGCGCTCATCGAGGCCGCGGTACGGCTCCAGGGCGCGGTCGACCTCGGCCAGGCGCGCGGCGAGCCGCTGCTCGCGAGCACACGCGGCTTCGTGGGCCTCTTCGACTGCGGGCCGCTCTTCGAGGTCTCGCTTCAGGGCAGCGGCTCGCTCGCGCGGACTGCGGAGCGCGTTGAGCTTCTCAACCGCTGCGGGCAGATCGGCCGCGATCACCGCGAGCTCCTCCAGACGCTCGCGCACTCGGGTGATCTGCCCCTCGGTCGCCGCGAGGTCCGCGTGCGCCGCGTCGCGGTCGGCCTGGAGTTCGGGCAGGCGCGCGACCTCTCGCACGGCTTCCTCGGACTCCCGCAGGAGGACGCGCGCCTCCTGCGCGGCCTGCTCGATCTGGCCCCGACGGCCAGCGAGCTCTGCGACTTCTGCCAGTGACTGACGGTTCTCCGCCAAGCGCCGCTCGGCATCCTCGATCTCGCTGTCTAATCGGACGCGCTGATTATGTAGGTCGGGAAGGAGCGCAGTCCGGGCCTCGGCGGTTTTTGCCTCCGCAAGCGATCCCTCAACTACCTGCAGGGCATCTTCCAAGCGGCTCAGCTCGCCCGCCCAGTGTTCGATCTCCTCGTCGAAGTAGACCTCGAGGGTGATGCCGGGGCGCAGGTTGCGACACGGCTCCCGGAGGAACGGACACAGACCGCCAGTCACCTGCTCACGGCTCGCCCGTGCCTGGGCGAGCCGTGAGCGAGCACCGGCCAGCTCATCGGCCAGCGCACGATGGCGCTCCTCCAGGGCCGGTGCGAGCGCTGCCTTCGGTTCCAGCGCGCTGATCTCGGCGATCTGCCGGTCGAGCGTGGCGCTGTCCTGTCGAAGGCGAGCGACGCGCTCCTGATCGCTCCTGATCATGTCCTGCAGGGTCCGCAGCCGTCCCTCAGCCTGGTTCACCGCCGTTAACTGGTCGGCGATCTCCTGGTACCGCGCCTGCCGGTCCGGGAGCGCGGCGGCGATCGTGCGGAGCTCCTCGATCGCTGTGATCCGCGCCGCGACCTCGGCCAGCCGCTGGCGTGCTCGCGCGCAGTGTGCCTCGAGGTCTGGAAGGCTCTTCTGCAGGGCCGCACTCTCCGATCGGGCCTGGCGGGCACGCTCCAGAGCCTTCTCGGCGGCCTCCTGTTCCGGAATCAGCCGCTCGAGCACAGCCAACTCCTCGGCAAACCGGGCAAGGCGCGCAAGCTCGCGCTCCTGATGCTGGATCTCGCGCCGGACCCCTTCCAGATCGAGCTCGATCTGATGCCGCTCCCGGGCGAGACGATCGCGTTCTGCCTGCTCGTGCTCGAGGGCCCGGAGGGCGTCCAGGATCTGGCAGTATCGTTCGTAGCCAGCGCGCGTGCGCTCGCAGGTCTCCTGGGCCTCGGCGGCGCGGCGCTGCTCCTCCGCGACCTGCGCGAGTCGCTTCTCAGCGTCTTCCAGGCGGTGCCGGGCTAGGTCCAGGTTCGCTCCCGCCGCCCGGTGCCGTTCCTCGGCCTCGGTCAGGCGCTTGAGCTCCTCCTGGACGGCTGCCTTGTCGCGCAGGGCACGCCTGAGCTGGGTGACGAGCTCGTCCTTCTGCTCCCGGATCGCAGCGAGTTCGGCTTCGATCTGGGGTCGATCTCCGGTCAGCGCCTCCAGGCGTGCGATCTCGACGTCCAGATTCTGGATCTCCTGCTTGAGCGCGGTATCCAGCGCGGCCAGTTTCTCGAAGGCTGTCCCATACTCATCCACGCGGAGGAGACGATTAAACTTCGTCCGGCGCTGCTGTGGCGATTCCAGGAACGCCGCCGTGAGGGTTCCCTGAGGAGGCCCGACTGAGTCAAGGAACAGGGTGCGGAGATCGGTTCCCTCGTCGATGCGCAGGTGCTGGTGGAGCCAGCGCTCGACATCCTGGTGGCCGGAGGCGACCTGCTGGCAGATGTCAGGATCGTAGACGTAGTACGCCGTGCGCCGTCCGATGCGCCGAACGACCTCATAGATGCGCTGATCGACCTGCGATTCGACGACCACGGTGATCGTGCCCTCAGTCTCGCCCTCGCGCACGAACTCCGCCTGCTGATAGGGGAGATGCTGGAAGAGGGCACAGCCGATCGCCTCCAGGATCGTCGACTTGCCCGCGCCGTTCGGGCCGCAGATCGCGTTCACCCCGCGGTGGAACCGGATCGTCTCGGCGGGACTGCCGTAGGATTTCACATTCTCGAGCCGAACCTCGTGGATGATCACCGGTTCCCCTCCGAAAGGCCATCCGCGCTCGCGAGCGCCGGCGGAGGGGCAGCGAGACGGCCGAGGGTCGTGCGGAAGGTCTGGAGCAGATCTGTCCCGCTGGCGCCCTGCAGGGCGCGCTCCTTTAGCTCGATGGCCAGAGCGGCGAGCTGGGCGGCACGCGGCGCGTAGCGCTCATCCTGGGCTAGCCGCGCCTGGATGACGGCCTTTTCCAGGGTCGTGCGATCGACCGGTGTGTCGCCGCCGAAGTCGCCCTCGGTCGGGAAGTCGCGAAGGTCGTATTCCTCGCGAACGATCGCGACCAGCGGATCCATCACTTCGCGGCAGGCGCGCTCGAGGTCGTCGATCCGGAGGTCGCGCTGGTCGAAGCGCAGGCGGCCTTCCAGCACGACGAAGACGACCGGGCGCTCGTCGTCGAGGCTGTCCCGCGCGAGTTCCAGCCGCTCCCAGCAGTGACGCAAGAGGGCTCGCGGATGATCGAAGGAGCCCGTATCGATGCGCAAGATGACGAAAGGCCGCCGGGGCACGTCGATCAGCCGGTAGGAGACCGGCTGGGGCTGGCTGGTATCGATCTGGACCTCGAGGAGGCCGCGCTCCCATCCCCACTCGTTCAGCGCCCAGGTCTCCAGGCTGCCGCCGTTGTAGGCGAAGTTCCCCTGGGCGTAGTGCTTGTGCAGATGCCCGAGGGCCAGGTAGTCCACCCACTCGCGGAGCGGCTCGATCGCCTGGGTTGTCAGCTCGGCGTTCACGCGCGGTACGACCCCGGTGATGCCTGCGTGGAGGACCAGGATAGTAAACGCGCCGTCCTTGGGGAGTTCCGCAAGAGACCGCTGGAGCTCCCGGAGAACCCGCTCGGTCGAGGCTCCGAGGAAGCGTGCGCCGATGATCCGGCAGCCACTCCACTCGACCATGCTGCCGGAGAAGCGTCCCGGCCGGACCGGCACCAGGCGGACACCCTCGGCGCTGATCTCGAGATCAAGGTGGGTCAGGAGGCCCTGATCGGCCAGACTGTCGATCCAGCTGCGAGCCTCACCGTACCGCGCCCGGTCGTGGTTGCCCTCGATATCAACGATCGGAACCCCGGCCTCGCGGATGAGGCTCAAGCCGGCGTAGGCCTGATCGAAGGTAATCGGATTGATCGAGAAGCGATTGAACAGATCACCCGCGCAGATGGCGAAGTCCGGCCGTGTCTCGGCCACGTAGCGGCACGCATGCATCCAGGCACGTCCGAAGTCAATCAGGCGTTCCGGGCAGTCATATTGCTGGGTTCCCAGGTGAACGTCGCCGAAGTGCACGAAGCGGCAACGCACAGTCTTCCCTCCGCCGATCCAGCCGGTCCACTGTGCTGATTAGTATACGTTGCTCGCGCTGGTTGTCCAGAACAGCCGTTCGCTCACCAGTGTGCTGATGGAGCGAGCAGCCGGGCGTATTATAGCGCAACCGGGCTCGGCCGGCCCGTGGAATGGCGTTCGGGTCGCGTTATAATCGGCCGGTGACGGCAGGGGAGGAGGAATGACCGTGGGAGAGCGGGATGTGTATGGTGCCGTGGAAGGCGGCGGGACCAAGTTTGTCTGCCTGGTGGGCACGAGCCCCGACGACATCGTTGATGAGGTCACAATTCCGACGACAACGCCGACCGAGACGATCGGGGCGGTCATCGAGTTCCTGCGGCGGCCCCGCCCTGGGGTGCGCCTGGTGTCCGTGGGGGTCGCGACGTTCGGGCCGATTGACCTCGATCCCCGTTCGGAGACGTACGGATGCGTGCTCAAGACGACCAAGCCGGAGTGGTCCGGGGCGCGCATCCTCGGTCCGCTTGCGCGGCGCCTTGGTGTTCCTATTGCCTGGGATACCGATGTGAACGGGGCAGTGCTTGGCGAGGCGCGCTGGGGCGCGGCCCGAGGGCTGGACCCGGTCCTGTACCTCACGATCGGCACGGGCATCGGCGGAGGAGCGTTGGTCAACGGGGCGCCGATCCACGGTTTGATCCACCCGGAGATGGGCCACTTGCCAGTACCGACCTACGCGGGCGACACGTTTCCCGGGATCTGCTCGTTCCACGGGCGCTGTCTCGAAGGGATGGCCTCCGGGCCGGCGCTGGCGGCGCGGTGCGGTCGGCCGGTTCCCGAGATCCCTGCGGATGACCCGGTCTGGGACCTCGCGGCGTGGTATCTGGCCCACGGGATTAGCGGCCTCGTGCTCACCCTTTCACCCCGGCGCGTCATTCTGGGGGGTGGGGTGATGCGCCAGGCAACCCTGCTGCCCCGCATCCGGCGCAAGCTCGTTGAGGTGCTGAACGGCTATCTGGAGGTGCCGGAGCTGAGTGAACGGATCGATGAGTATCTGGTTCCCTCGGCGCTCGGCCAGAAGGCCGGTCTCTACGGGGCGATCGTCCTGGCCGAGCGTGCCCGGGGAGACGGTTGAGTGGTGAGAGGGAACGCCATGCGATTGCCGCGACTAACCGGCGAGCGCCTTTACCGTGCCACGCTGGGCCTGGGGATTGGGACAGTCGGGGTCGGGATCGTTCCTTACCTCGTGCCGAGTGCAGTTGCGCGCCTGTTCGGTGTACCTGCCCCGGCCTCACCGATCGTGGGGATCATTGTCCGATCGGTTGGCGCGCGCGATGCGATCAACGGCCTTGGCATTGTCTCGGCCACGATTCATGCGGGCCGGGTTGCTCCCTGGATTCTCGCCCGCGCGCTCGCCGATGCTGCTGACCTGCTGGCCGTCGGGCTTGCCTGGCGGGCCGGTGCGCGCGGCTGGCGGACGATGGGGATCGGCATCGCGGCACTCGGGGCAACCATCCTGGACGTCCTCCTCTACCGCGCTCACCGGGCCGCACCGCGAGCACCATTCACGTCCGGCCCGACCCTCAGGAACCGTCCGTAATCTCGTCTCTGACGTGAACGGACAAACTTGACGTGCACGTCAAATTCGAGGATACTGTCCTGGGAAGTGAAGGATCGTGAGGTGGCCTGCGTGGCCGAGGAGTCTCAGGGTGAGCTGAAGCCGATTGGGGTGGTCGCACGCGAGACCGGCCTGACGCCTCGGGCCATTCGATACTATGAAGAGATGGGGCTACTGCGCCCGGCGGTCCGGGTGAAAGGAGCGGATCGTCTATTCGACGCGAGCGACATCCAGCGCTTGCACGAGATCAAACGGCTGCGTGAGGTTATCGGGTTCTCGCTTGCCGAGATCCGGGAGCTGCTCGAGACCGACGATCTGCGGGCCCAGCTCCGTGATCAGTTCGCGCGCACCTCCGATCCGATGGACCGGATCCGGGCTCTTCGCCAGGCGATTGACCTCGCCGAGCGTCGGCTGGCGATCATATCGCGGAAGCTTGCCCAGATCGAGACGATTCGTGTCGAGGAGCAGGCACGACTCGCTCGGTTGCAGGCGCTTCTCGCTCACGAACTCGACCGTCAGCCTGATCCGTCCGGCAGTTCGGCGGCCGTATCTGCGCCGAGCAGTACCACGACCGGACGGTCCTGACGGTTCCCCGGCGCCCTGGCCTGCCCGGGATGAATCCATCTCCCCTCCGGACCTGGTCGACTCCCGGGCCACTGTGCTGGCTCGCTGGTCGGCTGGCGAGGGGATGAAGGTGGGACATTGCTTCTCAGGAAGGGGATGCGAGAGGAAGATGGTCATGCGTCCAGGCCGTTCGATCGAACCGGTCGCCGATCCTGCCGACGGGTACGAATGGGTTGCCCTATCGGTGACAACGCTGGGGGCCTTGCTGGCCACCATTCAGAGCTCCGCGCTTCTCATCGCCTTGCCCGATATGCTGGTACAGCTGCGCGCGAGCTTTCTCACCATCATGTGGCTTCTGCTCGGCTATCTCCTCATCACCACCACGTTCGTGCCGGTGATTGGCCGCCTGGCCGACATGATTGGACGGAAGCGCCTGTACAATGCTGGCTTCGCTATCTTCACCATTGGGTCCCTTCTGGCCGGGCTCGCTCGACCCGAGCTTCACGGACTGGACGTGCTCGCCTTCCGGATGCTTCAGGGCATTGGCGGTGCTCTTCTCATCACCAATAGCACGGCGATCGTGACCGATGCATTTCGGGGCGGGCGGGTTGGCCTCGGGCTCGGCGTCAACCAGATCGCCGCGGCGGCGGGGTTTGTCCTCGGACCGGTTGTCGGCGGTCTGCTGACAGCAATCTCCTGGCGGTGGGTGTTCTTGGTCAACGTGCCGCTCGGCATCTTCGGGACCCTCTGGGGCATTCGCCGCCTGCGGGAGCCGGTGCGCCTGCCGTCCCATCAGCACTTCGACTGGCCCGGCAGTCTCGCGTTCACGCTCGGGCTCGGCTGTTTCCTGATGGCCCTCAGCCTGATCGCCTTCCCCGCCTGGGGGTGGGATGTCATTCGCGTGCTCTTCATCGTCGGCATCGCGTGCCTGCTTGCCTTCGTCCCGATCGAGCTCCGCGCGCCACATCCGATGATGAACCTGCGCCTCTTTCGCCACCGCCTATTCGGGCTCGCCAACCTCAGCGCCTGCCTGAATGGGATTGCCCGGGGGGCGGTGCTGTTCCTGCTGATCTTCTTCCTTCAGGGGCCCTACGGAAAGGATCCTCTGACGGCGGGTCTCATGATGGCCCCGTTCGGCCTCGCGTTCATGCTGATCGGGCCGATTAGCGGTTATCTCTCCGATCACCATGGGGCACGCGGCCTGGGTACGATTGGGCTGCTGGCATCGGCCCTCGGGCTGGGCGGGCTGGCATTGGTGACCGATCAAACACCCTTCTGGCAGATCGCCCTCTGGATGGCGATTATGGGAGGCGGGTCAGGCTTCTTCAACTCGCCCAACACCAATGCGATCATGAGCAGTGTCCGCCCGGAGCAGCGCGGTTCGGCCGCCGGGATTCGAACGATGCTCGGGAACACCGGCCAGATGCTCAGCATCGCGATCGCCTTCCCCCTGGTCCTGGCGCGCATCCCTGAGGATGTCATGATGAAGGTCTTCATCTATGGCGGTGGCATGGGCCAGGATCCGCTCGCTCGGATGATCTTCCTGAATGGGCTCCACGAGGCGTTTCTCATCTCGGGCGTCGTGAGCCTCATCGCGGCGCTGGTCTCCGCCCTGCAGCCGGATGTCTCGCCTCGCGCGATGCTGGCGGCGGTCAGTTCGCCCGAGGGCAGTCAGGAAGCCTGCGCCAGCCCGTGATGACCGGCTAGGAGCGGCGCCGGCCGATCCAGACAAGGGCCACAAGTGATGCCAAAAGAAGAGAACCCACTGCTCCTATCCCCAGAGTGAGGAGATTCAGAAAAGCATGCGGCTGGTCCGGGGCCGCGGTGTCGAGGCCGGATGGCGGCGCTGCCGGGCGGGGGATATGTCCGCCGGGGCCTGGGGCGGCCACCACAGGCGGGGATCCCAAGACGCCCGCGCCGGGCGTCCCGGTCGGCGCGGCTGCCGGGCCGGCTACCGCGATCCGGAGGGACGGCGCGGCTGACGCCGTGGAGGGGACGGCAGCGGATGAGGTCGCGACCTCCGACACAGCCGCCGGGGAAGGCGACAGCACGTGCGGCAGGATGAGCCGCGCGGCGAGGAGCACGAGGAAGATCGCGGCCAGGGCTCCAGTCCACGCGCGCGCCCAAGAAAGCGGGGAGCGGACGGCGCG
>DATGMJ010000260.1:0-4043 GCA_035293685.1 Chloroflexota bacterium | reverse complement strand
GGACAAGGACCGCCGTGGGTATTCGGGTATAATGAAGGCAGAACCAGAAGAGGACCAGAAGGGAGAATGGAGCAGCAGGTTCAGGGTGGGGAGCGCGTCCGTGTCCTGGTTGTCGCCGCGCATCCAGATGACCCGGAGTTTGCCTGCGGGGGTACGAGCGCCCGCTGGGCGGCCGAGGGACGAGAGATTTACTACCTTCTCTGCACGCGCGGGCATAAGGGAAGTAGCGATCCGGATATGACGATAGAGCGTTTGATCCGGATCCGGGAACAGGAGCAGCGGGCCGCGGCTGAGGTGATCGGGGCACGGGAAGTGACTTTCCTTGATTTCGTAGACGGCGAGCTTGCGCCAACGCTCGAGCTCCGCGAGGCTATCGTGCGCGAGATTCGACGGGTCCGGCCGCAGATCGTCATGACCCACGACCCAACGGTGGTCTATACGGCCACCCATATCAATCACCCGGACCATCGGGCAGTGGGGACCGCCACCCTCGATGCGATCTATCCTACCGCGCGCGACCGGCTCAATTTTCCCGACCACGAGCGGAACGGCCTGCTACCCCACAAGGTGAGAGAGGTCTACCTCTGGGGCTCCAGCTCCCCAACCGAGTGGATCGACATCAGCAGCAGTATTGACCGGAAGATCGCCGCGCTTCGCTGTCACGCGAGTCAGGTGGGGAATGGCGAACAACTCGAGGAGCGCGTGCGCCAGCGTGCCAAACAGGCGGGGGAGCCGCGTGGCATCCCATACGCCGAGACATTCTTTCGGATCGAGATGACCCGCTAGTACGCCCCCGGTCTGGTGTCCCGACCGGGCCCACCCAAGATCACGAATGCCAGAGACAGACTCCCCCGAAGGAGCTCGAGGAGATGACAAGATGGCAGGGCAGGCAGTAACCGAGGCGGACGTGATGCGCGCCTTGAGCACGGTTCGAGATCCCGACCTCGGACGCGACCTAGTTTCCCTGGGGATGATCGAGAACCTCTCGATTGAGGGCGATGTGGTCAGTTTCACCGTCGTCCTGACAACACCAGCCTGCCCGCTCCGCGGCAGGATCGAGAGCGACTGCCGGCGCGCGGTATCCGCCCTGCCCGGTGTTCGCGCCGTCAACATCAAGATGGACGCACGGGTCGTCCAGGGGCGCGGCCAGCAGGGCAAACAGGGGATACCAGGGGTGCGCAACGTTATCGCCGTCGCCTCGGGCAAGGGAGGGGTCGGCAAGACAACGGTCTCAGTCAATCTCGCCCTGGCCCTCGCCGACAGCGGTGCCCGGGTCGGCGTGCTGGATGCTGATATCACCGGGCCGAATGTTCCCCTGATGATCGGCGCCCGGGGCGAGCCGCGGGCCCAGAATAACAAGATCGAGCCCCTTGTCGCATACGGCGTCAAGGTGATCTCGATCGCTTTCTTCATTCCGGAGGGGACGCCGGTCATCTGGCGTGGCCCCATGGTTGGCGGCGCGATCCAGCAATTCCTGCACGACGTCATCTGGGGCGAGCTCGATTACCTGGTCGTCGACCTCCCGCCCGGCACGGGAGACGCATCGATCTCTTTGGCCCAGCTTATCCCGCTGAGCGGCGTGGTGATCGTATCAACGCCGCAGGATGTAGCGCTCATGGACGCCCAGAAGTCGCTGGCCATGTTCCAGAAGCTCGCCGCGCCGATCCTGGGCATCGTCGAGAACATGAGTTACTTCATCTGTCCGCACTGCCAGGAGCGCGTCGACATCTTTGGTCACGGCGGCGCGGAACGGGCGGCCGAGAGATTGGGAGTTCCCTTCCTGGGCCGCATTCCGCTCAACCCGGCGATCCGGGCGGGGGGCGACGAGGGAGTGCCGATCCTGCGAAGGGACCCAACCTCCCCGGAGGCTACGGCGTTCCGAGAGGTCGCGGAACGCGTCGCGGCGCGCATCAGTGTCGTCGCCCTCGGTCCCACCGGAAAGCGCCCGACCTGGGTGCCCCTCCCGGTCGTTCGCTCGTAAAGCAGAGAGCGGAGAGTATAAAAGCGGAGAGTATAAAAAAGGGCGCGCCCGACTGCGTCCGGGCGCGCCGCGTTATCACGCCTGCCGGCGCTCTGTAGCGTGAACGCTCTACCTCGCCGGCTTTGTTGCCCTTACTCCCATCGCTACCCCGCGCCCCCACGAGGCAGCGACCGAGGGCCCCTGGCTGGGTCGGGACGATGACCACACTGGCCGATCCCGCCCCACTGCCGCCAGCGCGACCCCTGTCCGTGGCCTGTGGGGAGGAACAGAACCACCTCACGGACTTTCAGGCCCTTGCTCACGCGCCCACACTGAGCGGCATGGATCTAGGTGGACACCGAGGGCACCCGGTAGTCAGCCCGCTGGCGACCGATGAATTCATCGCCTTCGTTAGCCGACCGCGGGGAAACGAAAAACCCAGAGGGCAATAACTCCTTCTGGGCTACGATCTGCATCGCCCTCTTCACATTGCCTACGGAGTTAGCTGACGGGTTCGGACTTGAAGAGTAGCCTACCAACGCCGGTCGCCCATCAACCGGACGCTGGATTCACCCCGTTCACTGGGTCCCCCGTTCCCGCGGCATCCGCGAGATTCGGCGGCTAACGACTATTCAACTGTACGCCCTTAAATCTAGCGTGCCCGACCGCCGGAGTCAAGGGTCCGGGGCATAAGAAATTCGAGCCCCTCCTTTCAGCTCGATTGAGCACGGTCACAACTTACTTCCAGTGGGCCCCGGCACGGATCCTGAACCTGGTGCGGCGCGGCGCGGCATTCATCGGAACTCGACGCGCCGCGGGATCATCGCCGTGCAGTCCAACCAGATAACTGACCTGGCACATCTCCAGACCGAGGTGAATCGGCTTCGCCAGGCGCTCTGGGAGCTCATTGTGGCAGTCGACGAGCTGGCCTACGTGGTGGAGTTCAGTCGCGAGCAGGAGAGCGGGACACGGCCCGTCCTCGAGGCCATTGCCCGCGCCCGCGACATTCTGGGAGAACCCGGGCACGCGCGTACTCCCGCCTCCGACACCGGCACACCGCCGCGTTCGGGCTTCAGCGGTTAGCCCTTGATCGCCCCGGCAACGGCCTCGATGAAGTGCCGCTGCAGGAGGAAGAATACCAGCATAATCGGCAGGATCGACATCACCGCACCCGCGCAGATGGCGGTCCAGCCAGTGGAGTTCTCCCCGACAAACGCATACATTCCCACCGCCAGTGTCCGCAAGGCAGGATTACCGAGCGTAAAGACCAGCGGAATCCAGAAGCTGTTCCAGTTGGTCATGAACTGAAACAGCGCGACCGTAGCCACCATTGGGCGGGCCAGGGGAAGCATGATCTGCGCGTAGATCCGGGGGAAGCTCGCACCATCCACACGGGCCGCCTCCTCGATCTCTCTCCCGATCGTTAGGAAGTAGCCGAGGAAGAGCAGGGCGTTAAAGACGAGCGCCCCGGCTGCCTGGACCAGAATGACCGCCCACAGCGTGTTGAGCAGCCCCAGCTTCTGGACGAGCTCAAAGGTCGGGATGATCGTGTAACCGCCGGGGAGAAACATCAAGGCGACCATGCCGCCCAGGATGACCGTCCGGCCGGGCACCGCGGTGCGCGCCAGGACGAAGCCGGCCATTGAGCTGATCAGGATGACCAGGCTAGTCACACTCACCGCGACGATGACAGTGTTGAGGAAGTACGTACTGAAGTGGCCGATATTCCAGGCATCACTGTAGTTATCCCAGCGCAGGGCCGCGGGGATCAGGCTCGGCCCGGCCTCGAAGAACTCGCCCGGGCTCTTGAACGAACTCGCCAGCACCCAGAGGAACGGGTAGAGGTACAGGAACCCCAGCCCGATCAGGAGCAGATGCACCAGGAGCATCGGAAGCCGCCGAAGTGGTCGATCCGACACGCGGCGCCCGATGAGGCTCACCGCCATTCGTGCCCCCTCCTCAATCCAATGGCATCGCGGTGCCAAGACGCCTTCATCCGGCCGCCTCGGCCCGCCGCCGGCGCAGAACGCCCGCTGCCAGGAACTGCAATGCGGTCAGTCCCATGACCAGGAGCCCCATAAGG
>DATGMJ010000259.1:0-7023 GCA_035293685.1 Chloroflexota bacterium | reverse complement strand
ATCGAGCGGGAGGTGCCTGGGATCGCCGAGGCCATGCGCAGCGAGGGGATGCGGCACACCCGGCGGGCGATGCTCTCACGCGCGGTCGCGGGGGTGCGCGGGCAGACGCTCATTATCAATCTACCCGGGAGCCCGCAGGGGGTCCGCGAGTCGCTCGGCGCGATTATCGAGGTCCTTCCTCACGCGATCGAGATCCTCCAGCATCGCCCTACCGATCATTGATCACGCTGGAAACCGGCCACTGAGATTTGGCCCAGGGGGCGCCCGAGGGGTATCACCGCGACAGTCTGCCCGGCGCGCGTATGCCCATGACGATGAACTGCGAGGAAGCGTAGCTATGGAGACGCCGGCGAGCTTTGTCACCGCCCACGTGGCCGAGGTCGAACCCCTGATGCGCGAGGCAGCACTCGCGGAGTGGGAGTCAGCGGCAACCGGCCAGCCCGAGCACGACGAGCGGCTGGCCGCACTGCGAGCCCGCCTCATGCACATCTATGCCGACCCAGAGAAGTTCGCAAAGGTTCGCTCCTGGTATCAGGCCGGCGGCTTTGCTGATCCGGATCTCGCCCGACAGATCCAGCTCCTCTATTACTCCTTCGCCAAGGGCCAGCAGGATCCCGCGACGATCGAGCGGATCACCCAGCTCCAGAAAGAGGCCGAAGCAACCTTCAATACCTTCCGCGGCGTGTTCGAGGGCGAGCCGCGGTCAGACAACGAACTCGCCCGGATTTTGATGACCGAGACCGATTCTGAACGACTGAGGGCGGCCTGGGAGGCGACCAAGCAGATCGGACCGCGCGTCGCGCCAATCGTACTCGAGCTGGTTCGGCTGCGTAACGCGGCCGCACAGCGTTCTGGTTTCCGGGATCACTTCGCGAAGAGCCTCGAGTTGAACGAGATCAACGAGGCCCGACTTTTTGCGATCCTCGATGAGCTTGATCAGCGCACGGCCGAACCATTCCGACAGGCCAAGGCCGAGCTCGACCAATCTCTGGCCGAACGCTACCGGATCCCGCCCTCGGCTCTCCGCCCCTGGCATTACCATGATCCCTTCTTCCAGCGCCCTCCACGCGTTGGCACGGCGACGATCGACCGCTTTGTGGCCGGCCGCCGCCTCGAGGAGATCGCGATTCGCTTCTACGATGGTCTGGGCATGGACGTGCGCGATATCCTCGCGCGCAGCGATCTCTACGCCCGTCCGAACAAGTACCAGCACGCTTTCTGCACCGATATCGATCGGAAAGGCGACATCCGGGTGATGTGCAACCTCGAGTCGGACGAGCGCTGGATGGGGACACTTCTCCACGAGCTCGGGCACGCGGTGTACGACAAGTACCTGGATCCTGCCCTGCCGTTCCTGCTCCGCCGTCCGGCTCACACCCTCTCGACCGAGGCGATCGCCATGCTCATGGAGCGGCAGGCGCTCAATAGCGACTGGCTGATCGAAGTGGTCGGGGCACCGCCGGGGGAGGTCAGGACACTCGCTCCAGCGCTCCGGGCCCGCCAGCGCCTGGGCCTACTGATCTTTGTGCGCTGGGTACTGGTGGTGGTCAACTTCGAGCGGGCGATGTACCAGGATCCGGAGCAGGATCTGGACACCCTGTGGTGGGACCTGGTCGAGCGCTACCAAATGGTACCGCGACCAGAGAATCGGCATGCGCCGGACTGGGCCGCCAAGATCCATCTCGCCCTCTACCCGGTTTACTATCAGAACTACATACTCGGCGAGCTGATGGCCTCCCAGCTCCATCGGTCAATCATCGCACGCTTCGGACGGCTGCTCAACACACCCGCGGCCGGCCGCTTCCTGATCGAGGAACTCTTCCGGCGAGGGGCCCGTGCTGACTGGGATGGAACACTGGAGCAGGTCACCGGCGAGCGCCTCTCGGCGCGTTACTTCGCCGAGGATATCACTTGAGCCGGAGTCTGGGCGGGGGTGCGCGGGCGGTAGAATACCCTCGGCAGAGGGAGCGAGTGAGTGTGATCACGCCGCCCGTGCCCAGGGAGAGCGAATGAGCGAGCCGCGGCGTTCCGTAGTCACTGCCTTTCTGGAGCACGACGGACGGATCCTGGTCCTGCGCCGGGGAAGGCGCGTGGGGACTTACCAGGGACGCTGGGCCGGGGTCAGCGGCTTTCTCGAGCCGGGGAATACGCCGGAGCACCAGGCGCGGGTCGAGATCCAGGAGGAGACGGGTCTGACCGACGAGGACATCCATCTCATCGCGGCGGGCGCTCCCCTGATGGTGGATGACACGGCGACCGGTCGGCGCTGGCTGGTCTACCCATTTCGGTTCGCTGTTCTTCATCCGGAGCGCATCCGTCTCGACTGGGAGCATGAGGAGATGCGCTGGATCGCCCCATCGGAGCTCGAGCACCTGGAGACCGTGCCGCGTCTCGCCGAGGCATGGGAACATGTCGCGCTGTCCCATCGGCACGGAGCAGGAGAGGAGGCGTGAGCACGGAGATTCCGGCCGGGGTTGATTCTCTCATTGCGGAGATCGCGGCCGACCGCGTCCACGGTGCTTCCTGGCTTGCCCGGGCGGCCCTTTGGGCAATCGCGCGCTGTATCGAGCAGGCGCCGCCGGAGGGCAGTCTTGCCCGGGTGGTTCGAGCCTGTGCAGAACGCTTGATCGCGGCCCGTCCAGGCATGGTAGCGGTCCGGACGTGGGTCGAACGTGCTACCGGGGAGATCGAGCGTCTCACGCGGATGATCCCCGAGCCAGCGCGCCAGCGTGCCGAGGCATTGCAGCATATCAATGCCCTGATCGCCGCAGCGGAAGAGGCCTGCCAGCAGTCTGCCCGGAACGCGGCCGCACGGCTTCCGCCATCCAGCTGCATACTCACGGCGAGTGCCAGCGGCACGGTCATCGCGGCGCTCCGCCTCGCTTTCCGGGACAGCCGCCTGCGGCGCGTCCTGGCAGCCGAGTCCCGCAATGCGTTGGGGCACTCCTATGGCCACGACGTCGCCCGTGCCCTGGCCGCGGACGGCGTACCACTCGAGGTCGTGGCCGATGAGGACGTGGTCCGGCGCGTCGCCGAGGCAGACCGGGTCTGGATCGGGGCGGATGCCGTGCTGAGTGACGGCTCGGTCCTAAATGGGACGCCGAGCCTACTCATCAGCTGTGCAGCGCGAGCGGTTGGCCGGCCGGTCGAGGTCATCTGCGAGTCCGCCAAGATTGATCGCACGGGTGCCCCGGGGACGCTCGGCGCGCCCCCGGGCTTTGACTGGATTCCGGGAGCGCTGATTGACCTGATCATCACCGATCAGGGTGCTTTCTCCCCCGACTGCCTCGTGGAGGCGGGGATATTATCACCTGCCCCGGATGATAGCCCCCCTGGCCTTCCGCCAGCTCTGGCGGAAGGCCAGGGGGACAGTGGTAGGACACCGGCCGAGCTGGTTGCCCGGATCGCCGACCGGCTGATCGCCCGGGGAGAGCAGGTAGCAGTGGCCGAGTCCTCGGCCGGGGGACGGATCTGTGACCTGCTGACCGACCTCCCGGGAAGTTCATCCTGGTTCGCCGGTGGGATGGTTGTCTACTCGAATGCGAGCAAAGAGCGGATCGCCGGGCTTCGCGCCGAGATCCTCGCGCGGTACGGAGCGGTCAGCCCGGAGACAGCGTTCGCCCTCGCCGAGGGTGCCCGCAGCTGGTTTGGCTGCGCCTGGGGCGTGGGGGAGACTGGCATCGCCGGGCCGCAGACCGGCCGCCGCTCGGCCAAGCCGGCCGGTCTGGGCCACGTCGCGGTCATCGGACCATCCGGCCTGCGCCGCGCGGCCGAGATCGCCACGGGACGGGAGGTGCGGAGCGAGAACAAGGAAGCGTTCGCTCACGCGGCCCTGCGGCTCCTGGCCCAGATGCTGGAGGAACAAGGGTGAGCACAGTCTTTGATCTGCGCGGACGAGTGGCGCTGGTCAGCGGAGCAAGCCGGGGCATCGGACGGGCAATCGCCCTAGCCCTAGCCGGGGCAGGCGCCGATGTTGCCCTCGCGGCCCGGTCGGTCTCGGCGCTGGAAGCGGCGGCGGCGGAAGCGCGCGCCTTGGGGCGCCGCGCGCTGGTTATCCCGACCAACGTCGAGGACATCGCCGCAGTGCGAGCGATGGTCACCCGGACGGTCGAGGAGCTGGGACGGATCGACATCCTCGTGAACGCAGCCGGCGTCGGGTTCCGCAAGCCGACGGTCGAGCTGACCGAAGCCGATTTCGAGCGGGTCTACGCCGTGAACATCCGCTCGGTCACTTTTGCCTGCGCCGAGGCAGGACGCCATTTCGTGCGCCAGCGCTCCGGGAAGATCATCAACATCGCCTCGCTCACCACGATGTTCGGCCTGCCCGGCCGGGCACTCTACGGCGCGACCAAGGGGGCAGTTGGTCAGCTGACCCGAGCTCTGGCCGTCGAGTGGGGACCGTACGGCATCTGCGTGAACGCGATTGCGCCCGGCTGGATTGACACCGCGCTCTCGCGACCGGTTCTCGATGACCCCTCATTTCGGGAGTGGATTGTCTCACGGACCCCCCTGGGGCGTCTTGGTCAGCCGGAGGACCTGGCTGGGACGGCAGTCTTCCTGGCCTCTCCAGCCTCCGATTTCGTGACCGGTCAGGTCATCTACGTCGATGGGGGCTTTAGCGCGGCGTAATCGCCGCCCGACCTGCCGCCCTAGAGAGCATGTGAGCAGGCCTTCCACAGCATGTCCTGTTTCTCGGACAGCTCAGCCTGAGTGAAGGATGCGTGAACACTCTGGCGCGGCCGTACCCCACCTGGCCAGAACCTCCCGGCAGACCTGGATCAGGAGGCACGGAGCAGTCCCTTCTACCGGCAGTATGATCCGAGTGCGCCTCACTGGGTGCACAACCCAAGCCTGCTCCCGAATACCGACCTCACCAATGCCTTCGAGCCAGACTAAGTGCCCGTTCCAAGACCGGGTGGCTGAGACGGGAAGCTCCCCAGACAGCATCGCTCGGCCGGCCTAGAGCGGCGTGAGCGCAGAGCACGGCATGTCCTATCCTGACAGTCCAGAACAATCGCCGCGCCTGCCCCGCGCAGAGCGCGGCCGGGATGATCGCGCACCCGGGCTGCCGAATCGGGCCGCGTCGATCCGGCATGCTGCGGTGCACGCCAGTGTGCTGCTGCGGGATCCCAGGAGGCGCGGCTTGACGGATGTTATAATCGGGAGGAAACGGGCGCCGGGAGGCAGCAATGGCGCGCGCCAATCGCCTGATCCACGAGACCAGCCTGTATCTCCGCCAACACGCGTTCAACCCGGTCGATTGGTATCCCTGGGGCGCGGAGGCACTGGAGAAGGCCCGTCGGGAGGACCGGCCGATCTTACTGAGCATCGGCTACGCCGCCTGCCACTGGTGCCATGTCATGGAACGCGAGTCGTTCGAAGACCCGGAGACGGCCGCGCTGATCAACGAACACTTCGTCCCGATCAAGGTTGATCGAGAGGAGCGGCCAGACCTGGATGCGATCTACATGGATGTCGTCCAGGCCATGACCGGCAGCGGCGGCTGGCCGATGACCGTCTTCCTCACGCCGGACCTCGTGCCTTTCTACGCTGGCACCTACTTCCCGCCAATCGATCGCCCGGGGCTTCCCTCTTTCCGACGAGTGCTCACCGCCGTTGCTGACGCCTACCGCAACCGGCGGTCGGAGGTCGCGGCCACCGTGGGACAGGTTGCGGCGTATTTGCGCGACCGTCGGCTCCACCCGGCGCCGGACTACCTCCTGACACCGGAGATCCTCGATCGGGCGCTGACAGCCCTGTCTAACCATTTCGACCCCATCCACGGAGGGTTCGGCCGGGCGCCCAAGTTTCCCCAACCCATGGTACTGGAGTTTCTGCTCCGCCAGCACGTGCGCACCGGCGATGCTCGGGCCCTGGCGATGGTTGAGCTGACCCTTCAGAGGATGGCACGAGGCGGTATCTACGACCAGCTCGGGGGAGGCTTTCATCGCTACGCCGTCGACGCGACCTGGCTGGTGCCGCACTTCGAGAAGATGCTCTATGACAATGCCCAGCTGGCCTGGGTGTATCTGGCCGCCTTCCAGATCACCGGCCGCATGCTTTACCGACAGATTGTTGAAGAGACGCTCGATTATGTCCGACGTGAGATGACAGATCCGGAAGGCGGCTTCTATGCCACTCAGGACGCCGACAGCGAGGGTGAAGAGGGGCGATTCTACCTCTGGTCGGCTGCCGAGATCACCGAGGTCCTCGGCCCAGAAGACGCCCAGGTGTTCAATCGTGTCTTTGGGGTCAGCGAGCCGGGGAACTTCGAAGGGAAGAACATTCTGCATCGAGCTCGCGACCCTGAGGGGGTGGCACGGGAGCTGGGCATCCCCGTCGAGGCCGTCGCCGACGTGATCGCTCGCGGCCGCCAGGCGCTCCTTGCCCGACGCGCGGCGCGCGTTCCTCCCGCGCGGGATGAGAAGATCATCACTGCCTGGAACGGTCTGATGATCCGGGCGATGGCCGAGGCAGGACGGGTCCTGGGGCGCGAGGATTACTGCGCTGCGGCCGTACGCGCGGCCGAGTTTATCGTATCTCGCCTGGAGGTCGGCGGTCGCCTGCTCCGGACCTGCACGGGCGGCGTCCCGAAGCTGAACGGCTACCTGGAGGATTACGCCTTCCTCGCCGATGGGCTCCTCACCCTGTATACCGCCACGTTCGATCCACGCTGGTTCGTCGAAGCACAGCGGCTGGTTGAGGCGATGTTGCGCTGGTTCTGGGATGATGAGATCGGCGGCTTCTACGATACGAGCCACGATCACGAGCCGCTCGTCGCACGGCCGCGCGAGTTCTACGATAACGCCATACCCGCCGGCAACTCCGCCGCGGCCGAGGTCATGCTGCGTCTGGCAGGCTACCTGGGGGATGCGGATCTCCGGCAGCGCGCACGCCGGATCCTCACGCCGCTCGCCGAGCCCATGGCCGAGCACCCGGTCGCCTTCGGGCGTCTTCTCTGCGCCCTGGACCTGTACCTCGCCCCACCGCGCGAGGTAGCGATTATCGGCGATCCTACCGCTC
>DATGMJ010000258.1:0-2334 GCA_035293685.1 Chloroflexota bacterium | reverse complement strand
AACGGCGAGCTTGACGCCCGCCAGCGAATCGATGCCGTGCTCGCGCATGGCCATGAACACGTCGTCCGGGTCGATGCCCTCGCGCTGTAAGTTCGCCAGGAGGAGTGTGCCCTGATTGACCAGTAGGGTGGGATGCCCCCGGAGCACCTGCTTGAAGACGAGTGAGCGCAGGCCGACCGCCGCGACGAGCCAGTTAATGCCGATGAGCACAGCCGCGGCAACAAGTCCGCCGAGGAGCGACGTGTCGGGCCCGACCATGGCGTTCTGCACCGCGTTGGCAATGGTCAGAATGACCACGACGTCGAAGGTCGTCATCTGGCCGATCTCCCGCTTCCCCGCCAGGCGGAGGAGCGCCAGCAGGACCACATAGACGACTGCTGTGCGCAGGACGATGTTCCAGACCGGAACGGCCGGCACAAGAATCTCGCGCACCTCATTCCTCCCGGCCGTGCTCGACCGGTTTCCGACCGGATCATTATACGCGAAGTGGGCCCGCCCGGAGGATCGCGGCCCGGCCGACAGCGGCGCTCCGAATGCGGCCGGGCCGGGGCCTGCCCGTTATGCGAAAGCCGAGAAACCGGTGATCTCCCTCCCGACCAGTAAGGCATTGGTATGGTCAGTCCCCTCGTAGGTGAAGACGGCCTCCAGGTCAGTCTGGTGTCGAATCACGTCGTGTTCGAGGAGGATGCCGTTCCCGCCCAGCAGATCGCGTGCATCGGCGGCGATCTTCCGCGCCTTGGCCGCGTTGTTCATCTTGGCGAGGGAGGCCATGGCCGGCGTCAGCCGCCCCTCATCGCACAGGCGGCTCGCGCGCCAGCAGAGGAGCTGCATCGCGGTGATCTCGGCGAGCATGCGCACCAGCTTGTCCTGGACGAGCTGGAACGCGGCAATGGGTCGGCCGAACTGTTCGCGCGTCCGGGCATAGGCCAGGGCAGACTCGTAGCACGCGACGGCATGGCCGAGGGCGCCCCAGGCAACGCCAAGCCGGCCGGGCACGAGAATCTGAGCGATGTCCCGAAAGCTCCGGGCATTGACCAGGCGATTCTCGATCGGGGTGCGGCAGTCGTCCAGGGTGATCTCGGCCTGCCAGACTGCGCGCATCGCCCCCTTGCCGGTAATGACCGCGGTCTGGAAGCCTGGCGTTCCCCTCTCGACCAGGAATCCCCCGATCTGCTCGTCCTCGTCGCGCGCCCAGACGACCGTCACATCGGCCACACTGGCATTTCCGATCCATCGCTTGGCGCCACGCAGGATGTAGTGATCGCCCTGGCGCCGTGCTCGGGTCTGGAGATGGGCGGCGTCCGAGCCTACCCACGGCTCGGTCAGGGCAAAGGCTCCGAGCTTCTCCCCGCGCGCCATGGGCGGAAGCCACCGCTGTCGCTGCTCCTCGGAGCCGCACTGGTAGATGGCCGCCATGGCCAGCCCGCTCTGAACGCCGAAGAGGGTGTTGACCGATCCATCTCCCCGGCTGAGCTCGAGCGCAACGAGGCCGGTCGCTACGGTGCTGAGCCCAGGACACCCGTAGCCCCGGATCGTGCCGCCGAGGACGCCGAGGCGGCCAAGCTCTGGCAGGAGCTCCAGCGGGGAATCGGCCCGCTCCCAATAATCGTTAATCGTTGGGAGGACGCGCTCGGTAACGAACTGCCGCACCCGCTGGCGCACCTCCCGCTCCTCCGGGGTCAGGAGATCATCCAGCTGGTAGAAGTCAACGCCTCGGTCCTCGATCATTTTCCCTTCTCCACGCGTCGCATCGGCCGGCCGTTCGGCGCCGGCCCTATTTTCCCCGCGGGCGTGAGACACCGGTCCCGCGCGGGCCGTCCATCCCTGTGAATCAGGCACTGTGAACCGGGCACTGCGAATCAGGCCGCCTCGGCGCTAATGCACGCGCCGGGGCATGCCTTCCCAGAACGGCGCCCGCAAGACCTCCTTCAGGATCTTGCCGGTTCCTCCCTTGGGAAGGCTCTCCCGAAACTCGATCTGCTTCGGGACCTTGAACCCGGCCAGGTGCGCTCGGCAGTGGGCGATCAGCTCCTCGGCGGTCACCGTCTGTCCCGGCCGGGGGACGACGAAAGCGCGCGGCACCTCTCCCCACTGCGGATCTGGCACGGCCACCACCGCGCATTCGAACACCGCCGGATGGTCTGCCAGGACGTTCTCGACCTCGATGGACGAGATATTTTCCCCTCCGCTGATGATGATGTCCTTCGCCCGGTCCACGATCGTTACGTACCCCTCGGCGTCGCAGACCGCCAGATCACCGGTGTGGAACCAGCCGTCTACAATGGCCTGGGCTGTCCCGTCCGGGTCGCGGAAGTAGCCTTCCATGACCACGTT
>DATGMJ010000257.1:0-9970 GCA_035293685.1 Chloroflexota bacterium | reverse complement strand
GGAAGGAGAGTGAGATTCAGGCGCGGATCAAGGCGATCAAGGCGCAGATCGAGGAGACGACCTCGGACTATGATCGGGAGAAGCTGCAGGAGCGGCTGGCGAAGCTGTCCGGGGGCGTGGCGGTGATCAAGGTCGGCGCCGGTACCGAGACCGAGCTGAAGGAGAAGAAGCATCGGGTGGAGGATGCCCTGTCGGCGACGCGGGCGGCGATTGAAGAGGGCATCGTCCCCGGCGGTGGGGTGACCTTGATCAATGTTGCCGCTAAGCTTGACGAGCTGAAGCTCGAGGGCGACGAGGCGACCGGTGTGGCGATCCTCCGCCGGGCGCTCGAGGAGCCGATGCGCCAGATCGCCGAGAACGCTGGCCTCGATGGCTCGGTGATCGTATCCGAGGTTCGCCGTCGCCAGAAGGAGAGCGGGAACGATAAGATCGGCTTCAACGTTATGACGGGCGAGTATGTTGACATGGTCAAGGCCGGCATCATCGACCCGGCCAAGGTGACCCGCTCGGCCGTCGAGAACGCCGTATCGGTCGCCGGGATGATCCTGACGACCGAGGCGCTGGTGACCGAGATCCCGGAGAAGGAGAAGCCGGCCTCGCCGCCGCCGCCTGAATATTAAGCCGGTCTCTCGGCAAAGAGCGTGATCGGGAGCCAGTGGAAGTCCCCTGGAGGACTTCTCGCTGGCTCCCTTCATAATGTCCTGCGTCTTCTCAGTTTGATGGTATGTCCCGCCAGTCGCGGGAGGCTGTGAATGCGCGCTCGCCAGCCGGATTAGCTGGTCCGCGCCCCTCTCTCGCTCCACGTCCGCGCGAGCCGGGCTGGAGGTCGTCTGGCTGCGGGGAAATGGGCATTTCGGGTTCCAGGCCGAGGGTCTGGGGCGAGATCATGAGTGAGATGGTCACATTTCAACTGACGGTCGAACAGTTTCGGGCCCTCCTCGATGTCCTTCTCGCCCCAGAGGCCCCGGATGATCTCGCCAACCTGGTGTTGATGGCGTGCACCCGTCCTCACGAGGGGATCATCTCGGTCCCTCTAACCCTCCAGAGCGCGGAGGAGGTTTGCCGCCTCGTCGCGGCTCGCTCTCGCATCTCGCCGGAGGCGGCACCACTGGCGGCACTCCTGCAGGAACAGGCTCATCCTTCCACGATCTGACCACAGCCTGACAGCACGTTCGGCGACGCGGGCGGAGCCCGCTGCTTTCATCCTGCTCTTCCTGCATCGCCGTGACTTCGATCTGATTGTGCCCGATCCTAGTACGGCCGGGCACAGACCTCGATGCGGCCGTCGCGCTCACGCACATCGAAGCTGACCTCCGGCGCGGTCGCTGGCCCGTTGATGACCGCACCGGTGCGCAGATCGAATTGTGAGCCGTGGCAGTGGCAGATGATGGAGGTGCCTTCCAGGTGGCCCTGATCCAGCCGACAGCCCCAGTGGGTGCAGGTATTGCCAAGTGCGTAGACCCGGCCGCTGACCCGGGTCAGGAGCACCGGGAAGCCCCCAACCTCAACCGAGCGCAGCTCTCCTTCCCCGAGGGCCGCCGCGGGCAAGACTGGCGTGAACTCGGCTGGCCCCCGGTTCCAGGCCTGGCGGTTGACCAGTGTACCGAGGTGATAGACCAGCTGTCCGCCGAGCTCGGCCGCGGTGAAGATAAGGGCATAGCCGACGGTCGCGAGGGCGACTGCGGTGGCGCGCCGTCCGGCGAGGCGTTCCCGCATCGAGCCGGTGTAGGCAAGCACGCCGAGGACGTTGAGCGCTCCGTGCGTGAGACCGACGCGGCGCGGTTCATCCTCGAGTACGCTGTAATCGGCGAGACCGGCCGCGGCCGCGGCGAGCGCGCCGAGCCAGCCCGCGCCCGTGGCCAGGTCAGCCGTACGCTGAAGGTGCCGGTCGGCTCTCAACAGGCCAAGGTAGTCGAGTAGAATGCCCAACGTATAGGCGCCGACAGGCAGATCGGTCAGCGCGGCGTGCAGCGGGTGGCCCAGCCACACACCGTTCAGGATATTCCGGGCTTTCAGACCGGTCGGCCCCGCGAAGAGACGACGAACGATCTGCTGAACCGGGACTGCCAGACGGTCGATCCAGTGCGCCTGCCCGAGGAGCTCATCGATCTCGACTGGAACGGTTGCTGCCATGCCCCTTCTCCCTGTGCACAATGTATGGGTTCGGGGTCGTCTGGCAAGAGTGATGCCGGACAAGCGCCGGTGTGGGCCTGCTGACCAGTTTATGAGGACTATCGGTTGATGAGGAAGGTCGCGGCTTCCTCGAAGTAGCGCATAAACGCGTCGCGTGTTGCGGCGGGGAGGTCGAGCGACTCGACCGCGACGCGCATGCAGCGGACCCAGGCATCCCGGGCTTTCTGGTCAATCGGGAATGCCATATGACGGGCACGCAGACGGGGATGACCGCGCTCGGCCAGATAGGTGCGCGGTCCTCCGAAGTACTGGATCAGAAAGAGGGTGAGGTGCCGGCGCGGCGGCCCAAGGTCATCCGGGTAAAGGGGCCGCAGGATGGGATCCTTCTCGACCTCGGCGTAGAACGTATCAACCAGGCGGGTGAAGGTCTTCTCCCCGCCGACCGCTTCGTAGACTGTCATGACTGTCCCTGGATATTTCTCCCCACCGCGAGACTGCGCCCGTCACGTCAGGCGCCGCAGGCGCCACGCTGGGCGGGCTGGCTGACGGCTCGCGTCGAGCTCTGCTTCCTCGGCACAAGTGTACCATGGCTATTCGGCGCACCGCCCGCACGAAGCCTCTGCCGCGCCTGCCACTGTTCCGGCTGTGGTGATGCTGATTCCATCTGCCTCGCCGGTTGCCTCCCGTGGGAGCCGCCGGCGGCCGCAGACCCGGAGCCGTCTGGTGCTTGCCTGGATCAGAGGACTCGTAGTCCGCGATGCCCTCGGGGGCACCCTCGGCGCGGTGCCCGTGAGCTAGTGCGGTGATCTGTGTTACCGCTCAGACCTGTCCCGTGCTGACGATCCGGAAACCGTTCTCGCACTGCGCCTGGTCCGCGGCCGCCGGCACCGTACCAGCGTGCTCTCGAGAAGCCGACGACCGTGCGCAGCCGAGAGCCGTGCTCTGCCGTGCTATAATGTCGTGTCACGCGAGGAAAGGTCCATGGTGTTCGAACGCGTACGGGGACTTGGGGGAGCCGTTCGTCGGACGCGCGAGGCAGTCTTCAGCCAGGTTGCCGACCTTTTTGACCGGCGGCAGCTTGATGAGGGATTGTGGGAGGAGCTGGAGGAACTGCTGATCCGCGCCGATGTTGGCGTCTCGACAACTGCCTACATCATCGAGCAGACGCGTGTGCGCGTCCAGCAGGAGCGGATTCGAGACGGCGAGGGGGCGAAGAATGCCCTCAAGCAGGTACTCGTCGGCATCCTTGATGCCGAAGGTGCCTACGGGGCCATGGATGTGCCCACTGGCCAGTTGACGACCATTCTCGTCGTCGGGGTCAACGGAGTGGGCAAGACGACCAGCATCGCGAAGCTGGCGCACTTCCTGAAGGAGCGCGGCCGTGACTGCCTGATTGCCGCGGCGGATACGTTCCGCGCCGCGGCAATCGACCAGCTTCGGATCTGGGGAGAACGGGCCGGGGTGCCGGTGATCAGCCATCAGCCCGGGGCTGACCCTGGTGCGGTGGTCTTCGATGCGTGGCAGGCAGCACGGGCACGTGCGGCGGATGTGTTGATCGTTGACACGGCGGGCCGCCTCCATACGAAATTCAACCTGATGGAGGAACTGCGGAAAATTCGTCGCGTCCTCGAAAAGCAAGATCCCGCAGCGCCCCAGGAAACGATCCTGGTACTCGATGCGACGACCGGCCAGAATGCCTTGATCCAGGCGCGCGAGTTCCAGAAGGCCGCGGGTTTGACCGGCCTGATCATCACGAAGATTGATGGAACGGCCAAGGGCGGTGCCATCTTCCCCATCGTCCGAGAGCTGAAGGTTCCGATCTACTTCCTGGGGACCGGCGAGCAGATCGATGACCTCGCACCGTTCCAGCCTCGCGCGTTCGTTGATGCCCTGTTGGCGCCGGAGTGAGACGTAGCCGCCCGCAACCCGGCAACCCAGCCCGTGCACCGGGGCGTGGATGGTATCGGCCGGCCATCAGTTGCTGGGGCGTCAGCCGTTTGGCGGGCCAATCTCGAAGAGCCGAGCCAGGTTTCCCCCCAGGACAAGTTCCATCTCCGAGGGCGGGATGATATCCACCATGCGGCGGAGGTAGTCAAGGGACTGCCGATAGGTGCAGTGGCGCTCGACATTCGGCATATCCGATCCCCAGCACAGACGGGTCGGGCCGACTCGACGGTACAGCTCCCGAATAACCGGTCGGAGCTCCAGGTACGGGTAGTCGTGCTCACGGCCCCAGCTGATCGGATAAAGGATCTCGATGATGATCTGCTCAGTTCGGAAGAGCCTCTCGATCGGTTCCGGGGGGTTCAGCACCAACTCCGGGGCCAGCCCGTGGGTCAGGATCGAAGGGATCGCGGGAAACCGCTTCTGCCAGCGGATCAGGCGATCGAGCTCGCGCAGGTAGCTCTCGACCGTATGGACCGGGACGCCGAAGATCTCCCAGAATACTACCAGTCCGAGCTCGCGCACTGTCTCCCAGAATACATCATACTGCTGATCGTCGAACGCGTGCCGGAAGCGGTCCCAGAGGAAGCTCCGGTTCGCATAGTAGAGACCGCGAAGCCCTTGAGTCTGTACTGCCGCGCGGAGCCGGTCGATCTCCTCCGGCCGGTGGGCGTTCGGCTCATCGATCTCGGCAAGGCCGATGAAGCGACCTGGATAGCGGCGGACGGCGTCGGCGAACTCACTATTCAGGCGCCCATAGAGGTGAGCATTTTGCAGAACGGCGGCATCCACGCCGACATAGGCCATCTGAACCCGCAGGGCCTCGGCATCGAAGGCATTGGTCTGAAGACTGGGCGGCATGAAGTGGATGTAGCGGTCCTCACCATCCTGGGTCCATTCGAATCGGCCGTTGCGGGTTACCCGGAGGTCCACCGCGGCAAGGCCTTCCGGACCGGTTGCGGATGGATCAAAGAGAACGAGCGAACCGTTTGGGATGATCGCATTATCACGGAGGCGGCGCACTGGCTGGCCGTGGCCGAAGAGGTAGTACTGGAGCCGCTGCAGATGGTCAGCGCGGGTCGGGTAGCCGCACGGTCCATCAAGGTGCGGGAAGATGTGTGCGTGCGAGTCGATGATCATGTGTCTCCAGCGATGGCGTGCGGGCGGTTCATCTCACTGACCCGGCTGCAAGTTAGGAGGCAGCATCCTTCAGGGCCAGATACTGGCATTGACGATAGCACCCGAGCCGACGGCGCGTCAACCCGGATGCAGTCGCTTTCGCGGTATAATGAATAGGATATGAATCTCTGATGAGAGTGCCACGGTGCTCCTGCGAGACCCACTTCTGATCGTTTATTTTGCTCTGTCGCTGTTGATCAGCCTCGCCTTTCACGAGGCCAGCCATGCCTTCACCGCCGATCAGCTGGGTGACCCAACAGCGCGCACGATGGGGCGGCTGACGCTGAACCCTCTCCGACACCTCGACCCGGCAGGGACGATTGCCCTGATCGTCTCCAGCCTCCTTGGAATGGGGATTGGCTGGGGCAAGCCAGTGCCGGTCAATCCGTACTACCTTCGCCGCGGGCCGCTGGCGCGCCTATCGAATGGCCCGCTTGTCGGCATGGCGATTGTCGCGCTCGCCGGTCCGGTGGCCAACCTTCTCCTGGCCTTCCTGGGCGCGCAGGTTCTGCGGCTCGGGGTGTTGCCGAGCGAGCTTATCGGCACTTTCATCCTCGTCAACGTCGTGTTGGCCGTGTTCAATATGATTCCGATCCCGCCCCTTGATGGCTACCGGGTCCTGCTGGGCCTCCTGCCCGCCCGTCCTGCCTATACCCTGTCCCGGCTCGAGCCGTGGGGACCGGGCTTGCTGATCCTCCTCGTGTTCATGGCGCCGGGGGTGCTCGGCTCGATTCTCAATCTCTTCAGTCGGCCAATCCTGCACTGGATTGTGGGATTTGCATGAGCCGGCGCGGGCACTTCCACCACCTCGTCCGGCGGTTCTTCAGCGCGGTCGGTGCGCGGGTGAGCCCGGCAGAGCTGGCGGTGCTCGATGAGTACCTCAGCCCGGCCGAACGCGATCTGTTTCGCGCCATGCCGATCGCGGATCAGCGGCACAGCCTCGATCTCTGGAACCGTTTGCGCCGTGACGGCTACCGCGATCCGGTTCTTCTCCGCGCGGCACTTCTGCACGATATCGGAAAGGGGATGGGACCGCTCCCGCTCCCCTGTCGCGTGCTCTTCTCGCTGTGCGAACTTGCTCTGCCGCGCCTGGCGCGATGGCTTGCCGATCCGTCGCGCCCTCACCTGTTTCGTCCGTTTTACCTGGCGATGTATCATGCCGAGGTCGGGGCACATGCGGCGGCTCGGGCCGGGAGTAATCCAGAGGTCGTTCGCCTGATCGGGGGGCACGACTCGCCGGGGCGGGACGAGCGGAGTCGACTCCTCTACCATTATGATGGGCAGATGTAGCGCCGACCGGGAGGCAGGGGATGTCACGGCTCACCATTATCGGCACTGGGTTCGTGGGCACATCACTTGGCCTCGCTTTAAAGGCGCGGAAGCTCGATGTCGAGATCGTCGGCCACGATCGCGATCATGGGCGTGCGCTCGCGGCGAAGAAGCTGGGAGCAGTTGATCGAGCGGAATGGAGCCTGCCCGCAGCCGTGGAGAAGGCGAGCATGGTGATTGTGGCTACGCCGCTTGGTGCCATAGAGCAGATTTTCACGCAGATCGCCGAGTTCCTGGCTCCCGGCTGCGTTGTGACTGATACGGCTAGTCTCAAAGGGCCGACACTGGAATGGGCAGGCCGTGCTCTTGGCGGGCGAGCGAGCTATGTCGGCGGCCATCCCATTCTTGGTCGTGTCGGCGACGATCGAAAGCCCTCTGCCACGCTGTTCCAGGACCGGACCTACTGCATCATCGCCGGAGCGGATGCCTCTACCACCGCAGTTGACCAGGTACTTCGCCTGGTGGCCGTGCTGGGAGCACGGCCGTTGTTCCTCGATCCACTTGAACACGACAGTCACATCGCTGCTCTGGATCAACTCCCCTCGCTCCTGGCGGCGGCGCTTCTCAGCGTGGCGACTGCCAGCCCGGCCTGGCGCGATGGTCAGCGCCTGGCAGGAGCGGCTTTCGAGGCCGCGCGGGCCCAGCTTCCCACCGATGTCGCCGACCTGGCGATTCAATACCGTCTGAATCGCGTGGCGCTCGAGCGCTGGGTCCGGGAGCTCCAGAAGCAGCTTGATGAACTCCTTCGCCTGCTGGAGGAGGAGCCGAGCGGGCTTGACGATCTTCTGGCAGCGACCCGGAAACGGTGTGACGCATGGAAGCCCGGTCACGGGCCCTCTATCGAGTCGCCGGTTGATCTTCCTCGGCCGCGCGATCAGTTTGCCCGCTGGCTTTTTGGCGGCCTTGGATCGCGGCGGCACCGCTAGGTCATCGGCCGGGTGGCATCAGCCCCCGATCTGGGACATGCTTCGCGAGGCGCGCTGAAAGGCCGGTCCCTCGTTAATGCGGTGCTTCAGCTCCTTGTGCAGGATAGCCTCTCGCATGATCGCGGCCAGCTCCTCGTCCGAGGCGCCTGCCCGCAGCGGCGTGCGGAGATCCCACTCGTCGATCGAGAAGAGGCAAGTCCGGATCTGTCCATCGGCGGTCAGCCGCACGCGGTTGCAAGTAGCACAGAATGGCTCGCTCACCGGGTTGATGAAGCCGACCTCACCGATGCCGTCCACAAAGCGGTAGCGGCGGGACGTCGAGCTCGGATGGGTCTCGATCGGGACGAGTGGCATCCAGGCGTTCATGACCTCAAAGATCTCGCGCCCGGTCAGGACAAGCTCGCGCCGCCAGTTTCCATCGGCATCGAGCGGCATGTACTCGATGAATCGGACGATATACGGCTTGCGCCGGGCGAGCCGAGCGAAGTCGAGGATCTCCTCCTCGGTGAAGTTCCGCATCGCCACGACATTGATCTTGATCGGGCGAATGGTGGGATACTGCTCGAGCGTCTCCAGGCCGGCGAGCACGCGCTCTAGGCAGTCACGGCGCGTGATCCGGTGGAACTTCTCGCGGACCAGGGTATCCAGGCTGACGTTGATGCGGGTGAGCCCAGCAGCGGCAAGCCGGCCGGCGAGCTTGTCCAGGAGCACGCCGTTCGTGGTGATGCTCAGGCTCTCCAGGCCTTCCGCCCGGAGCGTGCTGAGTCGACGAATGATCTCGGGCAGGCTCGGGCGAACGGTGGGCTCGCCGCCCGTGAGACGGATCTCCCGGATGCCGTGGCGGACGAAGATGCGGGCGAGTCGGAAGATCTCATCATCGGTAAGGATCTTCTCGGAGGGAATCCAGGGGAGGCCTTCTGCAGGCATGCAGTACTGACAGCGAAAGTTGCACCGGTCGGTCACGGAGATGCGCAGGCTTTCCATGCGTCTCCCGAACGAATCGATGAAGGGTGCAGTGGTTGTATCGGAAGCTGGCGCGGCTCTCACGGTGATCTCCCCGGTCCCCTGGTTCCCGCTCACCATTATACGAACCCTGGTTCAATCTCGGTAGGAATTTCTCCGGTGGAATGCGGATCTCCTGTCATGCTGGGGCGATGAGCACTTCAGCCTCGAAATACGCTCGCCGAGGCGACAATGGTCCCGGCCGGGAGAACGGCCGAATCCTTCATCGCGCGTGATTGAATCGTCCGATGAGCCGGCTCGCGCGTATCAGTGGGGGCCGAGGCCGAAGGGCAGGGGCAGGTTGAGGGCCAGGGCGACAAGAAAAGCGGTCGCGACCACGATGATCAGGGCGAAGTAGAAGGCGATGCCGGCGAGGATGAGGCCGCAGCCGAAGCGAAACCCATCCGCGACGCCGAGTGAGATGGCGACGGACGGCTCCTCTTCCCCTACCGTCTCGGGGTCGTCGGCACGCGCGGTAGAGGCCTCGGGGACGCGGGGAGTACGCGCAGCACTGGCAATGCCCGCGTCGGTAGGACGTGGTCTCATCTCTCCTGGATTATAGCACGTGTCACCCGGGGACCACCGGCCGCGCCTGCGACCTGCTCACCCCGTTATCCGCGCATCCGCCGATGCCCTTCCCGGGCCACGCTAGCGGCGAGGAGGGCCACGACAAGGACCGCCAGCGCGACCCCAGCATCGAGAGCCGGAACGACGCCCCACCGAATGACGAAGCCCGCGGCGGCGAGCAGGAGCACGATCCCCACTGCGATCTCGGCGGCGTCGCCGATAAGGAAATCGTACCAGAAGGCGAGGAAGCGCAGGAGTAGGGTCCCGATCATGCCATCTCTCCAGCCAGACGTTCGGCTGTACGGCCGCGGCGCAGGGCAGCGACCATGAGCCAGCTCGCTGCAGCATATGCAGCCAGCAGGAGGAGAATCGTCGCATCCTCGAGCGGCCAGTGGACGCCGACGCCCTCACCAGCCCAGAATGTCCCGAAGGAGGTGAGCATGAGCCCGACGGCGTACTTCAGCGTGTTCTCCGGGACACGGCTCAGCGGTCGGTGGACAAGCAGGCCGGCCAGGACGACGATGCCGAGTGCGGCGGCTGCGGCTACTGCGGCCAGTCCCACGCCGGCCAGTCCCCCAACTCGTGCGTCCCGGGCCGCACTGCCAAAGGTAATCACGATGAAGGCCGCCTCCAGTCCCTCCAGCAGAACGCCCTTGAAGGAGACAACGAAGGCTGTCCAGTCGATCTCTGCCCTGACCGGACGATCGGATCGCAGTGCCGCGACCTCGCGCGCGAAGATCTGGTCCTCATCGTGGAACGCCTTGAGCCCGCCGTACCGGAGCACGGCCTTGCGCAGCCACTGCAAGCCGAAGATGAGCAGAAAGCCGCCGACGACCAGTCGCAGGAGATCAATCGGGACAACGGTGGTCAGGGTGAATCCGAGGGCGGCA
>DATGMJ010000256.1:0-3436 GCA_035293685.1 Chloroflexota bacterium | reverse complement strand
CCCGGCCTCGAGGGTCAGCGGGCGGCCGCCGGCCCGGTGCGAGATAATCGCATGCAGGGTCTCGGTGCAGATGACGCTCCGCTCCGGCTCTCCGTACACCGGAGCAAGTAGACGGCAGATCCACGGATAGGCCAGGAAGAGGCTAAAATGCTCGTGTTCGATCCGGTGGATCGCCATGCCAACATCGTGCAGGAGAGCCCCAAGCACAACGACGACCTCGGCATCGTTAACGGCCATACCGTAGTCACGCACAACCCCCGGCACGCCGCCCGCGTCGACGATCATCCGCAGGAGCTTCAGGGATGTGTTGGCGACAATCTGGACATGCACCGGTCCGTGGTCGCTCATCCCCAGCCGCACGGCGTTAACGTTGGCCGAGCACCAGAGCTGGTAGAGCGCTGTCTCGGCGTTGACGGCATCGAGAACACGACGCAGTCGCTCATTGTGGCGCGCGGGCACGTGGATCGCGAGAAGACGTCCCCGCGCCACCCCAAGTACCGTGACGGGAGATACGACATCAGACGGAGCGGTCGAATCCCTGGCCTGCTCCACTGAAGTGATCCTCCACGTTCCCGTTCCTCGTACCGGTGCGCACAGACCGGGCCAGCATTTGACACGGCAGAGATGGGTCCGGTACGCTGGGACACACCTGCGACCGTGGACAGGGAGCGAGGAGACTCACCGACCAATGTGGATCGAGACACTCGAGCCAAGTCCCCTGCGTGAGGGCCTGCGGCTGGAGCGGACGCCCGAGCCGTGTGTAATGGTCATCTTCGGCGCATCCGGCGACCTGACCCGCCGAAAGCTTATGCCCGCCCTGTACAACCTCTCCCGCGAGCGGCTGATCCCGGCCGGCTTCACCGTGGTCGGCTTTGCTCGCCGCCCAATCGGAACGGATGGGTTCCGTGCCGCGATGCTCGACGGCATCAATCAGTTCTCCCGAAGTCGGCCGGTCCAGCCCGCGGTCTGGGAGACCTTCGCCCGGGGCATCCACTACCACCAGGCCGACTTCAGTGATCCAGACGGCTTCCACCGCCTCCGGACGCTCCTCGAGACGATCGATCGCGAACGCGGGACCGGTGGGCGCCGCATCTTCTACCTGGCCACGCCACCGAGCGCCTATCCGGAGATCGTCCGGCAGATCGGGGCAGCTGGTCTCGCCCAACCGTCCGAGCCAGAGGGCTGGGCGCGCATTATCGTTGAGAAGCCCTTCGGCCGGGATCTCGCCACGGCCCTTGAGCTCAACCGCCAGATCGCCGAGGTCTTCCGGGAGGATCAGGTGTACCGGATTGACCACTACCTGGGCAAGGAGACAGTCCAGAACATCCTCGTCTTCCGCTTCGCGAACGGTATCTTCGAGCCGATCTGGGACCGACGGTACGTCGATCACGTCCAGATCACCGTGAGCGAGAGCATCGGCATGGAAGGGCGGGCACGCTACTACGACGAGACCGGCGCCCTGCGCGATATGGTCCAGAACCACTTGATGCAGCTTCTCAGCCTCGTCGCTATGGAGCCGCCGGTCGCTTTCGATGCCGACGCTGTCCGCGGCGAGAAGGTCAAGGTCCTGCGCGCGATCCGACCGATCCCCCCTTCTGAGGTCGATCGCTACGTCGTTCGAGGCCAGTACGGCCCGGGGTCGGTCGGGGCCGAGGACGTACCGGGCTACCGTGAGGAACCGGGTGCGAACCCGGAATCACGCGCCGAGACGTTCGTGGCCATGAAGCTCTTCATCGATAACTGGCGCTGGGCCGATACCCCCTTCTACCTTCGCACCGGCAAGCGCCTGCCGCGCCGGGTCAGCGAGATCGCAATCCAGTTCAAGCGCGCGCCCCACCTTCTTTTCCGCCGGGCCGCCGAGGATCTGGAGCCCAATGTCCTGGTGCTCCGCATCCAGCCCAACGAGGGGATCTCCCTGCGGGCCGCGGCAAAGGTGCCGGGCCCCACGATTCAGATTCGATCAATTACCATGGATTTTCTGTACGGGCTCTCCTTTGGCGAGGAGCAGCCGGAGGCTTACGAGCGACTGCTTCTCGACTGCATGCTCGGCGATTCCACGCTGTTTACGCGGAGCGACGAGGTCGAGGCGGCCTGGCGCCTTCTCACGCCGATGCTTGAAGCCTGGGAGGAAGGCCCACCACCCGACTTCCCGAACTACGCTGCTGGAACCTGGGGACCGGAGGCCGCCCACGCCCTGATTGAAGAGGACGGCCGGCGCTGGCGTCGTCCATGATCGCGGAGAGGGAGAATGGTTGACGAGACGCAGCTTGGTACTCCGCTTGACGGACCGATCAGCGCCGACGCCATCGAGAGCGCACTCGCGGCATGCTGGCGGCAGCTCCGCTCGACGTCGAGCAGTGAGCACCCGATTGTCCGGACAAGCGTCCTCACCCTGATCGTCTGCGTGACCGCGCCGGGACGGCTTGATCAAGTGCTCGCGGCTATCCGAAACCTGTCGCGCGCCCATCCCTCCCGGACCATCATCCTTTTACCGGATCAGCAGGGAGATGGGCGCGGCGTGCAGGTCTGGTATCAGGCGAGTTGCATCCTGCGCGGCGAGCGGGAGGTCTGTGGGGAACAGATCGTCATCACCGCCCACGGTGACGCACTCGCGCCCCTGTCCTCTCTGACCGATCAGCTCATGCTGTCTGACCTGCCGTCCTTCCTCTGGTGGGTTGGTGATCTCCGTCCGGAGCAGGATATCCTCTTCACGCGTCTCACCCGCCTGGCGGATCGATTGATCGTCGACTCATCCGACTTCACCGCGCTCGGCCCGTCCCTGGCAGTCATTGCCCGGATTGCCAGCCGGAGGCAACAGCCCTGTGCACCCAGCGACCTCAACTGGACCCGCCTGACCCCCTGCCGTGAGCTGATCGCCCAATTCTTCGATCCGATGCCCATGCGGCCGTGGTTGACACGGCTCGACCAGATTGTCGTTACCTATGCCGCGGATCGCCCCGCCGGCCTCGCCCAGGCCCTGCTTCTTAGCGGCTGGCTGGCCAGCCGACTCCGCTGGCGATTGGACCGCGGGCTGTCCATCGGCCGCGATGGATCAGGGACCGCGCTCCTGCGGCGTGCGAACGGCCAGCCGATCGCGATCGATTTCCAGGCGAGAGCCGACGCGGATACATACGGCATCATCCAGGTACGCCTCCGCGCTGGCGAAGCGGCGACCTTCGTCCTCACCCGCGAGGGCAGCCAGGTACACGCCCGGACCGAGGCCGATCACGGCAGTCGGCCGGCGCTCCGGCGAACCGCCTCCTGCGCGCCGGAAGATCTGGCCTCCCTCCTCTCTGAAGAGCTCACCCTCTTTCAGCGCGACCAAGTATACGAGACAGCGCTCCAGACCGCGCTCGATCTTGGCAACTTCCAGCCGTAGACATCGGAGCAAGCCCCGCACCCGGGGAGATCGACCTGGCACATCCCCTGCACGATG
>DATGMJ010000255.1:0-2072 GCA_035293685.1 Chloroflexota bacterium | reverse complement strand
ACCGCCGGCTCGCGGTTGCGCAGCAGATCCGAAAAGACCCGGTAATCCGCGTAGGAGCCGCTCTTCGCCGCCTTCTGGAGCGCACGCACGACGAACGGGTTAAAGGCGTGGTACTCGCCGTCCCGCCGGAACCGGTAGAGGCCCGGATCACCCAGACGACCTTTCCCATCCAGAGAGCCAAAGGCGGCCGCGTGTCGGGCCAGCACATCCTCGGCAATCTCGGCAAGTCCAATCCCGCGGATCCGGCTCGGCGTGCCGGGGAAACAGCGGGCCACCAGGTCTTCGTTCAGGCCAACGATCTCGAAGATCTGGGCACCCCGGTAGCTGGTCAGCGGGGAGATGCCCATCTTCGACATGATCTTCAGCAGGCCATCGTGGATCGCCTTCGCGAAGTTGTGATAGGCCTGCTCGAAGGTGATCTCCCCCTCGTTCTCGCTGACCAGCGCGGCGATCGACTGAATCGCCAGGTACGGATTGATGGCGCTCGCCCCGTAGCCGATCAGGAGGGCAAAGTGGTGGACATCCCACACCTGGCCGGTCTCCACCACCAGGTCGGCCTTCAGCCGCCGCCCCTGCCGGATCAGGTGGTGGTGCACCGCCGCGACGGCAAGCAGGATCGGGATCGGCGCGTGCTCGGCATCAACCCCCCGATCACTGATGATCAGGATGGATTTGCCCGCATCTACGGCGCGCACCGCGTCGGCGCAGATCACCTCGAGCGCCTCGGACAGCCCGGCCGTCCCGCGCTCGACGTCGAACAGCGCCGGGATCGTGACCGCGCTGAAGTCCGGATCCTCCGAACTCGCGATCGCCTCCAGCGCATCGTTATCGAGCAAGGGCGAGCGCAGGTGAAGCAGGCGCGCGTGTTCCGGCGTCTCGGTGAGCAGGCTGCGCCGTCGCCCGAGGTAGCAGTCGAGCGACATCACAATCGTCTCGCGCAGCGGATCAATCGGCGGGTTCGTGACCTGCGCGAAGCGCTGGCGGAAATAGTGCGGGAGCGGCCGCCCCCGGCGCGAGAGCACGGCCGGCGGGGTATCATCGCCCATTGACCAGACCGGCTCTTTCCCTTCGATCCCCATCGGCTCGAGCACGAACTTCAACTCTTCGTTGCTGAAGCCAAACGCGACCTGCTGGCGATACAGGGCGTCTTGATCAACCGGGTCCAGCACAGGCGGCAGCGCCTTCCCTTCTGGCCCGGCGCCGTCGTCCGCCGGGCGATCGGCCAGGTGGACCATGAAGCGGCGCACCCACTCGCCGTACGGCTGGCGGCTGGCGTACCGCCTCTTCAGATCTTCGTTTCGCAGGATCTCGTGGGCGCGGGTATCCACCGCGATCATCTGACCGGGCCCGAGCCGCCCTTTCTCGACAATCCGTCCCGGCTCGATCTCGGCCACCCCATACTCCGACGCCATAATGACGAGATTATCATCGGTCACGATATAACGGGCGGGCCGCAGGCCGTTGCGATCGAGGATCGCCCCGGCGATCGTCCCGTCCGTGAACGCCAGCGCGGCCGGCCCATCCCACGGTTCGGTCAGACAGGCGTGATACTCGTAGAAGGCCCGCAGGTCCGGATCAATGTTCGGCATATTCTCCCAGGCCTCGGGCACAAGCATCATCATGCCGTGCAGGATGTCGCGTCCGGACAGCTCCAGCAGCTCGAGGGCGTTATCCAGGCTGGCCGAATCGGACCCCTCTTCCCAGATGATCGGCACGAGCTCGCGAATGTGCTCCCCCCACACCGGCGAGGCGAGCTCGGGCTCGCGGGCGCGCATCCAGTTCCGATTGCCCTGCAGGGTGTTGATCTCACCATTGTGGGCCAGCAGGCGGAACGGCTGGGCCAGGAACCAGTTCGGGAAGGTGTTGGTACTGTAGCGCTGGTGGAAGACCGCCAGCGGCACCTCGTAGGACGGGTTCTGGAGGTCCAGATAGAAGCGCCGGAGCTGGGGCGCAACGAACAGCCCCTTGTAGACGATCGTCCGCGTCGAGAAGGAGGGGATGTAGAGATGATCGCTCATCCCCTCGTCTCGCGCTCGGCGCTCAATCGCCTTGCGAATGCGGTAGAGCACCCG
>DATGMJ010000254.1:0-2572 GCA_035293685.1 Chloroflexota bacterium | reverse complement strand
CTCCTTGAGCAGGTCGCCGCCGAGGACGGCGACAACAGTTCCGGGAGCCGGCATCCCCGGCACTGCCACAGTCCACAACTGGAAGGCCACCCGCTGGAATCGCTGGCTGATAAATGGCCCATGCGCTTCTGGCCGCGACATCGGCAGGCCGTAGAGTTCGATCGCCTGCGCCAGTCCCCAGTTCTGGATCTGGGCCGGATTCGGATTCGCCAGGAACTTCGCCCGGATCGCCTCGTTCGTCAGCCATCCCAGCCGGATCTGCACCGCCCGTGCAAAGTCACCACCAGACCCGTCGTCGGGAATCGGACGGGGAATGCCCTTAACGGCCAGCAACCAGTCATCTTTCCCCGCTGACTGGAGCATCTCAAAAGTATTTGCCAGCACTGCCCGTCCCTGTTCCGGGCGCCACTGGAGCAGAGCCCGCTGGAAGGGCTGGTAGCTGAATCCATCTGCGCCCACGTAGGGCTCGCCAATTGGATAGCCAAGGGTCGTTACTCCACCGAGACGCCGGAACTCGCTCCAGAAGCGGATGGTCTGGCCGCGGGCGTCAGTGCCGGCATCGCGCACCGCGTAGCCCTGTCCTCCACCTCCCCCTGCTTCGGTGAAGAACCAGCCGCTGGGGATTGCATAGTCTGGACCGCTCGCGGCATACGCGGACGCGGCCAGCGAAAGGAAGAGCACGCTCAAGAGCGCGGTGAGGAACAGTCGCGGCAAAGCAGTTCGGCACCGGAGCGGACGATACATGCGGCCTCCCGACCAGGTGGGTCTGCTGTTGACTATTCTACCCGCGCTATCCTCCCTGTCCAGACGGGCATTCCGCTTCCCGAGCCGGTCAGTTCATATTGATCTCTGACATTTCTCCAACGTCACCCCAACGCCAACCGGGCAGACTATTGAGCGAGATCGTGTCGTACCAGCAAGGGAGGCCAAGTCGACCGATGCCAACCTACGAGTACGCCTGCTCATCGTGCGGCGGCCGGCTGGAGCGCCGCCAGCGCTTTGACGAGCCACCACTCCAGACCTGCCCGACCTGCGGCGGACTACTGGCCCGGATCATCCAGCCGGTCGGGATCATTTTCAAGGGGCCTGGTTTCTACTGCACTGACAATCGCCCCTCTGCGGAGAAGTCCAAGTCGAGCGACGGCGCCGATACATCGTCCTCGACAAGCACGGATCGGCCCAAGGCCGAGGCGAAGAAATAAAGCACCTGCATCCTCACCGGGACAGCGCTCCGGCCTCCTGCCCCTGCCGGAGACCGGGGCGTCGTCCCTGAGTGGCGTGCTCCGCGCCAACACAAAGACCGGCATCCGGCAGCGGCGGAGGTGCCCGGGGATAGCATCAGCCATCAAGGAGATGTGCGGCGTCTAGGTGTTCCCCCGAGTACGTGGCGGCCGAACGACCAGCACTGGGCAGGGGGCATGACGCACCAGATGCTCGGTCGTACTCCCGACAAGCAGGCGCTCCACGAGCCCCCGTCCGTGCGAACCTGCAACGATTAGATCCACCGAGCGCTGCTGGGCGATGGTGATGAGTACGGACCGGGGCACTCCGTCGATTACCTCCCCGGTCACTTCGGTGATCCCGGCGGCTCGCGTCCGCTGAACGATTGCATCCACCGACTTCTGGAGAAACGCACGCTCCTCGTCAAGGAATTCGGCGGCATACATGCCCGTCTGAACGCTGGTGAAAGCACCAATATCCAGGACCGCGACCACCAGCACCCGGGCGTTAAAGGCGCGGGCAATAGCGATGCCGTGATCCGCCGCGGCGGCCGCCTCGTCAGAGCCGTCAGTCGCGATCATGATGCGACGATACGCAAGGTCAACCATACCCTCTTCCTCCAACTGTGGTCAGTTCAGCCCGCCAAGGACGACGACGCGCCCTGTGTAGGCGGCTGCTCACCCTGCCCTACTGCGAAGGCCGATTCCACTCTACGAGATCCACCCTGATTGCAACCTGAACACGCGTACTCGCGGCCTGAACAGAACCTTACACCGCTTCACCCCGATGCGCATGCACTGCCGCCCGCTTCCTTGACGCTCGGAAGACGATCACGTAACGTTGTGAGCGGGAAGACCGTGATTAGGGAGAACTGAACACCAATGAGCTCTCTACCACCCGGCACGCCCGCTCCGGCCGCAACCTGGGACCTCTCCGACCTCTTTGCCGGGCCGGATGATCCGCGGATTGATCAGGAGCTCGCGAACGCAGCGCGCGATGCCGAGGAATTCGCCCGGACCTACCGCGGAACGATCGATGTCCCCGGCGGCCCGTCGGTCCAGCATCTTCTTGCGGCGCTCCAGGCATTCGAGGCAGTTATTGAGCGCCTCGAGCGGGTCGAGGCGTACAGCCACCTGCTCTTCTCGGCCGACACCGCCAATCCCATCCACCGCGACCTTCAGCAGAAGGTTCGCCAGCGCGCAACAGCCATCCAGACCACGCTCTTGTTCTTCGAGCTGGAATGGCAGAAGGTCGACGACACCGCAGCTGCGCAACTCATGGATGCGCCGGAGCTTGCTCGCTACCGCTATTACCTGCAGCGGGAGCGGCGAAATCGGCCCCATACCCTGAG
>DATGMJ010000253.1:0-6766 GCA_035293685.1 Chloroflexota bacterium | reverse complement strand
ACTCGTCCAGGGTCGTCGCGCCGATGCAGTGGAGCTCCCCCCGCGCCAGCATGGGCTTGAGCATATTCGAGGCATCCATCGCCCCCTCGGCCGCGCCCGCGCCGACCACCGTGTGCAGCTCGTCGATGAACAGGATGATCTGTCCCTGGCTCTCCTGGACCTCCTTGAGCACTGCCTTGAGTCGCTCCTCGAACTCCCCGCGGTACTTCGAGCCGGCAACCATGGCTCCAAGATCCAGGGCGATGATTCGCCGGTTCTTCAGGTCCTCGGGGACATCGCCGCGCACGATCCGCTGGGCCAGCCCCTCGACGATTGCTGTCTTGCCGACGCCCGGCTCGCCGATCAGGACGGGGTTGTTCTTCGTCCGGCGCGAGAGCACCTGGATGACCCGCCGGATTTCCTCGTCACGGCCGATCACCGGGTCGAGCTTGCCCTGCCGAGCCAGACTGGTCAGATCCCGCCCGTACTTCTCAAGTGCCTGATAGGTCGACTCGGGCGTCGGCGAGGTCACCCGCTGTCCTCCGCGAACCTCCTGCAGGGCCTGGTACAGGCGGTCGCGGGTCACACCCGCGCGCCGGAGGATCTGGCCGGCCGCCCCCTTCTCCTCGTCATCAGCCA
Organism: Chloroflexota bacterium; assembly: GCA_035293685.1. Lineage (GTDB taxonomy): Bacteria > Chloroflexota > UBA6077 > FW602-bin22 > CADDYW01 > JADGGD01. The sequence goes on along the minus strand of DATGMJ010000253.1, from coordinate 6,148 downwards.
TAGCGAGGAGGAAGTGCTCGGTCGAGACGTATTCATCCTTCAGCCGATCGGCCTCCTCCTGGGCCGCATCGAAGACGCGCTTGAAGCGCGGCGAGACGTAGACCTGGGTTGCAGTCGCCGCGCGCGCCAGTCCGGAAAGGGCGGTCTCGATGCGCGGGAGAAGTGCTCGCGGCGAGATGCCCAGCTTCTCCAGAACCGCCGGTACGACCCCGCCCTCCTGGGTCACCAGCGCATAGAGCAGATGCTCCGGCTCGATCTCGGTATGTCGCCGCTCCTCGGCCAGCCGCTGCGCGGCGACAATCGCTTCCTGTGCCTTTTCGGTAAACCGATTCAGGTTCATCACATCCCCTCCCGCGGCATCGGGCTCGGCAATGCCGACCGTTTTGATGCCGCCGGAACCGGTATACCATGGGAATAGTGGAAGGATACAAGAGTGGCGCAAGAGGCTGATGTGAATGAGCGGCCGGCGCGGTTTGCGTGGCCGACCGGTCCTCGGTAGAATAGGAGAAATATCTTGTAGTGCGCGGCACGGAAAGGGCGGTGAGGTGGTGAGATGAACGAAAAGTTCGGCCCTGAGGGGCTCACCTTTGACGATGTTCTCCTCGTTCCCTCCTTCTCCGAGGTCCTCCCCAAGGATGTCTCCACGGCAACCTGGCTGACCCGCCGCATTCCCCTGAACATCCCGATCGTCTCGGCGGCCATGGATACGGTGACCGAGGCCCGGATGGCGATCTCCCTGGCCCGCGAGGGGGGAATCGGCATCATCCACCGGAACCTCTCGATTGACGCCCAGGCCGCGGAGGTGGATAAGGTCAAGCGCTCGGAAGCGGGCATGATCGTCGATCCGATCACCCTCTCACCGCACGATAGCCTGGTGCGGGCGCTCGAGGTCATGGCGAAGTATCACATCTCCGGCGTGCCAATCACCGACGATGACGGACGGCTCGTTGGCATCCTGACCAACCGGGACATTCGCTTCGAGGAAGACCTCAATCAGGAGATCGGCGCGCTGATGACCCGCGATAACCTGATCACCGTGCCGGTCGGGACAACGCTGGACGAGGCCAAGGAGATCCTCCACCGTCACAAGATCGAGAAACTTCCTGTCGTCGATGAGCAGTTCCGCCTCAAGGGGCTGATCACAGTCAAGGACATCCAGAAGAAGATCCGCTACCCGCTTGCGACCAAGGACGAGCGCGGCCGCTTGCGGGTTGGCGCGGCGGTCGGGACCGGTCGGGACGGCTTCGATCGGGCGAAGGCCCTGGTCGAAGCAGGCGTGGATGTGCTGGTGGTGGACACCGCCCACGGCCATTCGCGCGCGGTCATCGACATGGTCCGGCGCCTCAAGGAGGCATTCGCCGTCGAGGTCATCGCCGGGAACGTCGCGACGGCCGAAGGCGTGCGTGACCTCGTGGAAGCAGGCGCCGACGCGGTCAAGATCGGGATCGGGCCAAGCGCGATCTGCACGACGCGCGTGGTCGCGGGTGCGGGCGTTCCCCAGCTGACGGCGATCTTCCAGTGCGCCGAGGCGGCTCGGGAATATGGCGTGCCGATCATCGCCGACGGCGGCATTCAATACTCCGGCGACATCGCCAAGGCGATCGGCGCAGGCGCCGATGCGGTGATGCTCGGGAGCCTCCTGGCCGGGGTCGACGAGAGCCCCGGAGAGATCATCCTCTACCAGGGCGAGCGCTTCAAGGAGTACCGCGGTATGGGATCGCTCGGCGCAATGAAGGCGCGTGGATTCAGCCGCGACCGCTATGGCCAAGAAGATATCGAGAGCGATGCCAAGCTGGTCCCAGAGGGGATCGAAGGACGGGTCGCCTACAAGGGCCCTCTGGCGAACCTGATCTACCAGCTCATCGGCGGCCTGCGCGCTGGCATGGGCTACGTCGGGGCGCGGACGATCGAGGAGATGAAGCAGAAAGCCCGCTTTGTCCGGATCACCAATGCCGGCCTGCGGGAGAGCCATCCGCACGATATCATTATTACTAAGGAGGCCCCCAACTACGCCCTGCGCTAAAGAGGCACACGTCGCGGCGCGGCGGATGCGAATAGCCGACGCGTCACTCTCCTTGACGCGACAGTCTGGCCCCTGATATACTCCAGAGGACGCGGTTACGTCGAGGCAGAGCCGCCCGTCCCGGCAGCGCGGGGCGAGCGGGGATGTCGGTAGTAAGAACGGGCCGAAGGCCAGCCAGTGGTGCGCCTTCGGCTTTTGATTGTGCCAAGGGCGGCCCGCCGTCCGGCGGGCCGCGTCGGAGAGCCGCCCGTCTGGTGGCAGAAACCAACAGCAACGCGGGGAGGAAACGCGGTGTACGCCGTCATCGAGACCGGGGGCCGGCAGTACAGGGTCACACCGGGCGAAGTCATCGAGGTCAACCGGCTTCCGGCCGAGGTTGGCCAGATCATCGACCTGACCAACGTCCTGATGGTCGGCGGCATAGATGGAGGTTGCCTGGTCGGGCGCCCGACACTCCCAGGCGCGGTGGTGCGCGCGCGGGTCGCCGCGCACCCGCGTAGCCGGAAGATCCTGGTCCTCAAGTACAAGCCGAAGGTGCGGTACCGCCGGCACAAGAGCCACCGCCAGGATCTCACCCGCCTGGTGATCCGAGACATCATCGTCGGCACGACGGGCGAATCCTCGGCCGGCGCGCCAGCCGATCACTGACCTCCCGTAATCGGGTCACGGACGACTCCCAAGGAGGAGTTCAATGGCTCATAAGAAAGGCGCGGGGAGCACGCGCAATGGACGCGACAGCCACTCCAAGCGTCTGGGCGTCAAGCGCTTCGATGGGGAGAGGGTGAAGCCGGGGACGATTCTCGTCCGGCAGCGGGGGACAAAGTTCCTGCCCGGTAACGGCGTGGGCATCGGCCGCGATCACACCCTCTTTGCCCTGATCGAAGGACAGGTAAAGTTCGAGTTCGCCCGCAAGGATAAGAAGCAGATCAGCGTGTACGGAGCGGTCCCCTCATGAAGAAGAACATTCACCCGGCCTGGGTGCGGGCGACAGTCGTCTGTGCCTGCGGCAACACGTTTGAGACGTTCTCGACCAAGGAACTCCTGAAGGTCGAGCTCTGCTCGAAGTGCCACCCGCACTTCACCGGCCAGCAGCGCATCGTCGATACCGGCGGCCAGGTCGAGCGCTTCATGCGCCGCATGGAGAAGGTCACCGCCAAGGCGACCGGCGGACAAGAGGCCGAGGCGGCAGCCGAGGCCGCCGCAACGTCCTAGCAGTCTCCCCCGGGCACGGCGCCGGGGAGGAGAAGGGGAATGGGAACGGCCCTTTACGGCGGCCAGGCCGTTATCGAAGGCGTGATGATGCGCGGTCCCCGGCATATGGCAGTGGCCGTACGTGATCCCAGCGGCCAGCTGGTTATCCACGATGAGCCCCTGCGCGGGGCGATCTACCAGAGCCAGTGGGCTCGCTGGCCCCTCGTCCGGGGTGCGGTAGCGCTCTGGGATACGCTCGTCCTCGGCCTGCGCACGCTCGCCTTCTCGGCCAATGTCGCCGCCGGAGGCGAGGCCGAGCGGAACGCCGTCGCCGAGAGCGCCGAGGGCCTCCAGTCGGTCATCTGGGGCAGTTTGATCTTTGCCCTGGTCGCGGCAACGGGCCTGTTCTTCGTTCTCCCTCTCTTCCTCGCAGGTGTGATCGACCGCTGGACCTCGTCTGCGCTGCTCCGCAACCTGATCGAGACCATCTTTCGACTGGCGCTCGTCATCGGCTACATGGCTGCGATCAGCCTGATGCCTGATGTCCAGCGCGTCTTCGGCTACCACGGTGCCGAGCACAAGACCGTCAACGCCTACGAGGCTGGCGTCGAGCTTACTGTCCCGAACGTCCGCCCCTTCACGGTCATCCACCCGCGCTGTGGCACAACGTTCCTGATCATCGTGGTCATCGTCTCGTTTCTGGTCTTTGCCCTGCTCGGTCACCCGCCACTGCTTGCGCGCATCGTCTCCCGGATCGCCTTGATCCCAGTGATCGCCGGGATCGGCTACGAGCTGATCCGCCTCGGCGCGGCGCATTATCACCGCCCCCTGATCCGCCTGCTGATGGCGCCCGGCCTGGCAGTGCAGCGGCTTACGACCCGTGAGCCAGATGACTCGATGATCGAGGCGGCTATCGCCGCCCTCACGCGCGTGCTCGAGGCCGAGAGGACATCCCACCCGCTGACCGGCGTGGTGGTCCCCCGGTCAGGCAGCTCCACCGCGTAGCTTGCCGTAGGGCGGATGTTCTGATGGCTCTGAAAACGGCAGATCTCTCCAGCAGGAATCCCCACGCGCTCCTGGCGCTTCTCCCCACCCCTGAGCGCGCCGCGCTCTGCCTCACGAACCTGGCCGAGGAGGGCTTCGAGCCAGGCGCCATCTCGGTCATTGCATACACGCCGGCCCAGGCGCGTGACCTGGCGGCCACCACCGGTCCGCTGAACGCGCTCCCGCTCAGCGACCTCGCCGCCCGTCTGCGCTCCCTCGGTCTTCCGCCCACGGAGGCAGCACGCTACCAGGCCGGTGTCGAACGCGGCGAGATCCTCCTGATCCTCGATGCGGGCGGTGCCGAGGATGCCGCCCGCGAGACCCTCGAAGACCACGACGCGCACGACATTCGCGCGCTCTGAGAACAGGAAGAGCCAATGCGCCGGATTCTGGTCTGGCCAGCCGCCTGTCTGCTCCTTACCCTTGCCGCATGCCGTGCTCCCGCAGCCCTTCCGGCCTCGCCGGTCACCGCGCACATCGGCCAGCGGACCAAAAGCACCGGATGCACCGTGCGCGGCCCGCTGCCAGATCCGGATTGCACCCCTGGAGCGGTCATCGCCAGCGCGACTGTTGAGCAGATCTGTCAGCCGGGATATGCCCGCGCTGTACGGGATGTGCCGGACCGGGTGAAAGAGGAAGTCTACGCCGAATACGGCATCCGCACCCATCGCGCCGGCGAGTACGAAGTGGATCACCTCATCAGCCTGGAGCTCGGCGGGTCGAACGACATCGCCAACCTCTGGCCTGAGGCGGCAGACCCACGCCCCGGCTTTCATGAGAAAGACCGGGTGGAGAACTACCTCCACGATCAGGTCTGCTCCGGCGCAATGGATCTGCGGACGGCTCAGGAGGCTATCGCGAGCAACTGGCTCGCGATCTATGAGCGCCTCCCTCGACGGTAGGATGGACGCCCTGGCCCAGTCCGCGATGATGGGTCTGCGCCGCCTGCGGCAAGTACGCCTGCCTCGCCGCGTCCCTCTCCGGTGACCGGAGCACGATGCCCCTGCGTGGGAGAGCCATGGATAACCTGGCGCGCCTTGAGGGCAAGCTGGAGACGGAAGCGGTCCTCAACGCTGTCAAGCCGCAGACCGGTCAGATCAACGATGCGCCGCAGACGGTAGGCGAGACTATTGCGGTGCAGGTGAAGAGCCTCCGCGGCGGCGGCCAGGCTGGCATTACAGCGGAAGTACGCCTCAAGAGTATCGACCAACTGGGTACGATTCCGCGCATCGTACTCGATGAGGGTGCCAATCGTCTCCTGGACGAAGTCGGCGAGCTCCGGCCGATCGCGAAAGGCATAGACAAGGCGGTAAACACCGAGGTCAGCAAAGGCGGTAACCTGGCCGGGTCCGAAGATCTCTCGCCCGATTCGAGCCGCCTGCTCGGCCTCGTGGTACGAAGTCCGCAAGCCGAGGACGCCGGGATGGTAGGTGCCGATCCCCACCGAAACCGGGAGGCCGGGAGCGCTCGCGAGGTAGGCACGGAGATCCTCGGCTGTCCGCCGCACCGACCCGCCATCCCCGACCGGCTGGATCTCCAGGAACACGACTACGCTCTCGCGACGCGGCGCGACCATGCCTCCCAGGCCGCGGCCGGCGAGGAAGCCGGTGATCTCCCGGGTGATCCGCTCGATCCCGGCTGCGTTCCCTCCCCGCGCTGCATCCGGCACCGCTACGAGCGCCACGCGCGGTTTCTGAACATCATAGCCGAGATGGCGGCCACGGGCGATCAGCGAGTCAGCTGATTCATTCGCCCCCTCGAGGAGATCGTCGAAGAAGTCGCCCCGCAGACGATGCTCTGCCGCGACAACTGCCTCCTGCTTTGCCAGCTCGAGCGCACAAACGGCGCTTCCGCGGGCGAGCACGATCCGGTCCTCTTCGGTAAAGTCAT
>DATGMJ010000252.1:0-18873 GCA_035293685.1 Chloroflexota bacterium | reverse complement strand
TATCACAGCGCAGTTGCGCCGCGCCGGGTACGCGGTGACTGCGGCGACCACGGGGCGTCTTGGTCTGGAGGCGGCCCGGCAGGGACCGGACGTCATTCTCCTGGATGTGCTCATGCCTGGTCTGGATGGCTACGAGGTTTGTCGTCACCTCAAGGCCGATGACGCGACCCGTTCGATCCCGGTAATCATGCTCACCTCGCTCCGGGACCGCTCCGACAAGATCCGCGCTCTCGAGGCAGGTGCGGACGATTTCCTTTCCAAGCCCGTCGACCGGGCCGAACTGCTCGCCCGGGTCCGTTCGCTCGTGCGCTCCAAGCGCCTATTCGACGAGCTGGCACGAAGCCGGGACGAGATCGCCCGTCAGGCCGAGCAACTCGGCGCCGAGAAGAGCCGGGCGGAGGCGATTCTCTACAGCATAAGCGATGGTGTCTTCGCCACCGATCCCGATGGTCGAGTGACCATGCTCAATCCGGCGGCCGAGGAGATCGCCGGCATAACGTTCGAGCAGGCGGTGGGGCGGATCTGGTCGGACGCGCTGGGTGTGCGGGACGCCTCCGGGCAGGCGCTCTCGTCGGATATCTGTCCCCTGTGCGCGGCGGCGCGAACGGGCCAGCCAGTCGCCCCGCGCGAGCTGTCGGTACGGCGCCCTAACGGCTCTTCGGCGGTGATCAGCGTTGCCGCCTCGCCGGTCCGGCGCGCCGGTGGCGAGGTCAGCGGAATCGTCGCCGTCTTCCGGGACGTGACCCGCCAGCGTGAGGCCGAACACCTCAAGGACGAGTTGATCTCGCTTGTGTCACACGAGCTGCGCACGCCCCTGGCCTCGATCGTTGGCTTCTCCGAACTGCTCCTCCTGCGGGAGCCTCTGAGCGACACCGGACGCAGCTGTGCCGAGACGATCAACCGAGAGGCTCAGCGCCTGTCCACCCTCATCAATGACTTCCTGGACATCGAGCGCCTGGAGTCGGGCCGCATCTCCTACCACTTCCGCTCGCTCCCGCTCCAGGAGGTTGTCGAAGAGGTGCTGGACGGGCTCCGAACCCAGCTGGCAGGATTTCGAGTCACGTGCGACCTGCCCAACGAGCCGCTGATCGTCCGTGTGGACCGCGCACGACTGGCGCAAGTTCTGATCAACATCATATCGAATGCGGTGAAGTACAGTCCGGGCGGTGGATGGATTCGCATCACCGCCCGTGCTGAGCGGGACGCCGTCGTCGTGTCTGTCTCGGACACGGGCCTTGGCATACCAGGCGAGGCGATCCCTCACCTGTTCGAGAAGTTCTACCGCGTTGATCGGGTCGAGCACCGCGAGATCAGAGGAACTGGCCTGGGCCTGGCAATCTGTCGGCGCATCATCGAAGGCTGGGGCGGCAGGATCTGGGCTGAGAGCGCAGGGCTAGGGCAGGGGAGCACCTTCTCTTTCACCCTTCCGCACGGGACACCTGCATCGGTGCCTGCGGCGGCACGGGAACTCCGCCGCGATCCAGATGGAGCGGCCGGGGCGCGGGTCCTCCCCCGGTGCTGAGCGACCGTATGGGGTGACCCCCATTTTGGATGGGGGTCGGGGGGAAAGACGGGGGGCGATGGGGCAGGATCGCCAGGCAGATCACGGGAATTGGGTAGGCCGTGCAGGATTCGAACCTGCGACACCCTGATTAAAAGTCAGGTGCTCTGCCAGCTGAGCTAACGGCCCGCATCCGAACGGATCGACCCCGCTCCTCCGGGTTGACCGCGTCCGGTTTTGATTGTAGCCCAAACCGACTGACATCCTCAATCAGCGACGTCGCGCTCGCGGTGACTCTGCCAGGATGCCAGACCAACGGCAGGCAGGCACGCCTGCACCCGGTCAGACCAAGTGCCTCCGATGTTATTCGCGCGCTCCGTTAGATGGAACCCGGGAGAACAATACCTGTTCAACGTCGTTCTCAAACTGCTCGATCGTCAGCCCACTCCGCCGCGCCGCCCGATACACCGCTGCCAGGGCGAGATGGTCCGGGATGCCGAGCGTCTGCGCGATCCGGGTGAGCCGCGCTGGAACGTCCCCCTGGAGCTCGCGCTCCAGCGCCGCAACCTCTTCGTGTATGCGATTGACGTAATCCTGCCCTGAGTTGAGTGTTGGCATTAACTACCCTCGTCGGTGGATTGGCCTCACGACCGTCCAATCCGGCGATCGTGTATCCCCTGCGGTGCCTATCCGTTCGGCTGCTCCCGTAGACAGTACGGCACTGCCGCGGCAGCATTCCGCCAGGGCCCCGATACCTAATTATACGATGCGAGGCACGGCTGCGGCAGTTCGAAGAGCCGGCCTCAGGAAAGCGGTAGTTCTACCTCTCGCTGCGGCACACTGGTGACTGCCTGCCATTCTCGCAACCCAAACAAAGTGATCGCCATGGTCGCCACCCCAACGAGACCAAGGACCATGCTCACGCCGATCAGATCGGCAATCTCTCCCAGGAACGCCAGTGGTACAATCGCGGCAACGTTCCCCATCATCAGGAGGACTGAGAAGATCCGCCCCCGGCTCTGCACCGGCGCGCGCTCCATCAGAACGCTCTGACAGGGGATGGTGCACAGGGCAAAGCCCACCCCAATCGCCGCTGACAGCGCCATCAGCACCGGCACGATGGTCCACCCGCCAGGGGGAGAAGCAACACCTGGCAGCAGGGAGCGTGCGGCCTGCCGTGCCGGCCCGATCAGTCGCGGAATAACCGCCAGTCCGACCAGGGCCGCACTACTGATGATCCCTCCCCCATAGGCCAGCGGCATCTCGCCCACGCGGCGGACAAGCCGATCCATACTCACGGTCATGAGGAAGATGGCAATGCCCGCAGGCGCGAACAGGTAAACGGCATCCTCTGGCTGAATCCCAATGATCACGACAACATAGCGCGGCGCCAGCATGGCCAGGATCAGCATCAGGGTCGATGCCATGGTTACGAAGATCATCGCCCACCACGTTCGACGGTCGAACCGGATAAAGCGCCACGCCTCGAGAACCTCGCTCCGAATGACGCTGATAACGGTGTCGCGGCGAAGCGTCCCAAGCCCCCGCTCTGGGGGGATGCCGGGCGGCAGAAGAGAGGTCAGAATCCCCGCCACGACGTAGATGCCCGCCACGGTGATAAAGAGCACCGGAGCACCGAAGAACTTGATCACCCATGGGGCCAGGAGCACAATCCCGACAAGCTGGGAGATGGTGAAGGTCAGGTTGAACAGGGAGTTCGCCGTTACCAGATCACGCCGCGACACCAGCGCCGGGATTGTTGATGCCTCGGCAGGACCGAAGAACTGGCTGATCGCGACGAACAGAAAATTGATACCGTAGACGGCGTACAGTGACCAGTGGTAGAGCAGGTAGCCAAGAACCGTTGCCGCACGCAGAAAATTAGTCGTTACCAAAACTGCTTTCTTATTGCTCCGGTCGACGACTACCCCCGCAAACAGCCCAAAGAGGATGCCCGGGATGATCGTGGAGAGGATCGCCGCGCTCAGGTGTGCACTCGACTGGCTCACCTGCTCGACGACCACGATCATCCCGAACCAGATAGCCTGCTGGGCGGTCTGGGATACGAACTGGGCCGCCCACAGGGTCATGAACGGCCGATTGCGAAAAATTGAGCGACCGTGCGGGGAAACAGCTGTGCTAGCCATTGCCGGCCGCGCCTGGATCATGGTCTGCTTCGCCACGACTCACGAAACCCTTCATTCGCCGCTCGAGTTCGCTCCGCACCATCAGGACCCGTCGGTTACATCGCTGACATCGCAGGCCGATATCGGCACCCAGGCGCACAACCCGCCACTCATAGCTCCCGCACGGGTGCGGCTTGCGGAGACGGACCACGTCTCCAAGTCGAAACTCGACAACCATAGCGTGTGTCAACCAGTGCAAGCTCGCCGGTCACTGCTTCACACCGCATTCACCCCGCCACTGCGGCACGCATCTGTTCGCGCAGGCGCTCTGCTGCTGTCCGGGCCGCCTCGGCGAAGTCCGATCCCCCGGATGCGTAGAGGATCGCCCGTGAGACGGCGATAATCGTCGGAGCATCAGCACGATGGCTTGCCACAGCCTCTGCAAGGTCACCGCCCTGCGCGCCGACCCCCGGGACAAGGAGCGGCAAATCGGGCGCCAGCTCACGAATGCGCCGCAGCTCTTGCGGCGATGTCGCCCCCACGACGAGCCCACAGTTGCCTCGCGTATTCCAGGCATGCACGCGCCAGACAACATACTCGGACAAGGAGCAGATCGTTCCGCTCTCGGCGACCATGATGTCCTGCAGTTCCGCTGCCCCCGGATTCGATGTGCGGCAGAGAACGAACACACCCCGGTCGGACCGCTCAAGAAATGGCTCCAGGGCCTCCCCTCCGAGATAGGGATGGACAGTTACGGCGTCGAATCCCAACACGTCGAACAGCGCACGTGCGTACTGCTGGTTCGTATGGCCGACATCGCCGCGCTTGGCGTCGCCAATGACCGGGATCTCCGGGGGAATCATCTCCCGCGTTTGGGCCAAACAATCCAGCCCCGGCGCGCCCAGCGCCTCGTAGAAGGCCAGATTGGGCTTGTAGGCGCACACCAGGTCCGCCGTCGCTTCGACGATAGCCCGATTGAAGGAGAGAATTCCATCCACGGATCGCGGGAGGCCAGTCGGCAGGGAACCGATATCGGGGTCAAGGCCAATGCAGAGGAGTGACTGCTGTGCCCGAATCGCCTTCCGGAGCTTCTCGAGAAATGTCACAGTTCGATCCTTCCGCGAGCCAGATGTGCCCCCTACCGGTGGAACCACGGTGCCGCCGCTTCCGCACGTACCGCAAGACCCCACGGCCGGAGCCGATAGGCCGGGTCGCTCACCAGCATGCCATGCTACCGCAAGCATACCATATCGCGCCGGACCCGGTCGGAGCGGTTGCTGGATACGGCGCTGGAGAGCCGGCATCGCGATGGTCCTGTTTAGGTGCGGAGCATTTTCCCTGGCTTACGGCTTGGCCGGTTCGGCGCGCCCGAATAGATGACCCACGGGCGCGGCGAGCGTGGCCCGCCGAATGCGTCAGGCCTCTGAGAAGGCCGGGCACGGCCAGATTCCCGCTCTCGCCAGCACCAGCCTCATCCGGTGCGGACGCCGAGCGGGTCCCGGACACTGGAAGTACCGCGCGAGGTCTCAGGAGATGCTGGAGCCCGTTCCACTTCCCATCAAACATATTGATGATTACCGCTCGATCGTCGGAGATGCCCGCATCGATGAGATCCTCGCGCTCGCCGCACCGTTGCGCGGCCTGCGGGTGCTCCACGTGAACGCCACCGCATTCGGTGGTGGAGTGGCTGAACTCCTTACCGCTCTGGTCCCACTCATGCGGTCAGTCGGCCTTGATGCGGAGTGGCGGTTGATGGCGGGATCACCGGAGCTCTGGGAGGTTACCAAGGCGCTACACAACCTGCTCCAGGGAGCCGGCCTCGCCGAGACAGCCGTCCGCCTGGAGCCGTTCCTGCGTCCCCGCGGCCGCATCCGGGAGCGCCTCATCGAGGCATGCTGGACCCCGGGCATGGCCGGGGTGTGGCAGCAGTATAACCAGTTGACGGCTGAACTCTTCGAGGGGTCCTACGATATCGTCATCGTCCACGATCCGCAGCCGGCTGGCCTGCCGTATTTTCTCGAGGCGCGCGATCCCTCGCAGAAGGCAGCAATCTGGATCTGGCGCTGCCACATCGACCTGACGCGCGCACGCCCGGACATCTGGAGCTTCCTACGGACGTATCTGACGCCCTACGACGCGGCGATCTTCACGATGCAGGGGTACGTCAAACCCGATACACCAATTCCGGAGATCGCGCTGATCGCACCTGCTATCGATCCCCTCAGTACGAAGAACATCGATCTCGACGAGGCAACGATCCACCGGCTCCTGAATCGCTTTGGGATCGACCCAACCCGACCGATCATCTGCCAGGTCTCTCGCTTTGATCCCTGGAAGGATCCTCTTGGTCTGATCGATGTCTACCGCCGGGTACGGCGGGATGTTCCCGGTCTCCAGCTCCTGCTTGTTGGAGCCATGGCGTCTGATGACCCCGAGGGTATCCGCTGGTTCGAGCTGACTGCGCGCCGGGCCGGCGAAGACCCAGACATCCACCTCCTCACGAATATGATTGGCGTCGGCAACCTCGAAGTGAACGCGTTCCAGCGGTCCTCTCACGTCGTTCTGCAGAAATCAATTCGGGAAGGATTCGCGCTCACTGTATCGGAGGCACTCTGGAAAGGCAGGCCGGTCGTGGCAACCGCCGTGGGGGGAATTCCGCTCCAGGTCAGCTCCGGCTATTCCGGCTACCTGGTGAAGACGAACGCCGACTGTGTTGCGCGAACCCGCGAGCTCTTGCTCGATCCGGCCCTGGCCGACCGGCTCGGCGCCAACGGTCGGGAGCGGGTCCGCGAGAACTTTCTCATCACCCGCTACCTGGCAGATTATCTCCAGCTCTTCAGCCGACTGCGGACCGCGCGATCGGCCGCGGCGCCTGCCCCGGCAAGGCTGCCGGAGCAGCGCTAGCGGTCAACCCGTGCCAGGGTATGCTCCTCGCCCGTCTCGCGACCATTCCAGCTCGCATGATCGAGATGGTCGTGCGCCTCATAGAGGCGCATAAGGCTCAATGCCAGCTTCTTTGGGTTGTGCCGGCGCGGCTCGACCGGGTCGATGACATCAGCAAGGATAACGTTGTAGCCGCTGTTCGCCGCTTCGTCGGTCAGCGTGACCAGGCGCGTCGGCGCTGATGGGGAGAGATTGACATTCAGGTTGCTGTTGACGAGAACGTACTGGAACAGGTGAGGACCCACGTGCTGCTCGAAGGCGCGAATGTGGTCCATGACGTAGAATCCGTCGGTCTCGGCCTCGGTTGCCACGTTGCAGACGTACACCTTCATGGCACGCGAGCTACGGATAGAGCGCGCGATATCCTCTACGAGCAGGTTGGGGAGGACGCTGGTGAACAGGCTTCCTGGCCCAATGACGATCAGATCGGCCTCGAGAATCGCCCGGATGGCATCCGGGTAAGCGGCCGGGTGTGCGGGCTGGAGGAAGACCCGCCGCACGCGCTTGTGCTCCTTCGGAATGCTCGACTCCCCACGCGCGACGACGCCATCCTCGAACTCGGCCCACAGGGTGACGTTTTCGAGCGTCGATGGGACAATCTGCCCGCGGACAGCCAGGACTCGGCTGGACTCTCGGATAGCCCGCTCGAAGTTCCCGGTGATCGCGATCATCGCGGCGATGAACAGGTTGCCGAAGCTGTGGCCCTCGAGGGCCTGGCCTTCGGTGAACCGATACTGGAAGAGGCGGGTCATCAGCGGCTCGACATCAGCCAGGGCCACGAGGCACTGACGAAAGTCGCCGGGCGGGGGAATACCCAGCTCAGCACGGAGCCGACCCGACGAGCCCCCATCATCGGCGACTGTCACAATCGCGGTGAGGTTATCGGTATATTCCTTCAGCCCCCGGAGCAGGGTTGACAGGCCCGTCCCCCCGCCGATAGCAACGATCTTCGGTCCGCGCTGACGGCGCCGGTGCTGATGAATGATCTCGAAGATGTTCTCCTGGCCGTTGGTCAGAAAGGGGGCGAGGATCGAGTGATTGAGGCGGAGGATCGCCACTGCTGAGACGATCGCCCCGACAGTGATAAAGAGGGCGCCGCGGATCGGCCGCTCGATGAACTGGAGGGTCAGGTAACCGACGTACCAGGGAAATGGCTGGGTGCGGTACATCTGGACGATGAGGTAAGCGATGCCCAGGCTGATCAGGGTAATACCGACCAGCAAGAGCACAAGCCACCGCTTGATGTGCATGCCCGGGTAGAGTAGCTTCAGGTACGAGCTCACGTGCGCCTTTCCCCCTTTAGAGGTCGGTCCGCCGGCCATACGTCACACCAGGAGATGCCCGATCACGAGATTCACCGCGCTGATGATCAGCGCACCAAGGAGCGCCGAGAGGAAGCCCGACACCTCCACGTTGCCCACCAGGATCGCGGCGAGCCAGAAGAGGATCGCGTTGATCACCAGCGAGAATAGCCCGAATGTCACCACTGTGAGCGGAAACGACAGGACCCGCAGGACCGGCCCGACAAACGCATCGAGCAATCCGAGGACCAGGGCAAAGAGCAGAACGTCGGCTGTTGAACCGTAGGTGATTCGTGTGGGCAGGAGCCAGGCGGCGATGAACACCGCCAGGACAATGACAACCCAATTGGCAACGAATCGCCTCACGGGACAACCGCTTGCTCCCTTTCCTCGATAAGTTCGACGTGAACAGCCGAAGCCCCGAGAAGCTCGGTCAGCTTGCGCTCGACCTGACGATCCCAGCGCAGGCCGAGGGATGGCCATTCCAACTCAACGCGGGGGCGCTCGCGTCCGGAGATGACCATCTCGACGATGTCGTTGCCGCCCTGATGCTCATGCAGTATAACGCTGGTCCGCTGGAAAAGTTGCAGATCGGTCTGCTCGTCGGCCGTCCGCCGCAGATGGAGGATCAGACGCCGCCGCGGCCCGGCGGTGCGCCCGGATGCACGGGGAACAGACGGCTCCGGCAGATCATGGCGTCCATTTCCATTCCCCCGGCCTCCCGCGTGGCCATTGCCACTGCCATTCACCGGGATCAAGGGCCGGTCGGGCTCCCCCGTCTCCGAGCCGGCGGGCTCGCTCGCTACTGCGCCCTCCGCGGCGGCAAGTGGCTCAACCGACTCGACAATGAATTGAAAGCGCTCTTCGCGAAGGTCAATCTTGCCGGTCATGACGACCAGCGCGTCGGCCGTCCACAGCTCCCGCGTCTTCTCGTAGACTCGCGGGAAGGCTACCACATCAATGGTGCCGGTGAGATCCTCCAGCTGTGCCGAAACCATCGGCTCCCGCTTTTTGGTGAACAATGTTCGTGGAGCAACCAGCACCCCGGCCAGTGTATGCCGCTGGCCCACCATATCCTCGGTGACCTCGCTCACCTGGACCGTGACGACCTCCAGCAGCCGGGCCGCGTGCTGCTGGAGAGGGTGGTCCGAGAAGTAGACCCCAAGATGCTCCTTCTCCCACGCGAGCCGCTCCCGCGCTGGAACCTCAGGCACCTCCGGCAGGGTGATCCCGCGAGCTGCCTGGTCGGTCGGCAGCATATCGAACAGACTTACCTGACCGGCCTCGCTCGCCTGCTGGCTCTTCTGGGCTACCGTAACAATCCGATCGAGCGCGGCCAGGAGCTGCTCCCGGCGACCAAGCGAGTCCATGGCGCCGGCCTTGATAAGGCTCTCCAGAACCCGCTTATTCACCCCGCGGAGATCCACCCGCTCACAGAAATCGTCGATCGACCTGAACGGCCCGTGGACTGCCCGGGCCTCGATGATCGGCCGGACCGCCATCTCACCGACGTTTTTGATTGCGGCCAGGCCCCAGCGGATTGCCGGCCCGCGCGGTGTACTCTCAATCGAGAACTCCACCTCGCTCGCGTTCACATCGGGCCCGAGCACCGGAATACCCAGGCGCCGTGTCTCGGTCACTGCGGTAACTGTCTTCTCGATATTGCCGGTCGCCGCGCGCAGAACGGCCAGCATGTACTCGGCTGGGTAGTTTGCCTTCAGGTAGGCCGTCTGATACGCGACCATGGCGTAGCAGCAGGCATGGGCACGATTGAACCCGTAGCCCGCGAAGGGCTCGAGGAGCTCCCAGATCCGCAGTGCCTCCTCATCGGTGAGCCCGTTCTTCCGTGCCCCCTCCAGGAAACGAGGCTGTTCCTGCTCCATAAGTGAGCGGACTTTCTTGCCCATCGCCTTCCGGACGATGTCCGCCTGACCGAGGCTGTAGCCCGCGACCCTGCGGAGCACCTGCAGTACCTGATCCTGGTAGGTCAGCACGCCGAAGGTATCACGGAGCGTCTCCTCGAGGAGCGGATGCGGATACTCCACCGGCTCCAGCCCGTGCTTGCGGGCGATATAGTGTGGGATGTTGCCCATCGGGCCCGGACGGTAGAGTGCGATCATCGCGGCGATATCGCCGATGTTCGTCGGTCGGAGCTCCTTCAGGTACTGGGTCATGCCCCGCCCCTCGACCTGGAAAACGCCGACAGTCTCGCCGCGGCCGAGCATCTCGAAGGCCTTCTGATCGTCCAGAGGAATCTTCTGGAGGTCGATCGTGATGCCGCGGACCTGCCGAATAATCTCCAGCGTTCGCCCCAGGATCGTGAGGTTGGTGAGCCCCAGGAAATCCATCTTCAGAAGGCCGATCTTGGCGAGTGCCCCCATGGGATACTGGGTCATCACGCTGTTGTCGCCGCGGCTCGTGTACTGAAGGGGCACAATCTGATCCAGGGGATCCCGCGAGATAACTACTCCCGCGGCGTGGGTCGAGGCGTGGCGCGCGATGCCTTCGATGCTCTTGGCATCTTCGATCAGGCTGTGCACCACCTCGTCTTCATCGTAGAGGCGCTTGAGCTCGGGGTTCTCGGCGAGCGCCTGATCAATGGTGATCCCCACCGGCAGCGATGGAATCAGGCGAGCGACCCGATCGACCTCCGGCAGGGGCAGGCCGCGGGCGCGGCCGACGTCCCGGATTGCCGCCTTCGCACCGAGCGTCCCAAAGGTGATGATCTGCGCCACGTGATCGCGTCCGTATTTCTGGGCAACGTACTCGATCATCTCCTCGCGCCGGTCGTCGGCAAAGTCCATGTCGACGTCCGGCATCTCTTTCCGCTCGATGTTGAGAAAACGTTCGAAGGTCAGGTTATTCGCGATCGGGTCGACATCGCTGATGCCGAGAAGGTACAGGACGAGGGCGCCGGCCGCTGAGCCGCGCGGCCCGTACATGATGCCGCGGCGGCGGGCGAAGGAGACGATGTCCCAGACAATGAGAATGTAGAGTGCGAAGCCCGTCTCTCGAATCACCTCCAGCTCATACCGGAGGCGTTCCTCGATTTCCGGCGTAACGTGCGCGTAGCGACGACGCAGCCCCTCGCGGCAGAGATGCTCGAGATATGTCTCCGGGGTAAATCCCTCCGGGACATCGAACTGGGGAAGGTGGACGCGCCCAAACTCCAGTTTCAGATCGCACTTCTCGGCGATCTCCAGCGACGTCCGCAGAACCTCCGGGTAGTCCGCGAAGAGGTGCGCCATCTCCTCCGGCGACTTCAGATAGTAACTGTCGCCGGTCATGCGCATGCGCTTTGGGTCATCGAGTGTGCTGTTTGTCTGAATGCACAGCAGGAGATCCTGGGCGCGTGCATCCCGCGCCAGCACATAGTGCGCATCGTTCGTCGCGACGACCCCGAGATCGAGTTCGCGCGCGATTGCCACCAGCTCGCGGTTGATGTCATCCAGCCACGGTAGCCCGTCGTGGCGCTGGACTTCGAGATAGTAATTCTCGCGGCCAAATACCTCGCGGTACCACGCCGCCGCCTTTCGAGCACCGTCCAGATCCCCAGTCTGGATCAGGCGCGGCACTTCACCAGAGGCGCAGGCGCTCAGGCAGATCAGCCCTTCGTGATGCCGCTCCAGTAGCTCGCGATCCACCCGGGGCTTGTAGTAGAAGCCCTCGAGGTGGGCGCGCGTCACGAGTTGGACCAGATTGCGGTACCCAACCTCGTCACGTGCCAGGAGCACCAGATGGTAGGGGCTCGCATCGATCTTTGGACGACGATCCATGCGACTACCCGGCGCGACATACACCTCGCAACCAATAATTGGCCGCAGGCCGGCATCCTTCGCCGCGACATAGAAGTCGATCGCGCCGTGAAGCACACCGTGATCCGTCAGGGCAATCGAGCGCATGCCCAGCTCGCGGACCCGCTCGACAATCTGCTCGATCCGCCCGAGACCATCGAGGAGAGAATATTCGCTGTGGACATGAAGGTGGGCGAAACCAGCCATCGGGACCCCAGATCTCTAGTCGAAGCGGAACGATTATAGCACGCGGGCAGCCGCTAGTCGGTACCCGGCCGACGCTGTGCCGCATCCTTCGCGCATTTCTAACCTGCCTTCGCCGGGATGCAGGAGGCCATACCCGACCGCGTACGCGGCTGTCTTGTTGGCCTCCAAACGGTGCCGGGCTCGTACGCCCGCCGCGGGGGTATCTTCCTTATGCGTGCCTCGCGGTCGAGTGCCGCGGCTCCACGTGTTCGCGGGCCCGTTCCGGGGAGGACTGCAGATCAGGAACGTCCGCGAGCCGGAGTGACAGGACGCGGCTCTCGACCCGGTTGTGGAGGGTGATGCCGTAGATCGCTGACGCGGCTTCCATTGTCCGCCGATTGTGGGTGATCACGATGAACTGTGTCCGCGCAGCCAGCGATGTCAGGACATTGCAGAACCGTCGGACGTTGCTTTCATCGAGGGCCGCGTCAACCTCGTCAAGCACACAGAAGGGGGGAGGTAGAGTCTCGATCAGGGCGACGATGAGGGCCGCGGCCGTGAGGGCCCGCTCGCCGCCGGAGAGCTGGGCCAGTGCGGTAGCCCGCTTCCCGGGGGGCTGGGCGATGATCTCGATGCCGCCTTCCTCCTCGGCGGCGATCAACTGCGCCGACCCACCGCCAAACATCTCCACGAAGCGTCGAGAGAAGTGGTCTGCCACAACCGCGAACGTCTCGCGGAAGCGCATCCGCATCGCCGCGCGCGTCTCGTCGATCGTCTGGCGTAGGGTCTCGATGGTTCGCTCCAGGTCGCCTGCCTGCTCAGTCAAGAAGGCAAGCCGTGAGCGCTCCGCCTCGTATTCGCTGATCACGCCTGCACCGTACGGGAGCGACCGGAGCCGGGTGCGTATGGCCTCGATGCGGGACCGGAGCCGTTCAGGATCGTCGACCTCGCGGAGTTCCGATATCAGCGTGCTTCCACTCGCGAGCGTGACGCAAAGGCCTGCCGTCTCGATCGCGGCGTGCTGAACGTCTCCGAGCTCCAGCGCGACCTGGCGGAGAAGGCTGTCGATCTCTAACACCGCGCGCTCCCGGCGCTGGTCTAGGGCACGCATTCGTTCCACCGCCGCCCGCTCATCCTCCTCGGCCGCGCGGAGTTCGGCGGCACGGGCCCGCTCCGTTCCAGAGGCCTCGTCTATGGCCGCCAGAAGGGCCGACCGATGGTCGTCCAGGATAGAGATCTGCTGGAGGGTCTGCGCGGACTGACGCGACCGTTCCTCGATCTCCCGCCAGAGCTGTTCCAGCTCTCGGCTTGCGGCATTCTGGCGCTCGCAGACCCGGATCGCCTGCTCGCGGAGGCGGGTTAGACGGCTGTGGGTTTCCTGAATCATCGTGACGGTCCGCTGCAGCTCCTGGCGGGTGGAACTGAGCGCCGCGCGTAACTCAAAGAGCTGGCGAGCCTCATCCGCAATCGCCTTTTCGAATGCCTCTCCATCGCTTTCGGCCCGCTGAAGCCGTGCGGCGGCACTCTCCCGTGCGGCGGTCGCCGCTTCTTCTGCCTGCCGCGCCTGCTCCAGCTCCGCCTGGACCGCGGCAATCTCGCCCGCAACGCGCGACAGTGCCTCCTGGTGCCACCGTGCCGCATCTGCCATCCGCTCCTGGCGGTGGCGTGCGGCGTCGAACGCAGCCCGGTGCCGCTGGAGAGCGTCCTCGGCCTGTCGATGCATCCCGGTGAGTTCAGCAAGCTGGCTCGCCGCGGTCTCGAGGTCGGACCGAGCCGCGGCAACCGCCGACACCCGGCGGTCCCGTTCGGCCGACAGACGGTCTACCAGCGCCCGCATCTGGCGAAGCTCACGTTGGCGGGCCAGTGTGCCGCGATTCTGGGCCGCGGCCCCTCCGGTGACGGTGCCAACGGGGCGAACGATCTCGCCGTGGAGCGTAACAAGCTGCCAGGCAGGACTGATATCTCTCAGAAGGCGCCGGGCGGCGGCGAGGTCCGGGACGATCAGGGTATGTCCGAGTAGGAACTCACTGACAAGGCGGAAGCGCGGCTCAGCGACCCGGACCAGATCAGCGGCAACGCCGAGCGGCTCGGAAGCTGTCGGCGCTGGTGGACGCCGTGGTGGTCGAAGGGTATCCAGCGGCAGGAACGTCGCCCGCCCGGCGCCGGTGCGTTTGAGAAAAGCGATCGCAGCCTCAGCATCTTCCCAGCGCGCGACCACAAGATCCTGAACGTGGCTACCAAGGGCGGTCTCGATGGCTGTCTCAAGCGTATCGTCAACCTCAATGATGCTTGCCACGACACCGAGAATCCCAGTGAGTCGCTCACGTGCCTGGCCGCGCGCCGCGCGAAGGACCGCCCGGACACCAGCGAAATAGCCGGCCCCGCCGCTTTCAACATCCCGGAGCGCTTCGAGCCGCGCTCGGGCCAGGCTGAGGTCGCGGTCGACTGCGGCGAGCCTGTTTTCCTGCTCCCGCAGGATCTCGCGGAGCCGGGCAACGGTCGCCTCCCCAGCACGTACCTGCTCTCGCACATGGTGCAGACGCTCCTCGCTGGAGCGAAGTTGGGACTGGACCTGTTCGACCTCCCGTCGAGCCGCATCCAGTGCTGCTTGAGCGTCACCCAGGCGGCGCGCGTGCTCCGCGTGGGACTGCTGCAGATGCGCCAGCTGGTCCCGGAGCGAGCCGTAGCGAATGGCGGCGGTGGATCGCTCTGTTTCCGCCTCGCGCTGTTCCCGGCGCGCCGCCTCGATCGCCTCCCGAAGGGTGGCTCGCCGCTGTTCCCAGCCCTCTGCCCGATCGGAGAGCGCTGCGAGCTGCTCCGCCAGGACCTGCTGCTGGCGGTGGAGGCGCGCGCGCTCGTCCTCCAGCCCGTTCAACCGCGCCTCTTCCTTCTCGATCTCCTCGGCAAGGCGGGTACGCTCGGCGGTAGCCTCGCTGATCCTCTGGGTCAGGACATCAGCCCGAAGACGATCGGTTTGCTCTGCGTGCTCCAACTCTGCCTGCTGTCGCTGGAGCCTTTCGAGACGGCCGCTCACCTCGGTCAGTTGCGCCGTGAGACCAGCGCGGTGCCGTGTCACCTGCTCGAGTTCTACCGCAAGGGCTGCACGGCGCGTCGCCGCCCGCTCCTGTTGCCCCCGGACGCGCGCGGAATCCCGGTCGACATCGCTGATCTCGCGGAAAGGGCGGGCGAGCAGATGGCTGTACCAGCGGAGAAGCTCACGGATCAGCTCGGCTTGCAGACGCTCCCGTTCCCGTGCCTGACGGGCCTGGTGCTCAAGAGTGCGCAGCCGGGGCGTGAGTTCGGCGACAACTGCTGCAATCCGCTCCTGGTTCTGCTCGGCCTGGAGCAGGCGCTCTCGGGCATCGGCCAGTCGACCCTGGAGGTGGCCCAGGGCAGCCGCCTGCTCAATGAGCCCGCGGCGGTCTTCCGGGCGTAGGCTTAACGCGGCGTCGATCATGCCCTGGCCGACAATAGCAACGCCATCTGTACTCAGACCAGCCTGCTCCAGAATCTCTACCAGTTCACGCAGCCGGACGCGGTCCCGATTCAGGAGATATTCGTTCTCGCCTGATCGGTAGGCCCGGCGGGAGACCATGACCTCGTCATACGGAACCGGCAGCCACCGCTCGGTATTGTCGAAAAGCAAGGAAACCTCAGCCAGGCCGGCCGGCGGCCGCCCTGGCCCTCCCGCGAACAGCACATCTTCGGTACGCCGGCCCCGAAGCACGCGCAGGCTCTGCTCGCCGAGCACCCATCGGATCGCATCAGCGATGTTGCTCTTGCCGCTTCCATTGGGACCGACGATCGCGGTAATGCCGCGATCGAAGATCAGGTTTGTCCGTCCGGAGAACGACTTGAAGCCAGCGAGAGAAAGAGACCTAAGACGCACGACCGGATGGAGGGGGGCCACCGAAGACAGACGGCCACCGAGCGAGGGCTTCGCGCGCGGCGGCCTGCTCGGCCTCTTGTTTTCTCGGTCCCTCGCCGATCCCGAGCACCTGATCGCCCACGCGGACTTCAACGACGAAGTGTGGCCGATGGCCGGGCCCGGAGGTAGAGAGGAGATGGTAGGTCGGGCGAATACCGAGCTGGCCCTGGGTAAGCTGCTGTAGATAGGATTTGGCGTCGGTCGGTGGCTGCTCCTGCTCAAGACGCTCAATCTCCGGCGCGAGCGTCCGCAGGACGAACGCACGGGTCGCCTCAAGTCCCTGATCGAGGTAGATCGCCCCCACGATCGCCTCATAGGCCTGGGCGAGGAGGCGCCGTCGGACGCGTCCCCCCGCTTCGATCTCGCCGTGGCTGAGATAAAGCAAGTCCCCGATACCCAAGCTCCGGGCGACACGTCCAAGTGTCTGTGCTCGGACGATTGCCGCCCGCATCGCGGTCAGAACGCCTTCCGGTGCCTGGGGAAAGGACTCGTAGAGATGGTGGGAGATGATCAGGCCAACAACCGCGTCGCCCAGGTACTCGAGCCGCTCATTGGACCCGAGATGGAAGTCAGGATGTTCATTAAGGAACGAGCGGTGGACGAGGGACTGCTCCAGCAGCAGGGGCTGGTTGAGCCGGACGCCGAGGATCCGCTGTGCACGCTCGATAATATCGGTAGTCGCCATTCCTCCCATGATTATTCATCGAATGCACGGAGGATAAGAGCAGCATTGTGCCCACCGAAGCCGAGCGAGTTCGAGAGGGCGACCCGGACGCGGTGGCGCCGCGCGACGTTGGGAACATAATCGAGATCGCAGTCTGGATCGGGATTCTCCAAGTTGATCGTAGGCGGCACGATCGAGTCGCGAATTGCCAGGAGGCAGATGATCGCCTCCACTGCGCCTGCCGCACCGAGGAGGTGGCCGGTCATGGACTTGGTCGAGCTGACGGGAATATCCCACGCGTGCTTTCCGAAGACCGCCTTGATCGCGCTCGTCTCGGCCTTGTCATTCAAGGGGGTCGAGGTCCCGTGCGCATTGATGTAGTCGACATCATCGGGATGAAGGCCGGCCTCACGGAGCGCGGCCAGCATCGCCCGCGCCGCGCCTGCCCCCCCCTCGGCGGGTGCGGTGACGTGGCAGGCATCAGCTGTGGCGCCGTAACCGACTACCTCGCCGTAGATATGCGCCCCCCGGGACCGGGCGTGCTCCAGCTCCTCGAGAACCAGAATTCCCGCGCCCTCACCGATGACAAAGCCGTCACGGTCACGATCGAAGGGGCGGCTCGCCTTCTCCGGCTCATCATTACGGGTCGAGAGTGCACGCATCGAGTTGAAGGTTCCGATACCGATGGGCACAACCGGTGCCTCGGCACCACCGGCCAGCATGACTGATGCGGCCCCTCGACGCACCGTCTCGAATGCGGCGCCGATGGCGTGAGCGCCGCTTGCACACGCCGAGACGGTCCCGTAGTTAGGGCCGCGCATCCCGAAGACGATCGACGCGTGCCCGGCGGCCATATTGCCGATCATCATCGTGCAGAGGAAGGGACTCAAGCGGGATGGGCCCTTTTCAAAGTACACTTGGAACTGCTGCGAGAGAGTCTCGATGCCGCCGATGCCCGATCCCACGATGATGCCGATATCATCGGCGTTTTCCGGGGTAATGCGAAGATTGGCATCCTGGAGGGCCTCGGCGGTCGCGGCGATTGCGAAGTGGGTTTAGCGGTCCATCCGCCGTGCCTCTTTTCGATCCAGGTACCGACCGGGATCGAAATCCTTAACCTCGCAGGCGATCTTGGTCTCGAATGCTGAGGCGTCGAACCGCGTGATCGGGCCGGCACCGGAACGACCCGCGAGGAGAGCCTCCCAGGTCGACGCAGCCGTATGGCCCAGGGGGGTGACCATGCCCACCCCTGTGACGACAACGCGACGATCCACCTATCCTCCTGATCAGACCTGGCCAGCCGGGCCAATAGACCCCATGATCGGTCGGTAATTATAGGGGGCCGCCCCGAGGCGTGCAACCGGCACCGCAGTCAGGCCGAACGGGACGAGATTCAGGTATAATGTGCACGGAGGTTCGAGGGTAGTGTTTTCCGAGGCGACCGCAGAGCCGGTGGCTCGCCTGATTGAGGAGTTCAATCGCCTGCCGGGTATTGGACCGAAGACGGCCCAGCGCCTGACCTATTTCCTCCTGCGGGCCCCGGCGGAGCAGAGCCGCTCTCTGGCCGAGGCACTGATCCGCCTGAAGGAGCGGACGGTTTTCTGCTCAGAGTGCTTCAACATCACCGAGGAGGATCCGTGTCCGGTCTGTCGCAATCCGGCCCGCGATCGGGCGACGATCTGCGTGGTTGAAGAGCCTCTGGATGTGCTGGCACTGGAGCGGACGCGGAGTTACCGCGGCCTCTACCATGTCCTGCACGGGGCGATCTCCCCCGTGGATGGAGTTGGCCCGGAGGATCTGCGGATTCGCGAGTTGGTCGCGCGGGTCAGCCGTGGGAACGTGCGGGAAGTTATCCTGGCGACCAACCCGAATCTCGAGGGCGAGGCAACATCAATGTATATTCACGGCCTCCTGCGCCCGCTCGGGGTACGGGTCACGCGGCTGGCGCGAGGACTGCCCGTCGGCGGAGATCTCGAGTACGCCGATGAAGTCACCTTGATCCGGGCCTTCGAAGGTCGGCGCGAGATGTAGTTGACAAATGGCGGGACAGGTGGTATAGTTCACTATGGTCACGGCACCAGTCCTCGCCGTGATTGACCAATCCCCCGATGAGACGGCCTGCGAGCGCGGTTTGCGGTCGTTGGATCCGGTAGGGGCCGGTCTCTTGACATGCCGCGTGTGGACTGAGTACACTAACATGGCGTGTCTGACCGGTCCGTCGAGTGGATTGGTCAGGTCAATATAGGGCACGTTACCAAGTGAAGAGTGGTAGGAAGGGCCGTGGTAGTCCTGGGGGGGGACCCAGGGCTGCTGCGGAAGATGTGAGACGAGTAGAGTTGAGTGGAGAGTTTGATCCTGGCTCAGGACGAACGCTGGCGGCGTGCCTTAAGCATGCAAGTCGGACGGAGGGGCCGCGAGGCCTCTCAGTGG
>DATGMJ010000251.1:0-2959 GCA_035293685.1 Chloroflexota bacterium | reverse complement strand
CGACGTTATCGCCTTTGACACCGGCCCGGGGAACATGGTGATCGACGGATTGATGGAACGCCTCTTCGGCCAGCCCTTCGATGCGCAGGGTGCAGTGGCCGCCCGGGGCAGGGTCAGCGACGATCTCCTCGCTGACCTTCTTGCCGATCCGTTTTTCAATCGTCGTCCTCCCCGCACGACCGGCCGGGAGGAATTCGGCGCGGCATACGTGAGCCGTCTGATCGAACGGGGACGGGAGCGCGGTCTGGCCCCGGCCGATCTCGTCGCGACGGCCACTGCCCTCACGGTGCGGTCGATCGGGGAGGCATATCGTCGGTTCCTCCCGCCCGTGGATGAAGTTATCGTGTCGGGCGGTGGAGCGTCAAATCCAACGCTCCTCGCCTGGCTTCGGCGTGAGCTCGCCCCCGCGGAGATGCGCCGCTCGGATGAGGTCGGCATCCCGTCGGACTACAAAGAGGCGATTGGCTTCGCTGTTCTCGGCTTCGAGACCATCCACGGCCGGGCAAGCACGCTCCCACGGTGCACCGGCGCCCGGCACGCGGTGGTAACCGGTCAAATCATCCCCGGCGACAACTACCATGAACTCCTCCGGCAGATCAGCGCCGCCCCGACGTTCAGCATCGTCGGCCGCGCGCGTCAATTCGAGCGCACAGTTGAGCTGATGAACCAGGCAGTTGCCGAGGGGGTCTTTCCCGGGGCGGCGCTCGTGGTCGGGCGCGGCGACGAGACTCTACTGGCTCGAGGCTTCGGCCGCCTCACCACCGAGCCGAATGCACCTGCCACGAGCATCGATACGATCTATGATCTCGCCTCGCTGACCAAGGTCATCGCGACCACGACTGCCGCCATGATCCTGGTCGACGAGGGGAGGTTGGACCTGGCGGCACCGGTCGCCACCTACCTCCCGGACTTTGCACAAGCCGGCAAGGACGGCGTGCGCATCCGCGATCTGCTCCTGCACTGCTCCGGCCTGCCGGCCGTCTTTCCTGGGGGCTTTCCCGCGTATGCCACAGCCCACCGCCTCCCGCGAGACCGCGCGGCAATCATCGCGGAGGTGTGTGCTCAACCGCTGACCTACCCCACCGGCTCACGTGTCGTCTACAGCGACCTGGGATTCATCGCCCTCGGGGCGGTGATCGAGGCGATCTGCGGCGAGCAGCTCGACGCATTCACGGCGCGCCGTGTCTTCGAGCCCCTGGAGATGGCCGCGACCTGTTTCAATCCGCCCCCGTTCCTCTGGCCCCAAATCGCCCCAACAGAGTTCGACAGCTGGCGGGGGGGCCGCATCATACGAGGAGAGGTCCACGATGAATGCGCCTGGATGATGGGAGGAGTGGCACCGCACGCAGGCCTGTTCAGCAGCGGCAGCGATCTCGCGCGCTTTGCCCGCCTGCTTCTCCACGAAGGCACGCTTGGTTCGGTCCGGATCATCCAGCCCGAGACCATCGCTATGTTCGTCCGCCGAGAGGGGAGCATTCCAGGCTCAACCCGTGCCCTCGGCTGGGATACGGCAAGCCCGGAGAACGCGGCAGGACCTGCGCTGTCGGACGCCGCCTTCGGTCACACCGGCTTCACTGGCACCTCATTCTGGATTGATCCACAGCGCGCACTCTGGGTCATCCTCCTGAGCAACCGCGTCTACCCGAGCCGCGCCAATCAGGCGATTATCCCCTTCCGCCCGCGCCTCCACGCCGCTGTTGTCGCCGACCTCGAGCGATGAAGCAGATCACCAGCTTGCGCGAACAGCGGCGGTCCGGCGTATGGACTGCCCTGTTCCTCGCAGCCGCCGTTGCGGCCGGCCTCACCAGCTGTATTCCCCTTGACCGACCGGCATCCACGGCACCTCCAACCGCCGGTCCCCCGATCCCTGCTGGCAGTGGCGCTGCTGCAGCAATTCCCCCCTTCAGCCACGTGTTTGTTATCGTTATGGAGAACCGGGAGTACGGGCAGATCATCGGAGCACCGGACGCCCCATATCTGAACCAGCTTGCATCGACCTACGGGCTCGCCCGACGGTACTACGCGATCACGCACCCGAGTCTTCCGAACTACCTCGCCTTGCTTTCCGGTTCCGTCCAGGGCATCGCGAACGACTGCCCGACCTGCGAGGTCGAGGCACCGAACCTGGTTGACCAGCTCGAACGGCACGGACGCACCTGGATCGCCTACGTTGAGGATCTCCCAGCCCCCTGCTTCAACGGGCCGTTCGCGGGCGGTCCGGGGTCAGTGCTTGGAACCAGCGGATACGTGCGCCGGCATAATCCATTCATGTATTTCCGCGACATCGGGCGGGATCCAAGCCGCTGTCAGCACGTCGTTCCGCTCACGCGGCTCGACGCCGATCTCGCATCCGGCTATTTGCCCACGCTCGTGTGGATCACGCCGAATCTCGAGCACGACATGCACAGCGGCTCGACGCGAGAGGGCGATATCTGGCTCTCCGGGCTAGTCCCACGCCTTCTTGCCTCCCCCGCGTGGCAGAACGGCGGTGTCCTCTTCATTACCTGGGATGAAGGGCAGACCAGTGACGGCTGCTGCGGCAACGCCGCAGGTGGGCACGTCCCAACCCTGGTAATCGCCGCCCACGGGCGACGCGCTTTCACCTCAGACCAACTGTATACACATTACAGCCTGCTCCGCACGATCGAAGAGGCCTGGCAGCTCGGCTATCTCGGACACGCGGCTGACCCAACCACCCGCTCCATGGCCGACTTCTTTCGCTAATAGTGCTGGACCCCGGGGCCAGAAAAACTCCGGCGCCCGGGGCCCGCCGACGGGCAGGATCATCCAGAGCACGGCTCCCGAGCCAGACCGCTTCCACCAGTGCAGGTCCGCGATCCGGATTGCCGCCCCCGGCTTGCGAGCGGCGTGGGGTCAGCAGAGAACGACGGCTCAGGCGATCTCGGCGGACGCGCCACGCGGCCGCGACGGCGGAACAGAGACCGGAAGTACAGACGGC
>DATGMJ010000250.1:0-11229 GCA_035293685.1 Chloroflexota bacterium | reverse complement strand
CATTCCCAGGCCGAAGAGCAGGACGCACGACGCCGTCTTCGGTCCCACGCCGGGCAGGGCGGTGAGGCGTCGCCGCGCCTCCGCGACCGGTAGCGCCGTCAGACTGGCCAGTCCCGCAGCAGAAAAGTGCTCGGGGATCGCTCGCAAGACTGCCTGGATGCGTGCCGCTTTGACCCGGGCCAGCCCACTGCACGCGATCGTCGCAATCAACTCCGCTGGCGGCGCCGTGGCCACGCGCGTCCAGTCGGTCCCATACCGCGCAATCAGGCGATCGAAAGCGCGGTCGGCATTTCGATCGGATGTATGCTGTGAAAGGATTGTCGAAACAAGCGTTCCAACGGGGTCGTGGTCCGGTACAAGCGGGGGAGGGCCAAAGAGCGGGCGCAGGCGCTCCAGAATAGACCGGACCGCGGTCCGTCGGTCTAGATCTTCCCCTTGCCCTTGCACTTCGGGCACTGACCCTCGACGCGATGCCAGCCGCTCGGCTCGGACGGATCCGGCCAGCGCTCATTGACCTGGCCCGTCCCATCGCAGCGCGTGCACTTCACCTTGGGGGCGAAGTTGAACCGCGAGATGAAGATGAACGCGACGATGAGGACGACGAGCATGATGACCGATTCGATGCCCACGTCGACCTCCTTCACCCGGCCATGCTTGCCAGCATTATAGCACTGATCTCCAATTGCCGCGCCGTGTTGGGATGGTATAATGGGGCCCGATGCTCCACCGCCATGCGTCTGCGATCCTTGATCGCCTCAATCCTGCCCAACGCCGTGCTGTCACCACGGTTGACGGGCCTCTTCTCGTCCTGGCCGGACCCGGCTCGGGAAAGACACGGGTGATCACCCATCGGATCGCCTACCTCCTTGCCGAGTCGGGGAGTGATCCGCCTGGGATCCTTGCGGTTACCTTCACCAACAAGGCAGCGCGTGAGATGCTCGAGCGGGTCCGTGTGCTCGTCCCCCAGGGGGACGGTGATCTGACGATCGGAACGTTCCACGCAGTCTGCGCGCGCATCCTTCGGCGTGACGGCTCGCCGATCGGTATCCCCCCGTCGTTCACGATCGCCGATGAAGATGACCAGGTGGCCATGGTCCGGCGGGTCCTTCGCGAGCTCAACTGGGACGAGAAGCGATTCCCGCCGCGTGCCATGCTGTCCTATATCTCAGCCGCCAAAAGCCTGTTGATCGAGCCGGCGGAGTTCGCTGTCCGGGCGAATAGTTATGTCGAGGAACGGGCCGCGGTCGTATACCGCCGCTATCAGGAACTCCTCGTCCAGCACGACCTGCTCGACTTCGATGATCTGATCATGCGCACGGTTGCGCTGTTCCGGGAGCATCCGGCGGTGCTGGCTCGGTATCGCGAGCGCTTCCAGCACATCCTCGTTGACGAGTTTCAGGATACCAACGTGGCGCAGTATACCTTCGCGCGACTGCTCGCCGCCGAGCACCGGAATATCTGTGTGGTCGGCGACGAGGATCAGTCGATCTACAGCTGGCGCCACGCGGACATTGGGAATATTCTCAACTTCGAGCGCGATTTTCCGGGTACGCACGTGGTGGTGCTAGAGCAGAACTACCGATCAACCCGGACTATCCTCCAGGCCGCTCGCCGCCTGATCGCCCCGAATACGATGCGCAAGGAGAAAAGCCTGTTTACCGAGAATGATGTCGGCGAGCGCATCGTTGTCTTCGAGGCGTATGACGAGAACGAAGAAGCAGGCTATGTCGCAACCCAAATCGAGCGGCTCCTCGCGGCGGGAGTAGCGCGTCCTGGAGAGATCGCGGTTATGTATCGAACCAATGCCCAATCGCGCGTCCTCGAGAAGGAGTTCCTGCGGCACCGTCTCCCGCATCGGGTTGTCGGTATGCGGTTTTACGAGCGCAAAGAGATCCGCGACCTCCTGGCTTACCTGCGCCTCTGCCGCAATCCCCATGACGTGGCGAGCTTCGAGCGCATCATCAACGTGCCTCCCCGTCAGATCGGTGCCAAGACGCTGGCCGACCTGCGCCAGTGGGCACGGGAGCTTGGCGTGACTGCACCTGAGGCCCTGGAGCTTCTGGCGGAGGATGACGATCGGGCGGCTGGTTGCCCCATTGGCGCACGGGCCCGGACCGCGCTGGTGGAGTTTGGACGGCTCCTGGGCATACTGCGCCGGGCGAGTGCGGAGATGGTTGTGGCACGCCTCCTCGAGCGCATCCTCGAGCTCACCGGATATCGCGAGCTCCTTGATGATGGAACCGAGGAGGGCGAGTCTCGGCTGGATAATGTCCGTGAGCTGATCACTGTCGCCGAGGAGTTCTCCGTCTACGGACCCGAGGGCAGCCTCGCGGCGTTCCTCGAGGATGCCGCCCTGGCGGCCGACGCTGATGAGTACGACCGCGCGAGCGATGCCGTCACCCTGATCACCCTGCATGCGGCTAAGGGGCTCGAGTTCGACGTCGTGTTTATCGTAGGTCTCGAGGAAGGGCTCTGCCCGCACAGTCGGTCAGTCGAGGATCCCCGCCAGCTCGAAGAGGAGCGGCGCCTTCTGTATGTCGGGGTGACCCGTGCCCGTCGCCGTCTCTTTCTGACCTACGCCAGCCGGCGGTCGCACTTCGGCGAGGGGAGCATCCGCGAGCCTTCTCGCTTCTTCCGGGATCTCCCTCCCGAGCTCGTGCAGGGCACCGCTCGGGTGATCCAGCGTCCCGGGCGATCGCCGGGCTTGGCACGGCAGCAGTCGACGGCTCATTCCCTCATTGATGCCAGTTCGCGCGAGTCAGACGGCCAGCAGGCGCCAGCGATCACCCTCCTGCGTCCGGGAGACCGGGTGGTCCATCCGACGTTCGGTCAGGGCGTGGTCGTCAGCGTGGTTGACCGCGATGGAGATCAGGAGGTTACGGTCGCGTTCCCGAATCTGCCACTCAAGCGACTCCTGGCGAGCTACGCCAAGCTTCGCCTGATTTCCTCCTGATCCTAGCGAGCGTGGCGATCGGCCTCTCCCCTTAGGCCGGACGTCAGGAGCTTACCAGGTCTCGCTGACCGTCGCGGTTGCTATCGCGGGAACTGATGTTGCGTCCGGCAATCTGTGCGTAGATCTGGGTTGTCGCGATATTGGCGTGGCCCAACAGCTCCTGGACTGCGCGCAGATCGGTGTTGTGATCGATCAGGCGCAGAGCAAAGGAGTGCCGTAATGCCTGGGGGGTCACGTCATCGGAGAGGCCGGCAAGGCGGGCATGCTCCTTCAGGATGAGCCAGAAGCCCTGGCGGGTGAGCCGGTCTCCCCGGTGGTTCACGAAGAGCGCCGGTTCATCGGGTCTCCGAATCAAGCTGTTGCGGGCGGACGCGATGTAGTCCTCGAGCGCTTGGACCGCATCGGCATCAATCGGGATGATCCGTTCTCTGCCCCCACGGGATACACAGCGCACGTGTCCAGTCGAGAGATCGATATCGTCCAGGTTCAGGGCCACCAGTTCGCTGACGCGCAGTCCCGTGGCGTACAGGAGGCGAAGCATTGCGTTATCCCGAATGTCTTCGGGGGACGAGCGGCGCGCAACCTGCTCGAGGAGTCCGTTGACCTCAGCCGGGGAGAGACCGCGCGGCAGGGTCTTATCGATGCGCGGCGTATCCAGGGTCTCGGTCGGATCGACCGCGATGATGCCCCGGGCGTGGAGGTAATGGAAGAAGGATTTAACAGCCGCAATCTTCCGCGCCACCGTCGTTGATGCGTAGCCCTTCTCCTTGAGTGCGACGATAAACCCGATGATGCGCGGACGTGAGACTGTCGACCACCCGCGGAACTCACCGCTTGCTTCATCGAGGCCCACGTCTGGACTGTGCGACGGAACGGTCGTTAGATACTGGTAGAGTTGCGTAAGGTCGTTTCGGTACGCGGCAATCGTATTGGGGGATGCGGAGAGGTCAACTTCCAGGTGTTTCAGGTACTCCTCAATCTGCTCCCACAAGAGGCGATCCATCCGATAGTCCTCACCCCGCTTCTGGAGTGACTCGCCATCGCGTCGCTCGGGCAAAACCACCTAGTCCACCGCCCTGGCGGCCGCCTTGCCGCCAGGGCACGCCGTATTCTATCACAGCGCGGCTGGTTGTCCAGACGGCTCAACGTAATACAGGTGCGCTCTAACTCCTTTCATGCGCCATGGCACGAATCGTGCCCGGTGAGGAACGAGGTGAGATGCCGTGATCGTCTTCAAGCATGAGGCTCTTCTCGCCTTTATGCAGCGGCTGGTCCGTGACCGCGAGTTCTGCGAGTGGTTCGCCGCTCAGCCCGTCTCCGCCCTCGCCTCGTATGGGCTAGCCCCGCGCGACTTGTCGGATCTCGTGGCTGTTCTCCACGATGCACGCAGCCAGCGGGAGATTGCGGCCGCAATGGAGCCCGTGGTCCAGTCGATGCTCCGGATCGTGGAGGATGCTGAAGGGCCGGCGCCGTCGGATAGTTGCGGGCGCCTGCGCCTGCTGGAAGAAGAGCTTCAGGGCGCGCGAGAGCGCGTGGTTGCGGCTCGCCGCCAGCGTCCGCGCCCTTGGTGGCAGTTCTGGGGCTGATCCCGGTGTGGCGAGGAAGGTCCGGGTCGACGCGCCGGGGCGTGATGGCGCTGAGGAGTCTGACCTCTCAGAGCGGAGACCTGGTCCAGGAGTTGGGTGAGTAATGGCATCGCTGTGGGAGCGTGTGATGCGCTGGATCGACGCAACACTTGGCGGGTCGCGCCGGCGCGACGATCTTGATGCCGAGAAGGTCGAGGCGGCCATTCAGCTCATCCAGAACGCCGTTGAGGAGGAGCGGCGTGAGCGTCAGGGAGCACGGGTCAAGGTCGCGGATCTTGCCCCGGAGCGGCAGGCACGGCTCGCCGCCGATCTGGCGCGACTTCTCCGCACTGACAAGGAAAAGGAAAATGGGGAGTAATCGCTGTGCGGTGGAACCGCGCCTGGCATGCCCCGACGTCAGCGCCATGGAGGACGGCCGATTACGTCTCCACGACCGGCAGGTTGCGGCGAAGCACCTCGATGCGTTCCAGCGCCAGTCCAGAGCCGATGGCTACGCACGCCATGGGGTTCTCGGCGACGTAACAGGGCACGCCTGTTTCCTGCGTGAGAAGCACGTCGATATTCCGCAGGAGTGCGCCACCGCCGGTGAGCACAATCCCCTTATCGATGACATCTGAGGCCAGCTCGGGAGGGGTTTCCTCCAGCACGGCACGCGCCGCCGCGACGATCGCCGAGAGGGGCTCAGCGATCGCCTCGCGCACCTCTGGCGATCGGAGGGTGATGGTCTTAGGGAGACCGCCGACCTGGTCGCGTCCCCGGACCTCCATTGACAGCTCCTCATCGAGTGGGGTAGCGCTTCCGATCCGTATCTTGATCTCCTCCGCCATCCGCTCGCCAATCATAAGGTTATATTTGCGCTTCACGTAGTTGGCGATCGCGTCATCCAGGCGATTCCCAGCGATGCGGACCGACTTCGCGACGACGA
This sequence comes from Chloroflexota bacterium, assembly GCA_035293685.1. Classification (GTDB taxonomy): domain Bacteria; phylum Chloroflexota; class UBA6077; order FW602-bin22; family CADDYW01; genus JADGGD01. Next base: position 5,765 of record DATGMJ010000250.1, on the reverse strand, counting down.
TGCCGTTCAGTGAGATTACCGCCGCCTCGGTGGTTCCGCCCCCGATGTCAATGATCATATTACCGCTCGGCACATGGATCGGGATCTTCGCGCCGATCGCCGCGGCAAGAGGCTCCTCGATGAGGTAAGCAGTCCGTGCCCCTGCCTGGATCGCCGCGTCGTGGACCGCGCGCTGCTCGACACTCGTCACGCCGGCCGGGACGCAGACCATGACCTCCGGCCGAAACAGACCGAGCCCGATCCGGCCGCACACCTTTGTGATGAAGTAGCGGAGCATCGCCTCGGTGATCACGTAATCCGCAATCACCCCGTCGCGCATCGGCCGGATCACCGTGACACTGCCCGGCGTGCGCCCGAGCATATCGCGCGCCTCGTTGCCCACGGCAAGGATCGTATTATCCACATTCGAGATAGCAACGACCGAGGGCTCTTGGAGTACGATCCCCTTGCCGCGAACGTAGACCAGCACATTTGCTGTACCCAGGTCAATGCCAATCTGCTTGGCGAACATCTGTCTCCACTGTCTTATGAAACCGGAATGACTTATGAAACCGTTACGCGCTTGACGTGCGCTCCGAGCGCCCGGAGCTTGCCGTCGATGTTCTCATAGCCGCGATCGATATGGTAGATGCTGTGGATCTCGGTCACCCCCTCGGCTGCCAACCCGGCCAGGATCAAGGCGGCGCCCGACCGGATATCCAGAGCCTCGACAACCGCCCCGTGCAGTCGGGTCGGGCCGATGATGGTCGCGGTCTGTCCATCTACCTGAATGCACGCGCCGAGCTTGCGCAGCTCGCGCGCATACTGGAAGCGATCGTCGAAGACCCGCTCGTGGACGAAGCTCGTCCCGTGCGATTGGGTGAGGAGGGTTGCAAACTCGGCCTGGAGGTCAGTGGGGAAGCCCGGATAGTGCAGTGTCTGGAGCTCGACCGCGTGAAGGGTGCCATTCCCCCGCACCCGGTAGGCCCGATCCTCGACCTCGACCAGCACGCCGGCCTCGAGGAGCTTGTGGGTCAGTGGGTCCAGATGGTCCGGCACGATGTCGTGAATGGTAATGTCGCCCCCGGTGATGGCGGCGGCGATGGCGTAGGTCCCGGCCTCAATGCGATCAGGAGTCACGCGGTAGTGAACGCCGTGAAGCCGATCGACCCCCTCGATGTGCAGATAGCTCGTGCCCACGCCAGAAACCCGGGCGCCCATCTGACGCAAGCACTCGGCGAGATCAGCCACCTCCGGCTCGACCGAAGCGTGCTTAATGACCGTGGTTCCCTCGGCCAGTGTGGCCGCCATCAGGATATTTTCCGTGCCGGTATGGCTGGGATAGTCGAGGTAGATGCGCTCGCCGCGGAGCCGTTTCGCTTCCAGATGATACTGGCTGTCGCTGAGCTCGACCGAGGCTCCCATGGCGGAAAAGCCTTTGATATCCACGTTGACCGGCCGCCGGCCGATGCTGCACCCACCTGGGTGCGGGGCAGTCACGCGGCCAGCTCGGGCCAGGAGAGGGCCGGCCAGGAGGAATGACGCCCGCATCCGTCGAGCGAGGTCGCTCGGGACGACCGGATTGAGCTCGTCAGCCTCGGGAGCGCGAATGATGACCCGGTGACTGGCTGGCTCCAGGTGAACCGTGCAGCCAACCTGCCGCAGGATCTCGGCAAGTGTCCGGACATCCTCAACGATGGGGACATTGTCGATGATGCACTCATCGGTGGTGAGCAGTGCCGCGGCCATGATCGGGAGCGCCGCATTCTTCGCGCCGCTGACCACGACCTCACCCCGTAAAGGGATCTGCCCTTCGATCACCAGCTTATCCATCGCGCTCCCCCTGCCGGAGCCGACTGCGGGTCTCAGGAGGGCGCCGTGCCCTCACGCCGACGGCGCGCTACCTTAAGGCGGACGCGCGACCGCCGCAAGGCCGCCTCCGCCTGGATCAGGTCTGCTCGTTCTCGCCGCTCCTGGATGAGTCGCAGGGCTCGTTCCTGGGCAGCCTGCGCCCGCTCGATATCGATCTCTTCAGCTCGCTCGGCGGTATCGGCCAGGATCAGGACCCGGTCGTGGCGAACCTCAAGAAAGCCGCCGCTGATCGCGAGGTCAATCTCATCAGTGCCCTTGCGCACCCGCAACGCGCCGGGCTGCAGGGTTGTCACCAGCGCGGCATGCCCGGGGAGGATGCCGAGTTCCCCCAGTGTGCCCGGCGCTACGACTGAGTCGACCGCGTCAGAGTATACGACTCGTTCGGCCGTGACCACATCCAGTTGGAGCGCTGGCATCTCACCGCACCCCCGCCGCCTTGGCGCGCTCGATAACCTCGTCGATCGTACCGGCCATGTAGAAGTGTTGCTCGGGAATGTCGTCGACGTTGCCTTCGAGAATCTCCCGGAACCCGCGAACGGTCTCGCGGAGCGGGACGAAGACGCCAGGCCGCCCAGTGAATACCTCTGCCACGAACATCGGCTGGGAGAGGAACCGCTGGATCTTGCGGGCGCGGGCGACGGTCAGCTTATCCTCGTCACTCAGCTCTTCCACACCGAGGATCGCAATGATGTCCTGGAGATCCTTGTATCGCTGCAGCACTCTCTGCACGCCGCGGGCCACGTCATAGTGCTCCTGGCCGACGATGCGCGGATCGAGGATCCGCGAGCTCGAGGCAAGGGGATCGACCGCCGGGTAAAGACCAAGCTCGGCAATAGAGCGATCGAGGGAGACGATCGCGTCCAGATGGCCGAAAGTCGTCGCCACGGCCGGGTCGGTGTAGTCGTCGGCTGGCACGTAGATCGCCTGCACTGAGGTGATTGATCCCTTCTTCGTTGAAGTAATGCGCTCCTCGAGCTCTCCCATCTCGGTTGCTAGCGTTGGCTGATAGCCCACTGCCGAGGGCATGCGTCCGAGCAGTGCCGACACCTCGGCACCCGCGAGCGTGAAGCGAAAGATATTATCGATGAAGAGCAAGACGTCTCGTCCCTCGACATCGCGGAAGTACTCGGCCATGGTCAACCCGGTCAGGCCAACGCGGAGCCGCACTCCAGGGGGCTCGTTCATCTGGCCGAAGACCATAACGGTGTTGTTGATCACCCCCGATGCCATCATCTCGTGCCAGAGATCGTTACCCTCACGAGAGCGCTCACCAACGCCGGCGAACACGCTATAGCCGCCGTACTCGGCGGCGATGTTCCGGATGAGTTCCTGGATGATGACCGTCTTGCCGACGCCCGCGCCACCGTAAATGCCGATCTTCCCCCCGCGGGTGAACGTCGCGATGAGATCGATCACCTTGAGACCTGTCTCGAAGACCTGGGCCTCTGTCGCCTGCTCCTCAAATGAAGGAGCCGGTCGATGGATTGGGAATTTCTGCTCGGCCTCGACGGGGCCTTTCCCATCAATCGGCTGGCCCAGCACGTTGAACAGCCGTCCGAGGGTCTTGGGGCCCACCGGCACCTGGATGGGGCTGCCGGTGTCGATCACCTCGGCCCCTCGCCGCAGTCCATCGGTGCTGTCCATCGCGACGCACCGGACCCAGTTATTCCCGAGATGCTGCTCGACCTCGACGACGAGCTGACCGCCTTGCTTCTCCACGATCAGGGCATTGAGGATCCTCGGGAGCTTATCGGGGGGAAACTCGACATCCACCACCGGCCCGATGACCTGAACCACCCGTCCTTTGACTGCGGTATCAACTGCCACGTTTTCCCTCCTGCGAGTACCCGTGACCCACCGGGCCGTCGAATCGGCCCGGTGGGGTAGGTAGTCTCCCTCAACGTCTGAGGGCTTCGGCACCCGCGGCGATTTCGAGAATTTCTTTCGTAATTCCTGCCTGACGCGCCTTGTTGTAGCTGAGCGTCAGCTCCTCGATAACCTCGCGTGCGTTCTGGGTTGCGTTGTGCATCGCTACCATGCGCGCGCTGTGCTCGCTCGCGACCGACTCGAGCACCGACTGGTATACCAGCACCTCAACGTAGCGCGGCAGGAGCTGGGCGAGAACGGTGATTGGATCGGGCTCGAAGATGTAGTCAATAAACCGGCTCTCCATTCCGTCAATCGGCACCACCGGGAGAATCTGGCGTTGCTCGGTCTCCTGGCGGAGCGTGGAGACGAACCGGTTGTAAATGATCTCGACCCGATCGAACCGTCCAGACCGATAGCCGTCGATTGCGATCGTCGTGATGGGGGCAATGTCCAGGAGAGAGGGGCGGTCCGGCAGGCCGCTGACCTCGGCGATCACCTCGCTCCCGTGCCGAATGAGCCAGTCGCGTCCTTTCCGACCGATCGCCATGGTCTGGACCGGCACCGGCTGGTTGACGATGAACTGGGCGGCGCGGCGGATGACATTCGTATTGAACGCGCCGCACAGTCCCCGGTCGCCGGTGATGACGATGAGGCCGATTCGCTGAACTGGTCGCTCGGCGAGCAGGGGATCAACCTCGTCGACCTGGCTGGCAACCCGGGCGAGTCCGGCCACGAGTTCGGCCATGCGCTGGGCGTACGGGCGACTGGCACCCACCGCCTCCTGGGCCCGGCGCATCTTCACCGCCGAGACCATCTCCATGGCCTTGGTGATCTGGCTGGTGTTCCGGACACTTCGGATCCGACGTCGGAACTCGCGTGCGCTTGGCATCGAGGTTTCCTGCCCCTTACGAGAACGAGACGGTCTGCTTGAACTCGCCAATGGCCCGCTTCAGGGCCTCGAGGGTCGCGTCGCTCAGCGCCTTCTCCGTCTCGATCGTCTGAAGGATCTCCGGATGATTCGAGGTGAGGAACTTCAGGAACCCGCTCTCGAACTCGCGGATCCGGGCGACCGGCACATCATCCATATAGCCGTTGGTCACGGCCCAGATAGACGCGACCTGCTGGGCAACCGGCATGGGCTCGTACTGCGGCTGCTTGAAGATCTCGGTGATCCGGGCACCGCGCTCGAGCTGGGCCTGGGTAGCCTTGTCCAGGTCGGACCCGAACTGCGCGAAGGCGGCAAGCTCACGGTACTGCGCGTAGTCGAGGCGCAGGCGCCCCGCAACCTGCTTCATCGCCCGGATCTGCGCGGCCGACCCAACGCGTGAGACCGAGAGCCCCACGTTGACAGCGGGCCGGATGCCGGCATAGAACAGGTCCGACTCCAGGTAAATCTGCCCATCGGTAATCGAGATGACGTTTGTCGGGATGTAGGCCGAGACATCGTTTGCCTGCGTCTCGATGATCGGCAGGGCAGTGAGGCTGCCGCCCCCGTGCGCCTGGTCATACTTCGCGGCGCGCTCCAGCAGGCGTGAGTGGAGGTAGAACACGTCGCCTGGGTACGCCTCGCGGCCGGGCGGGCGCCGGAGCACCAGGGACATCTGGCGGTAGGCCCAGGCATGCTTGGTCAGGTCGTCGTAGACGATGAGGGCATCCTGGCCATTCTCCATGAACTCCTCGGCCATCGCACAGCCCGCATAGGGTGCCAGGTACTGGAGGGCGGCCGGGTCTGTCGCGTTCGCCGCGACGACAATCGTGTGATCCATAGCGCCGTACCGCTCAAGGGTTGCCACGACCTGGGCGACCTTCGACGCCTTCTGGCCAATCGCCACGTACACGCAGGTGACATCACCTTTCTTCTGGTTGATGATTGTGTCGATTGCCAGGGCGGTCTTGCCAGTGCCGCGGTCGCCGATGATCAGCTCGCGCTGGCCGCGCCCGATCGGGATCATCGAGTCGATCGCCTTGATGCCGGTCTGGAGCGGCGTGTTGACGGCCTCGCGAACGACCACGTTCGGGGCGATGCGCTCCACGACGCGGCGGCG
>DATGMJ010000249.1:0-2079 GCA_035293685.1 Chloroflexota bacterium | reverse complement strand
TCGCCTGGCTGCCGAGCGGCTAGGCGCCGCGCCGGACGAAATTATCGTCGGCTCGACTGGTGTTATTGGGGTCTATCTCCCCATGGAGCCGATCCGGACGGGCATTCGGAAGATCGAGCTATCCCGGGACGGTGGCGCCGCGGCCGCGCGCGGCATCCTGACCACGGATACCTTCCCCAAAGAGCGCGCGGTCACCTTTGACCTCGGAAACCGGACGATCACGGTCGGAGGCATGGCCAAGGGATCGGGCATGATCCATCCGAACATGGCGACCATGCTCGCTTTCGTCACGACCGATGCCGCAGTCGAGCCATCCTTTCTGCGTGCCGCCGTCCGGGAAGCATGCGATGGCTCCTTCAATATGATCTCCGTGGATGGTGACACAAGCACCAACGACATGTTTGTCGTCCTGGCAAATGGCGCTGCAGGCAACCCACCGATCGAAGCCGGCACCGACGCCGCTGCGCAATTCCAGGAGGCCTTAAACGACGTGGCCGTCGAGCTGGCAAAAGCGATTGCGCGCGATGGCGAGGGGGCGACGAAGCTCATCGAGGTGCTCGTGGAAGGCGCTCGGACCCTTGCTGACGCTCGTACTGCCGCCCGTGCGGTGGTCGCCTCGAACCTGTTCAAGGCGGCGGTATACGGGGCAGATCCGAACTGGGGACGTATCCTGTGCGCTCTCGGCTACAGCGGGGCCGAGGTTGATCCGGCGAGGGTTGATATCAGCATTGGGGATATCTACCTGATGCGGAACGGCGAGATCCAGCCGTTTGATCGTGAGGCCGCCGTGGCCCAGATGGCCGGCTCGGAAGTGCTGGTCCGGGCTCACCTGCACCTTGGGAGCGCGGGGGCGCGGGCTTGGGGGTGCGACCTCACTGAAAAGTACGTGGAGATTAACGGAAGGTACACGACGTGATGCACCGAATCCCCTGAGCCCTCTCCTGCTACGAGCGGGAGAGGGGCCTGGACATCTTGTAGCCAATATATCTCAGTGGAGGACACACTCTTGGGGGAGTCGGATCTTGCCGCCACCCTGGCGGAGGCATTGCCCTACGTAAGTCGCTACATCGGCAAGACGATCGTTGTGAAGCTCGGTGGCAGCGCCCTCGGGAGCCACGACACGACGATCGAGGATGTTGTCATCTGTCAACGGTTGGGAATCCGAATCGTCCTGGTCCACGGCGGGGGCACCGCGATCAGCGGCTGGCTCAAGCGCATTGGGAAGGAGGCGCGGTTTATCAATGGGCTGCGGGTTACCGACGATGAGACGATGGACCTGGTGACCATGACCCTCGCCGGCCAGGTGAATAAGCAGCTCGTTTCGGAAATTCAGCGGAATGGCGGGCGCGCGATCGGCATCTGTGGCATGGATGGGGGATTGATTCGCGCCCGGCTTCTGGATCCCCGTCTAGGCCGGGTTGGCGAAGTAGAACAGGTCAACCTCGATCCGCTTCGCGCTCTCGTCTCGGCTGGCTACATTCCCGTTGTCGCCCCGATCGCCCTGGGACCGGACGGACTCGCCCTGAATCTCAACGCCGATACGGCGGCGGCCGCCCTGGCAGCGGCGATGGGGGCCGAGAAGGCGATCTTCCTCACGGACGTTCCCGGCGTCCTTGATGCAGACGGGCGGCTGATCTCCGAATTGACGGCGCGCGAGACCCAACGGCTGATCGCGGAAAAGGTCATCTCCGGGGGGATGATTCCGAAGGTCGAGGCTGCCCTGCGGGCACTCGACGGTGTCAGGCGCTCCCACATTATTGACGGCCGGGTTGCCCATGCCCTGATCGCGGAGCTGTTTACCGATCGCGGGGTCGGGACGATGATCACGGCCGAGTCAAACGGACATTCCGAGACTACCGAGGAGGCCGATCGTGGCGCTGGTCACCCAGCACTGGCAGGAACTTGAAAAGAAGTACTACATGCGGACCTTCAACCGCATGCCGGTCGTCCTGGTGCGCGGTGAAGGATGCCGGGTATGGGATGAACAGGGGAAAAGCTACCTGGATATGGTCGCCGGCCTGGCGGTCAACGTCCTGGGACACTGCCACCCCGCTGTCGTCGACGCCATTACCCGGCAGG
>DATGMJ010000248.1:0-5812 GCA_035293685.1 Chloroflexota bacterium | reverse complement strand
CGAGTGGTACGACGCCATCATTCGCGAGCATCTCGGCACGTCTCACCCTTTGATCTGCGCAGCAACCGGCCTCGTCCCGGGGAACCAGGACGACCCTGATTTTCCGGCTGTGGACGACATGACACACAGCCTGCGCTCGGTCGAGATCGCGCGCCTGATCATGGACGGGGATGTGCCGCCGTACCTGTTCAACATAGCGTTCGATGCCCTCGCCGCGGGCGATGCCGAGCCCGATGACCCGCGCGCATGGTACCGACGGGATTCGACAGTACTGCCGGCCGTTCAGGCCCTTAAGGCGCTGAAAAAGCACCCACGCTCTGTCGAGGGATCATCCAATGGATCGGTGACGCACCCGATCTACCATTATCTCCTCATCTACTCGCCTACCCCGACCCCCGGTGCGATCGTCTGGTCGACTCGCTGGATGCTGCAGGCGACAGCTGAGTACGTAGAGCACTTCCAGCCGGTCATCGGCTTCAGCATCGAGGAAGCGCGCCGGGCAAGCCGCGTGACCATCGTCGGGACCGACGCCGCGGGAATGGACGAGGCCGAGGCCACGCTGCGCGCGGCCGGCTGCCTTGTCGAGCAGATCCGCGTGACATCCGAGGACGAGCTTCGGCGCGTCCTCGGACAGATGGTCCGGCGGGGACGCCGGTTTCGGCACCTCCCCGGCTAGCGGCGCGGCCCCTACTGCCCGGAGCATCAGCTCTCGGGGTCTTGACGGAGTCGCTCAGGGCATGCTATCGTTGAGATACCCCCTCCCACCTGGGGAGGGAAAGGAGAGCCATGCAAGCAGATAAATCCGATGTCCTGCGCCGCCTGGCCACCATCGAAGGACACCTGCGGGGCATCCGGAAGATGGTCGAGGAAGATGCCTACTGCGTCGATATCCTTCGACAGACGCGCGCAGTCAAGGGCGCTCTCGATCGTCTTGACCAGACCCTTCTGCGCCGCCATCTGGCCATCTGCGTGCCGGACGGCATCAAGAATGGTCGAGAGGAGCAGGTTCTGCGCGAGCTCGAAGACCTGTTCGGCCTGACTGCGCAATGAGGCAAGCACCGATGACGCCCCACCGTCGTGGTGATTCCAGTAGTGAGCTGACGCTTCCCGTGGAGGGCATGACCTGCGCGAGCTGTGTCCGCCACGTGGAGCGCGTCCTCTCGCGCATCCCGGGCGTTCAGGCAGTGACCGTGAACCTGGCCAACGAAACGGCACGCGTCCGCTTCGATCCCGCACAGGCCGGCCTCTCCGATCTAGCCGCCGCGATCGCGGCAGCCGGGTACCGCATACCGGTTGAGGAGGCCCGCTTCCCCGTTCGCGGCATGACCTGCGCAAGCTGTGTCCGGCGGGTCGAGCGGGCGCTCCAACGGGTACCGGGGGTGGAATCGGTCGCGGTCAACCTGGCGACAGAGACCGCAACTGTCCGGTTCATCCCGCAGCTTGCTCGTCCAGAGGATTTCCGCCGTGCCGTCGCGGCGGCCGGGTATGAAATCCCTGGTGAGATGGAAGATGGCCGGGCCGCGGACGCCGATGACGGCGAGGCCCGGCGGCGGCGCGAGGCGAGCGCGCTGAAGCGCAAGTTCATCGTCAGCCTCGGGATCGGCCTGGTGATCGTGGTGATGATGTTCGCCCCCCTCCCACTCAACCACGAGGCGCTTTTCCTGCCCATGCTCCTCCTCGCGACGCCGGTCCAGCTGTGGGCCGGCTGGCAGTTCTACCGCGGCGCCTGGGCCGCCGCCCGCCACGGCGCGGCGAACATGAATACCCTGGTCGCCGTGGGTACGTCAGCGGCCTACCTGTACAGCGCATTCGTGACCTTCTTCCCGGGAGCCATCCACGACGCCGGTCTGACACCAGCGACCTACGTTGATTCATCCGTGATTATCATCGCCCTGGTCCTGCTCGGCCGATGGCTCGAGGCCCGGGCGCGCGGTCAGACATCGGCGGCAATCCGTCGCCTGATGACCCTGGCGCCGGCGACGGCCCGCCGTATTGACGGGAGTACAGAGACCGCCGTGCCGGTCGAGCGCGTCGAGGTCGGTGATCTCTTGCGCGTTCGGCCCGGCGATCGCATTCCGGTCGATGGCGTCGTGGTCGAGGGTGAATCGACAATCGACGAGTCGATGCTCACGGGCGAGAGCATGCCGGTTGTGAAACGCCCCGGGGACACGGTGATCGGCGGGACGCTCAACCGCTCGGGCAGTTTCACCTTCCGGGCAACGCGTGTGGGGCGGGATACCGCCCTGGCCCAGATTGTCCGACTGGTCGAGGAAGCCCAGGGCTCGAAGGCACCGGTTCAGCGAGTCGCGGACACCGTCGCCGGCTACTTCGTCCCGGCGGTTCTGGTGCTGGCCGTCCTCACGTTCGCGACCTGGATGGTCATCGGGCCACCGCCGCGCCTCACCATGGCGCTGACGGCGGCGATCGCGGTGCTGGTCGTGGCCTGCCCGTGCGCCTTGGGGCTGGCGACGCCGACTGCGATCATGGTGGGCACTGGCCGGGGCGCCGAGCTGGGCGTTCTGATTCGCGGTGGAGAGGCCCTGGAGAAAGCGCACCGTGTGGACACGGTTATCTTTGACAAGACCGGCACCCTGACCCTCGGACGACCGACGGTCACCGAGGTGATCCCAGCCCCGGGCTTTGCCGAGCACGATATCCTTGCCTACGCAGCGGCTGGCGAGCGCGGCTCCGAGCATCCGATTGGGGGGGCGATCGTGGAGCACGCCGCAGCACGCGGCCTGGACCATCAGGAGCCGGACCGATTCACGGCCGTGCCGGGCGGGGGAATCATCGCCACAGTTGCCGGTCGGCAGGTGATCGCGGGCAACGCGGACCTGCTCACCGAGCACGGCATCCCGGTCGAGCCGCTCCTCCCACCAGCACGGGCGCTCGCTGGGCGCGGACAGACCCCGGTCTTCGTCGCGCTGGATGGACAGCTCGCGGGCGTGATCGCTGTCGCTGATCCGCCCAAGCCCGGTGCGGCGGCAGCGGTCGCGGAGCTCTCGGCACTCGGGCTGGACATCTGGATGCTGACGGGCGATCGCCGAGAGACCGCCGAGGCGATCGGCCGGGATATCGGCATCCGACAGATCCTGGCCGAGGTCAAGCCAGATCAGAAGGCCGAACAGGTCCGCCGGCTCCAGGCCGCGGGCCGGGTGGTGGCCATGGTCGGTGACGGAATCAATGACGCGCCAGCCCTCGCCCAGGCCGATGTCGGCATCGCCATTGGCTCCGGAACAGATGTGGCCGTCGAGGCTTCGGACGTTACCCTGGTCGGGGATGATGTGCGCGGCGTCGTGACAGCGATCGCGCTGGCACGGCGGACAATGAGCGTGATCCGTCAGAATCTGTTCTGGGCCTTTATCTACAACATTATTCTTCTCCCAGTGGCCGCTGGAGCGCTCTATCCGCTCCTGGGCGTTCTCCTGAGCCCGGTCCTCGCCGCCGGAGCAATGGCGATGTCGAGTGTGAGTGTTGTCACAAACTCACTCCGCTTGCGCGGCTTCCAGCGCCCGCGCGATGCCGAGGAGATCAGACATCCACCGCTGCGCGCCCGGCTCGCGGGCTGGGCCTATCTCGCGGCCATCGGCCTGGTGGCGCTGATGATTGGGCTCGCAGCGCTGTGGCTCAGCCGACGGGCAGAGGCGGCAATGACGTCGCTCACCGTGACCGCCAGCGATTTCGCCTTCAGTCCGAGCAACCTGGTCGTTCCCGCGGGCCGCGTCATTCGACTCACCCTGGTCAATCACGGCGCGACGCTCCACGATCTCGTCATCGAGGGCGTTCCCAACGCCCACGTCAGCGCACGCCCCGGTCAAACGGCCCGATCGGAGCCTTTCACCATTCCGGTGCCGGGCACATATCGCCTGATGTGCACCGTGCCCGGGCACGCCGCCGCGGGCATGGCCGGCACCGTGATCGTCCGGGCGCCGCCCGAATAGGGGCCGTCCACAGAGTACACCGAGGAGGTATACAGGCACATGGCAAAGATCGTTCTTGATGTTCCGGACGTTTCCTGCGAGCACTGCGAGCGCACGATTACGCGTGCGCTGCAGTCCCTGGAAGGAGTGGTGTCGGTCCGGGTGGATATCCCGACCAAGAAGGTGTACCTGGACTACGATCCCGGACGCATTGCCCTGGAGAGGATCAGTGCGGTGCTCGATGAGGAGGGCTACCCGGTCGCGGCAAGCCACTCCGCCTGAGGGCGTGATCGGCGCCGGGGCGGGCAGGAGCCTGCCGCCCGCCCCGGCTGACGGGACACGCCGGATGGAGTAGAATGATAAGCGTGGTGTGGGCCCCTGTAGCTCAGGCGGATAGAGCAGCGGTTTCCTAAACCGCGTGCCCCGGTTCGAGTCCGGGCAGGGGTATCAGATACATCACCCGCAGCAGGGAGAAGGCCGCACGCATGGGCCCACGGGCCATGCGTGCGGCCTTCTCTTCATCCCAGGTGCTCCGGATCGCCGATCGCGCTATCAGGCCACGGGAGGAACAGCCTCTACGTGGACGACCTCGGGCGCCGCGTTCGTGAGCAGTCCGCCCTGGTGCATCTTTAGCAGATCCTGCTTCGCCCGATTGACTGTCTTCCAATCATCCTCGAGCAAACCACCCGTATCGGCCGAGTTCGGGTTCAAGCACCAGTAGGTGTAGCCGAGATGGTGCGACATAAGGTAGTTCACCAACGTTTCCTGCCAGCGATCTTCCGTCTGATCGCGTCCAAGCGGCCCTCCGAACTCGCCAACGAGCACCGGGGCGATGCCATCCTGCGCAATGTAGCCCCAGTGCTGGTCCCAAAACGATGGCAGGTTATCGGGGAAGGCCGGGTCAGTGAACCAGCGCTGGTTATACACCGATGGACCGTAGTCATGCGGACTGTAGACAACGCGGCCCGGAACCCGGAGGTGCACTGGCCTTTGCTGTACTCCCATCAGCTCGCCGCCTTGCCAGGTCCAGTCCAGCAGACGACCATCGCGATCGACGATCTTCTCGATCCCTTCGACGAGAATAAGCCAGTTTGGATTGACGGCCAGGATCGCGTTTCCACACTCCTCGGCGGCGCTGGCCCAGTCTGTCTGCGGATCCCCCGTTCCCCAGGTCGCAGGACCGGACGGCTCGTTGTGGAGATCCGCCGCGATGACCGCGTCGTTCCCGAGATAGCGGCGAGCGAGCGCCTGCCATTGCGCAATCCAGATCTCGGTCGAGAGGTGATCGGTGTACCAGAGCGGGGACTGATGGGCAGTGTCCGGCCGATGCTGGTCAAGGATAATCTTCAAACCGCGCCGACCGGCTGCGACGATGATTGTATCCAGGATCTCCAGGCCATTAAGCCCCTTCAAATCGGGATTCCTGGTGTAATCGATTCCGTTCGGCTGCCGCCCAGGATCGAAGAGGGCGCTGGAAAAGGGAAGGCGCAGGCAGTTGTAACCGAGCTCGACGATCTGGTCGAGGAGGTCGCCGTAGCTTCGCACCCAGAGGCCGTGCGGCGCCAGGGTATCAGTCTCCATGCCGAACCAGTTCAAGCCGGTGAGAAGCACCACGCGGCCGGACGCATCGAGGATCCGGGAGCCGACCGCGCGCAGGTAGTTGAGTTGACCGGAGGTCGGTTGATTGGATGGGTAAGACGGCGCTATCGTGCTTCTGATGACCGCGTGGTCAGGAAACGGCCGCACTTCCGCCGTCGGGGGTACATGATCGCCAGCGGACGGGCGCGCGGACGGTCCGGGAGGCCCGAGCAGTCCGCTCTGCGGCGCAGCGGTGGGTTTCTGCCAGCCTGTACGCTCTCCGGCTGTCGTTGCCGACGGATGCACCAGCTGAC
>DATGMJ010000247.1:0-27871 GCA_035293685.1 Chloroflexota bacterium | reverse complement strand
GCCATCGGTTCGACTGGCCGGCGCGCCGCGGGCCGATTGACGTCCGCGAGCGGTCGGCCCATAATACGCTTGATTTAATCGTTCGCGTGAGATGGCGATGGCATCCTCAGCAGTGTACGCGGCCATGCTTGACGGCCTGCGGCCCATCAGCGTTGTTGCCCACGAGGTCGGCCTCACTCCTCGGACGATTCGCTACTACGAGGAACTCGGTTTGATCCACCCGGTCGCGCGAGGAAAGGGGGCGGATCGCCTCTTCGACGACAACGATGTCCGCCGCCTGCGCGAGATCAAGTACCTGCGGGAGGTCTTGGGTTTCTCCTTCACCGAGATCACCGAGCTTCTCAACGCCGATGAGGCACGGCTCCGCCTCCAACAACAGCTCGGGCAAACGACTGATCCCCGGGAACGCGTTCAGCTCCTCCGAATGCTCCTGGGTCTGCGGGAGCGACGGCATGCCTTGATCGAGCGGAAGCTCGCCCGAATTGAGACGGCCTGCCGCACCGAACGCGAGCAGATCGCGCTTCTCCAAGCTATGCTTGCCGAGGAAGAGCACCGCGCTGCAGTATCCTCCAAAACCTGAGACCATCACCTGCCCTGCGGCTGTGCATGCCGTCGGCTGTCCCGGTGATCCACCGGCGGCGCGTGCGGGGTCTGTGCTGTCGCATGTCAGGTACCGCGGGCGCGGCTGTTCCCAATGACCTCGCGCAGGAGATCGCGCAGGAGGATGGTCTCGGAGAGCACGTCCACATTATTCGCACCCCGCCACTCTTGCCAGGTGTACTCCAGGCAGAGATCGCCCGCATAGCCGCTTCGGATCAGACGGCCGACGATATCGCGAAAGTCGAGAGTTCCATCGCGGTGACTGGCCTGGAGGAAGCCATCGCGAGCCTGGCGAGCGTGAAAGTGACCGGCGTGGGGAATCAGCGGATGCACGTCCTCGGGGGTGTAGCCGTTCGCGATGAAGTGGGAGTAATCGAGGGTAAGGGTCAGGCCTGGCACCGCCTGGACCAGTTCGAGCGCCCGGGCGGGGGGCTCGGCCACCGATTCAAGATGGCACTCCACGCTCAGTCGCAGACCCGCGTCGTGGGCGATCGGTACCAGATGGCGGAGCTCCTCGATCGACAGCTCGAAAGAGCGGTCCGGCCCTACCTCTTCCCAGATGACGCCAGGGAGCAGGGTGATCCCTTTCGCGCCGATCCCCGAGGCAACCTCGACAATGGCGCGGAAGCGGCGGCGGTTTGCCTCGCGTACTGCTGGATCGAGAGCGTTGACCGGTCGGTCGCGAAAGCCGTTCCCAAAGGTGGGGAAGAAGTCCGATACCCCGAGCCCGGCCTCGTCCACTGCCCGGCGGATCATCTCCGTGGCCGCTCGGGGATTCGCCTCGACCTGCGACGGCTGGATATGACAGCCTCCCTCATGAGCCCCCACGTCGAGGTAGGGAAGGCCGATCAGCGCGATCACCTTCGCCGCGTCGGCGAAGGAAAGCATCGGGAATGAGAAAGACGTGCAGGTCAGCTCCATACCGGGCCTCCTTTCGCGATCTGGACAGGGGGAGGATAGCACAGGCGCACTGCACCGGGCTAGACGCGGCGCCAGCGGTGTGCTATCGTCGCCCTAGCCTCGCCGGGCCGCCCGTGCAGCCGCGCGATGACCGGATCCCGGGCCTCTGATCTCCCGGGCAGAAAGTCGTTCCAGCGCCGGGTGCACGGCGCCCCGGGGCCAGCGGCGGCGGCTCGTCTTCGGCCAGCGGGCCACCGAGACGATATCCGATCCCAGGAGCCTCCATGAAAGCAGCAGTCCTGTACGAGCGGCGAACCCCCCTGGTCATTGACGACCTCGATCTGGCCCCACCCGGAGCGGGCGAGGTCGAGGTCCGGCTTGTCGCAAGCGGTGTTTGCCATTCTGATCTCCATCATGTCCAGCGCGATACGCCAACCGTCCTCCCCGTCGTCCTCGGCCACGAAGGCGCGGGGATCGTCAGCGCGGTCGGTCCGAATGTGACCCGCGTCGCGCCGGGCGATCACGTGATCATCGCTTTCGGCCCGAAGTGCGGGGAGTGCTACTACTGCGTGCGCGGCATGCCCTATCTCTGCACGCCGGCCCGGCCGGCGCGGCCGCGTCTCTTCAAAAACGGCCAGGTGATCAATCAGTTCCTCGAGGTCGCTACCTATGCCGAGCGGACGGTCGTCTCAGAAAAGAACGTGGTCAAGATTCGCGACGATGCCCCGCTGGCCGTCTGCTCCCTGGTTGCCTGCGGCGTGACGACCGGGATCGGGGCTGTGATCAACACCGCGCGGGTCGAGCCGGGGAGCAACGTCGTCGTCATCGGGACCGGCGGTGTTGGGCTCAATGTCGTCCAGGGTGCACGCCTGGCCGGCGCGGCCCGGATCATTGCCGTCGATGTGCGGGATAACAAGCTCGAGTTCGCCCGGGCGATGGGCGCGACTCACCTGATCAACGCGGCCCGGGAAGATGTCGTCGAGCGCGTGCGCGCGCTAACGGGCGGCTACGGCGCCGACTATGCCTTCGAAGTGATCGGCAATCCGGCTACCATTAACCAGGCATACGAGAGCATCCGCAAAGGGGGCACCGCGGTCGTTGTTGGCGTGGCCGACGAGAACGCCGAGCTGACCATCAAGCCGGTTTGGCTGATGCGCCAGGCGAAGACGCTGATGGGCTGTGCCTATGGATCGGCGCGGCCGCAGGTCGATTTTCCCCGTATCGTCGATCTCTACATGGAAGGGCGGATCAAGCTCGACGAACTGATCACTCGCCGCTTCGGCCTGGACGAGATCAACGAGGCGTTCCGCGCGATGGAAGCGGGCGAGGTCGCCCGCGGGGTCATCGACCTCGCCTGACCCCGCGGGTCCGCATCTTCTAGCGCAGACCGGCGAAGAGGTCATCCTCGACCGGTGGGGTGCGGACCAGCGAGCGCGCCAGGACGTATTCCTCGGTCCCGAGCGCCGCGGCTACCGCCTCGTCTGGGATGGGACGCAGGAACGGGCTGTCCGGGGGGATCTGGGTCCGATGACAGCGGATCGCCTCCTGGCGGCGGGTGAGGTAGGGGCGGATGTCGATCCGCGTGGTGATCTGCTCATCCGGCGTCGCGAGACGATCGGGGTCGAAGCCCATCTCCTGCTGGCGAGCCGCCGCGCCGGGATCAAGCTGCCGCTCGATCTCCCTCCAGCGCATCATCGTGCTATGGGCGACTGCCGTCTCGTACCGCTTGAGCGGCTGCCACGGCGCGAGATGCGCTGCCGGGGCGAACGCCGGATCCCCGGCGCGCTCGAAGGCCAGACGCGTGACCTCGTACGCCTTGATGTGATCGGGATGACCGTAAAAACCGCGCGCATTATAGGAGACGAGAACCTGCGGACGGTAGCGGCGAATCAGGCGGACAAGGCGCGCGGCTGCCTCCGTAGGATCGGCCTGGTGGAACGAATCCGGACGCTGGTTGGCCGGCGTGCCGGCCATGCCGCTATCGCGGTAGCCAAGCAGCTCTACCGCGTGGATCCCGAGGATCCGCGCGGCGCAGGCAAGCTCGCGTCGGCGAATCTCACCGAGCCGGGGGCGGGCCTCGACCGGGTCCAGATCCGGATCGTGAATTTCTCCCTCCTCGCCGGCGGTCGCGCAGACGAGAACAGTCCGCACCCCCTGCTCGGCATACCGGAGGAACGTCCCGCCGGTGCCAATCGACTCGTCGTCGGGATGCGCGTGCACCATCATCAGGCATAGACGCGGGCGATCTTGCACCACTCTCTCTCCTCACTGCTCGCTCAGATGGACTGGCGGAAGTCTCGCGGACAGCCCCACACCGGGACCGCGTCGACCATCAAGATTGTAGTGCCGACCGGACCGCGCATCACGGTCGTTGTTCTCCCACTGCTTCAGCCGGCCGTGCCGCCCGGCACCGGTCTTGCCGGTAGCGGTACGGCGGCCCGCTGTGTCGAACGGCTATGCGGCGGGCCGCCGGAGCACACCAGAGAGGTGACCGATGGCTGACCAGTGGCATCGCCAGGGCGCATCCGAGCCGGAGCGATTAGGCGGCACCGCGACCCGCGGCCAGACCGCCCCTCAGGAGCTGATCTGGCAGGAACGCCTGCAGAAGATGATGCAGGACGCCGAACAGAACCTGCCCGATGGGGCGCTGACCGCCGGCTACAAGGCCGACCCGCGAGAGATCGTCGCCCTTCTCCAGCGAGCGCAGGCCGGCGAATGGGCCTCGTTCCTCCAGTACTGGCACCACGTCTTCATGGCCTCGGATCTTGCTAGCGCCGAGATCCGCGAGGTATTCAAGGACCATGCCGAGGATGAATACGAGCATGCCCGCATGTTCGGGGAGCGTATTCAGCAGCTCGGCGGCGTTCCCTGCGATAAGCCGGAGGATATCGCGCACTTCAGCCCGATGCCGACCGAGTACAACCACGACCTCCGGAGCATGCTCGAGGCGGATCTCATCGGCGAGCGCCAGACTATCGACTTCTACGAGGAGATCATCCGCACCTGCGGCTTCGCTGATAACGCGACGCGTCGGCTCTTCGAACACGCTCTGGAGGAAGAAGTCCAGCATGCCGACGAGCTTGCGACGATCCTCTTCGCCTACGATGCCTCGACAGGCAAGCAGATCCCCACGATGCACGAGGAACTCGCCAAGATCGCCCAGGAACGCGGCCAACCCCAGAAGATGGCTCGCCGCGCGTCATAGTCATAGGCAAGACCTATCTCGGCAATGCTGTGTGCGGCCCTGACCGATTGGGGCCGCACACAGCATTGCTAGCGGATAAGCGGCTCCGCGGCACCTGCCAGTGCATCACTGATCCAGACCACTGCATAGGGCAGGAGGTCAGCGGGCAGGGCATCCGGCTTGAACCAGTCCCAGGCGACGCCCTCATCGGATCCCCAGAACGCGTCACCGCGCGCCCGGACGGTAAACAGCGCGGTCACGAAATGGACCATCTGCCCGTTGGGATAGCGCACGATCTGATAGGCAGGATCGGAGTACAGACCGACCAGCCGCTCCACGGCGACCACGAGCCCGGTCTCCTCGATGAGCTCGCGCTGCAGCGCCTGTACGAGTGACTCCCCCGGCTCAACTGTTCCGCTGGGAGGAGCCCACTTCCCTTCGCCCCGCCGCTGGTGCAGGAGGATGCGTCCCTCGGGATCGCGAACGATTGCCGCGACACCAGGGCGAATGATCATCCGACCGGGGTGCATCTTGCCTCCTTCCACGCCGTGGCCTCTCCCATCCACCGGCTCAACCAGCCTGGCGGATTGAATCCTCCGCCGGCCCGGATGCGGCCAGCGGATCGCGCGGGCGGACGACGACACTCTGCTCGCCGGAGTACGCTACCAACCCCGGCGTTCCCGTGCCGAGACGACGCACGAACTTCCGTCGGGTCCAATCAACAGTCACCCGATCGGACGCGCGGTTCGCGCTGTAGTAGGCAGCGATGGCCGCGGCCTCCCGAATCAAGCGCGGTGATACCTCCTTGCTGTTCGACCGAAGGACGACGTGTGCCCCAGGACAGCCGCGCGCATGGAGCCAGATGTCGTCCGGACGCGCCAGCTCGAATGTCACCTCGTGGTTCTGGCGCGCAGTGCGTCCAACGAGCACCTCGGTCCCATCGGCAAGCTGCAGTCGCAATACTCCACCGGGCGGCTGTCGCGGACGGCGGCGCCGTCCTGAAGGCCGCTCCCCTTCGCTCGCCGGGCGTACTTCCTGCTGAAGCGCGCGGACGGCCTCGACCGTCTCGGCGATCTCCGCCAGCGCCGCCAGTTCGTCCAGATAGCGCAGACGGAGCTCTGTCTCCTGTAGGAGCGCCGGCACCTCCTGCAGGGCGGCCTTCGTCTTCTGGTAGCGGCGGTAATAGGCTCGCGCGTTCTCTACAGCTCCAAGCCGTGGGTCGAGCTCGATGGTCACCCCATCCAGCGTAACCTGCGTTGCGCCCCGCGGGATCGTCGACGCATAGGCGAGCAGGAGGTCACCCCGCTGACGGTAGTCGTCGGCCTGGCTCGCCCCGGCGAGCGCGCGCTGGAGCGATTCGCGCTTGCGCTCGGCAAGAGAGCGCTCGCGCTCCAGAGTGGCCTGGAGGGCGCGCCGGGCCAGGTCCACCGCGCGGACCCCCTGCTCCTGCCGGTAAAACTCTTCCGCCGCGGTGCTCAGGCTGGGCCGGGGCTGCCACGTGCCGAGGTGGGTGAGTGGGTACGGCGCGAACGCCACGATCGTCTCACCGTCGAGGGCAACTGAAGCCTGGAATTGGCCAGCCAGGATCGGATCGACGATCTCCCGAAGCGCTGCAGCAAGGCGCTCGGCAACCCGTGCCTGCTCGGAGGCCTCTGCCGGTACCCGGGCACGGGCATCGCCCAGCGCGCGGAAGGTGATCTCGCGCGCTGCCAGCGGTCCCAGGCCCGCGAAGCCGCCCACCAGGGCCTGCCAGACGGCACTCCCCGGCGGCACTGCCGCGAGGATCAGCTGGCAGTCCTCCGGACTCGCCACCTCCGTCTGCCGCTTGCTCTGGGCAGGCGGCGGGACGTACGGGTGGTGGGGGAGGGTGACCCGGTACCGGTTCTGATCAGCCGTGACCCGCCGTGCTGCCTCTCGCACGATTCCCTCGGCATCGACCAGAATCAGATTGCTATACTGACCGATCGCCTCTATAATCAGGCGGAATGGAGCGCGCGGCGCGCTCTCCCGGGATGGCCCATCATTGGGGGTATCAGCGGACACCGCAGGACTGGCGAATGAGAAGATGAGAATTCGCTCACCTGGCGGTTGCTCGATCGCCGTCAGGCGGCGTCCGTCGATGTGCTTGCGAAGCAGGAGCAGGAGCGGCGTCGGGGTCTCGACGCCGCGACCAGGGCGATCCGCGGCGAGGTAGACGCGGGGATACCGGGGATCGGCCGAGAGGAGTAGCCACTGGCGTCGGTGATTCCCGTAAAGCTCCAGGGCGATGCTCAGGGGATCCGGTTGGACGATCTTCTGCACCCGCGCGCCGCCGAGGGCGCTGCGCAACTCGACGGCTAGCGCGGCCATGGTTAAGCCATCATACGTCATATCAGGAACGAGTATACCACGGACGGGAACGCGATGACCCGGTCGGGTGATTCCTTCCCCGTGCAGGACCCTGCGTGCTCGACTGATGTCCCGGCGACCTGGCCCTACAGCGAGCTTTTGCCCCCGCGGTCCGGTTTGCTGGTTATCCTCTCTGGTCCGAGCGGCGCCGGCAAAGATGCGGTAATCACCCGGCTGGAGGAGGAAGGCTTTCCCTTCACGCGCATCGTGACTGCCACCTGTCGGCCGATCCGTCCGGGAGAGATTCCTGGCAAGAGCTACCACTTCCTCACGGCCGAGGAGTTCGCCCAGTGGCGTGCAACCGGACGGTTCCTGGAATGGGCCGAGGTCTACGGGGTTCCCTATGGAACGCCGATCGAAGACGTCCGCCGCGCGCTGGCGGCCGGACAGACCGTTCTGCTCAAGATCGACGTCCAGGGTGCGGCGCAGGTGAAGCAGAAGGCGCCGAATGCCGTTTTCATCTACCTGGGGCCGGCCAGCTTCGACGAGCTCGTCCAGCGCCTGCGGCGCCGGGGGACCGAAACCGAGGAGGCCTTCCAGAAGAGGATCCAGCAGGCGCGTGAGGAGCTGCGCCAGCTTCCCCGGTATGACTACCTGGTCATTAACCGCCAGGGTCAGCTCGAGTGCGCCGTCGCGCAGGTGAAAGCGATCATCACCGCCGAGCGCCTGCGTGTTCATCCGCGAGAAATCCATCTCGACTGAGCAGGCCGAGGGCGATCCCCAATGGCATACGTCGAGGTTGCGGTCAACGCCCCAGGCGGCCGCTCGAGCACCTTCGTCTATGCCCACGAGCCGGACCTGCCGATCGATGTGGGCTCGCTGGTGATCGTGCCGTTTGGGAATATCCTGGCCCAGGGGATCGTCGTTGGGTGGGTCGAGCGGCCGCCGGACCTGCCGATCCGGTCCATCGCGCGCCTCCTCGACAGTGAACCGGTCCTTTCTCCGGCCCGGGTCGCGCTTGGGCGCTGGATCGCCGAGCATTACTGCTGTGCGCTCATTGACGCGCTGAACTTGATGCTCCCGCCAGGGGTTGCCCAGCGTCCTCACACGATCATCTCACTCGCGGCCGGTGTTGAACCACCAGATGGGCTCGATGAGGGCGAGCAGATCGTGCTCGAGGCCCTCCGGCAGAAGCGGCGCGCGGAGCTTGGATACCTGCGCAGTCTCCTCGCTCGCCGTCGGCTGGCTCGCCAGACTGAGCGGATCCTGCGCCGACTAGTTAGCTTCGGGTTGGTCCGCCGTGAGACGGCGATCCGCCCGGCGGCGACTCGGCCGCGGATCGAGACCTACGTCCGGCTTGCGGTGGATGGCGTGGCGGTCCCTGCGGCGCTCGCTGCACTGCAGCGGGCGCCGCGGCAGCGCGCGGCGTTCGAACGCATCGTGCGCGCGGGGCCCGGCGCGGTGATCCCCCTGGTTACCCTGCGAGACGAAGGGGTTGGGGATGCCACGACGGTCGCCGCGCTGGCCCGGCGGGGCCTGGTGAGCATCGAGCGGCGTGAGGTCCGCCGGGATCCTCTCGCCTACCGTGACTTTCCAATCATTCCCCCACCGCAGCTCACCGCGGCCCAGGAGGCGGCCTTTGCCGAGATTCGCACCGCCCTCGCCGCGCGTGCGTACGCACCCTTCCTGCTCCACGGCATTACCGGCAGTGGGAAGACAGAGGTATACCTCCGGGCCATTGCCGAGGCGCTGCGGCTGGGGCGTCGGGCGATCGTCCTGGTGCCGGAGATTGCCCTCACCCCGCAGACGATCCAACGCTTTGCCGGGCGTTTCCCAGGGCGTCTAGCCGTCCTCCACAGCCGGCTCACTGCGGGCGAGCGGTTCGACGAATGGCGTCGGATCCGCGCCGGGGAGGCCGACGTCGTGATCGGCTCGCGTTCGGCAATCTTCGCGCCGGTGCGCGATCTCGGAATCATCATCATTGACGAAGAGCACGAATGGTCATACAAGCAGGAGAAGACCCCCCGCTACCATGCCCGCGATGTCGCGCTCAAGCTGGCTGAGCTCGCCGGGCTCACAGTGGTCCTGGGCAGTGCTACTCCCTCCCTCGAATCGGCCTATGCCGCCGAGCGCGGCCGCTTGCGGGTGCTCTCCCTTCCGGAGCGGATTGAGGTTGCCCTCGGGCGCGCAGCGGCACGTCCTGCAGGCAGCCCCGGGGCGCGCGGGTCTGCAGCGGCTCTGACGGCAGACCAGGCATGCGGTCCGCGTGCCCGTGGTCTGCCGCCGGTCGAGATTGTCGATCTCCGGGCCGAGCTTCGGGCCGGCAACCGAACGATCTTTAGCACATCGCTCCGTCAGGCGATCGAACTCGCGCTGAGCCTGCGCGAACAAGTTATCCTCTTCCTGAACCGACGCGGTGACTCGACCTTCGTTCTCTGCCGCGACTGCGGCCACGTCATGCGCTGTGGACGTTGTGAGGTGCCCCTGGTTTACCACTCCGACGTCGAGGATCTGGTCTGTCATCTGTGCGACCACCGCGAGCCAGCGCCAGCGGGTTGCCCGAACTGCTGGGGCAGTCACATCCGCTACTTCGGCCTTGGCACGCAGAAGCTAGAGGCCGAAACCCGTCGGGCTTTCCCACGCGCGCGGGTGCTCCGGTGGGATCGCGACTCGGCGAGTGCTCGGGGGGCCCACGAGGAGATCCTCCGGGCCTTCGTGAATCACGAGGCCGATATCCTCGTCGGTACCCAGATGATTGCGAAAGGCCTCGACCTACCCCGGGTCACTCTGGTTGGCGTCATCAGCGCCGACACCTCGCTTCATTTGCCTGACTTCCGCGCTACCGAGCGAACTTTCCAGCTCCTCACTCAGGTTGCCGGCCGCGCAGGCCGCGGTCCACTCGGGGGTAAGGTGATCATTCAGACCTACTGTCCAGAGCACTACTGCATTCAGGCCGCCAGCGCCCATGACTACCGCGCCTTCTACGAGCGGGAGCTCGCCTTCCGCCGCCAGCACGGCTATCCCCCCTTCAGCGAGCTGGCGCGTCTCCTGTACGTCGATTACGGCGAAGCGCGCGTGCGGCGGGAAGCCGAAGAGCTGGCGCGGCAGATCCGGGGCCTGATTCGCCGTGAAGCCCTGGAGGGGATCGACGTGATCGGTCCGGCCCCGGCCTTCCGCCGCAAGATCCGGGGCCGCTACCGCTGGCAGATTCTCTTGCGCGGTTATCGTCTCGCGCGGCTCCTCGCCCGTCTCAGCCTCGAGCCTCGCTGGACGGTCGACGTCGATCCGATCACCACCCTTTGAGCGTCAGTACACCGTGGCGACCGACGGGTTCGGGCTAATCGACCGGTTGGCCCACGTTGACCGCCCGGCTGTGCTCCGCGGTCTCATGCCCTGGCAGAAGGAACGGCAGCCAGGCTTCCAGGATCACTTTGATCGCCGCAGCGACCGGTACTGCGAGGAGGGTGCCGAGCACCCCGAACAGCGCGCCGCCGGCCAGCACGGAGAAGATCACGATCAAGGGATGGAGCTCGACAGCGTGGCCAACGACGAATGGCATAACAATCTGGTCCTCGATCTGGCGGACAGCGGTGTAGAAAATGATGACGCCCAGGGCGAGCCCGGGACCACCCTGAGCGAGGGCGATCGTCCCGGCGATCGCTGCAGCGACAACCGGCCCGACGAAGGGAATGATCTCCAGCAGGCCGGTTGCCACCGCCAGCGGGAGGGCATAGTGGAGATGGAAGAGGAACTCAAGCCCGAGGAACGAGACAACCGCCACCACTCCCACCAGGTAGAGCTGTCCCCGGAGATATCGCGCGAGCGTGCGGTGAATTGCAGCGCTTACTGCCTCGACCTCGGTCCGTCGAGGGGCCGGGATGAGCTGGAACAGGTGCCGCACCAGGCGCTCGGAATCAAGTAGAAGATAGACCGAGACGACCAGCGCCAGGAACGCGCCCAGGGCGAACTCGGCGAGCGCCGAGGCGACATGCAGGGCTGTCGTCGGTGTTCCCAGCGAGTCGCGCAGAGACTCGATCAGGTCCATGGCGATCTGGTGGGGGTAGGTCCGCGTGCCCAGGAGATCAAACGGCCCGGGACCAAACGTCTTCGCGATTACCTGTTCGATAATCAACGGGGAGCGTGCCACGAGCTGTCGGCTCTCCTCGAAGAAGCGCGGTCCGACGAAGACGACGGCCAGGATCAACGGGCCGAGGAGCAGAGCATAGAGGAAAAGCACGGCCAGCGGGCGCGGGAGTCGCCAGCGCTGCTGAAGGCCGGTCACGGCCGGGCCCAGGACGTAGGCCAGGACGATTCCGACCAGGAACGGGGGCAGAATCGCCCGGACCAGATAGAGAAGCAGCGCAACGATCGCAACACCGATCCATATCCACCACGACACCGTGATGGTTGCCTGTGATCGCTTTTCGCCCACCAGCCCTCCTGGTACAATACGGCCGACGTGTAGGACAGAGGCGGGACCGCGGGGGACCAGCGGGCAGTCTTCTCCCGATCCTTCCCGGGATCCCGCGCCGGCCCCGGGCAGGAACAATGCGCATCTTCGTCACCGGCGCGACCGGTCAGCTTGGACACGAAATACCCGGCGCCTTTGCCGGTCACGACATTATACCAGGAATACGGCCATCCTTTGACCTGGTCGACGAGCGCTCGGTCCGTTCAGCGATCGAGGCGGCCGGGCCGGAGCTGGTCATCCATGCGGCGGCCTATACCGACGTGGACGGCTGTGAGGGCGATCCCGAGCGGGCGTTCCGGGTGAACGCTCTCGGGACGCGCTACGTGGCCCTGGCGGCGCGCGACGTCGGCGCGGCGCTGGTGGTTGTGAGCACTGACTACGTCTTCGACGGTACGAAGGGAGAGCCATATCTTGAATGGGACGAGCCGCGGCCGTTGAACATCTACGGCCGATCGAAGCTCGCGGGAGAGCACGAGGCGCTGACACTCCACGGCCGCTGCTACATCGTGCGCACATCCTGGGTTTTCAGTCCAAACGGGCGGAACTTCGTGAAGACGATGCTTCGTCTAGGACGTGAGCGGGATGCGCTCCAGGTGGTAGACGACGAGCGGAGTAGCCCGACCCTGGCCAGTGACCTGGCCGGGGCGATCGCCCGGCTCGTTACCCGACCGGTCTACGGCATCTACCACCTTTCAAACGCCGGCTCGTGCTCGCGGTATGAGTTCGCCCGCGAGACGATCCAGCTGGCGGGCCTGCCGACGGTGGTCACGCCGGTGAGCACAGCGGAGTACGTGGCCCGCAACCCGCTGCCGGCCCGTCGGCCCGCTAATTCCACCCTTCGCAACCTTGCGGGTGCGGCACTTGGCATCGAGCTGCCGCCCTGGCGCGATGCACTCCGCCGTTTCCTCGAAACGCACCATCCGTGATGGACGTCAGCGTGGCGATTCCCAATCTCGATGGTGCACGCTTCTTGCCGACCTGCCTCGACGCGCTCCGGTGTCAGACCCGTCGGCCGTCTGAGATCATTGTCGTGGACGACGGCTCGCGCGACGGGTCGCTCGATCTGCTGGCGCGGCGGTATCCGGAGGTGCAGGTAATCCGGCATCCGGTTCCGCTCGGGGTGGCACGATCGTTCAATGACGGCATCCGGGCGGCCCGGGGGCAGATCATTGTGCTGTTGAACAACGATACCGAGGCCGAGCCGACCTGGCTTGACGCGCTGGTCCGGCCCCTGGAAGAAAGGGAGCCGGAGGTGGCAATGACCTGCGCCAAGCTCTTGCTGTTCGACCGGCGGACCGTACTGCACTCGACCGGCGATATCTATGGGCGGGACGGCATGCCCGGCAGTCGTGGGGTCTGGCAGGAGGATCGGGGGCAGTTCGATGCGGCCCCGGACCCGTTCGGGGCCTGTGCTGCTGCGGCAGCCTATCGCCGTGCGCTCTTCGAGGAGATCGGTCTGTTTGACGAGACGCTCGGGAGCTACTGCGAGGATGTCGATCTGAGCTTCCGGGCGCGCCTGGCTGGCTATCGCTGCCGGTTCGTCCCGGGTGCCCGGGTCTATCATCGGCTCAGCGCAACCGGCGGCGGACCGTTCGCGAGCTATCACGTTGGGCGCAATGTCATCTGGGTTGCCGCGCAGAACCTGCCCGCCCCACTCTTATGGAGATACTGGCCGCTCATCCTGGCCCGGCAGGCGGCGATTGCCCTGGAAGCCCTCCGGCACTGGCGCGAACCAGCGGCCCGCGCCCGGCTGCGCGGGCAGGTCGACGGGTTCCGCGGCCTCCGACACCGGCGTGCCTATCGGGAGGCGATTCAGCGGCGCCGCCGCATCTCGGTCGCCGCGCTCGATGCCCTGCTCACCTGAAGCCATGGACTGCCGGACTCGTGCGTTCCTGTCCACCGCACTTTCCCCAGATGCGGTCTCTCCAGTCGGGGAGAAAACGGGGCACGGGTGGCTGGACCCCGTGCCCCCGCCAAAGGAGGAAAAAGTGGGGATGAGGCCATCAATCGCGCATCGATGGCTTCCGATCCCGAAGAAGAGCAAAAAACGTGCCGCAGACAGGAGCAACCACGGGGGATTACTGCAAACCCGGAGAGATAGGCCTTACACGAGGGAAAAAAGAGTGGTAGCGCATACGGGATTCGAACCCGTGATCTCCGCCTTGAGAGGGCGGTGTCCTTGGCCGCTAGACGAATGCGCCACGCACGAATAAACGCAGTGATAGTATAGCGTGAACGCGCGGGTTGCGCAAGTCCCGGCGCGAGAGCCGGGGGACGGTCCGGGCAGAGGGAGGATCCTCGCCCGGCGGAGTGCGGTAGGCGTCAGGGGAAGGTAACGGTGAAGCTGTCGGTCATTATCCCGGTCTACAACGAAAAGGAGACCATCGCCGCAATTATCGAACGCGTCCGGTGTGTACCGATTGATAAGGAGATCATCGTTGTCGATGACTGCTCGGTGGACGGCTCGCGGGAGGTTCTCGCGGGGCTGAGCGACCCGACCATCGCGGTCTACTTTCACGATCAGAATCGGGGGAAGGGCGCGGCGGTACGGACAGGCCTGGAGCACGCGACCGGAGATTACGTCATTATTCAGGACGCGGATCTGGAGTATGACCCAGCCGACTACCCACGGCTGTTAGAGCCGGTGCTTCGCGGTGAGGCGCAGATCGTGTATGGCTCGCGCTTTCGGGGCGAGATGCGCGATATGACCCTGGTTCAGCGGATCGGCAACCGCTTCCTGACGCTTGTCACGAACCTGCTCTACGGCACGAGCCTGAGCGACATGGAGACATGCTACAAGCTCGTGCCGACCGAGGTTATGCGTGCCTTGCGGCTCCGGAGCCGGTCATTCGAGTTCGAGCCGGAGGTCACGGCGAAGCTTCTGAAGCGCGGTTATCGGATCCTCGAAGTGCCGATTCGCTATACTGCCCGGGGAGCGGCGGAAGGCAAGAAGATCAGCTGGACCCACGGCTTCCCGGCCCTCTGGTGCCTGATCAAGTACCGCTTCGTTGATTAGAGTCAGGAGGTGGGATTCCGCGGTGTATCTGCCGTGGTGTTCACAGCGAGGTCGAAATGCCGGGGGTTGAATCGCGACTGACTGACCCAGCCGCGGTCGTGCCGATGGAACAGGCTGCCATCCAGCGCTACCAGCGGGATCACCCGGTCCTGACCGATGAGCGCTCGCGCTCCGAGAAAGCCGCCAGGATACTCGCGGTTCTGCGCGAGATCGCCGGTCGCGATACACAGGGGCTTATCGGTCTTGATCTGGGCTGTGGTGGGGGCATTATCGCGGCACGCCTTGCGCCGCACTTCCGCTGGATGTTCGCCTGCGACCTCGATCCAGACGGTGTTCGATTCGCTCGAAGCAAGTTTCCACGGCCTAATCTCACCTACTTCGTTGCCGATGCGACTGAAATCCCTATGGCAGACGGAAGCTGCGATGTGGTCATCTGTACACACGTGTACGAGCACGTGGCGAGTGCCGAGCGATTGGTCGCCGAGATCCGGCGCGTGCTCAAGCACGGCGGGCTGTGCTTCTTCAGCGGGCCAAACCGCCTGGCGCCGTATGAGCCTCACCTCCATACCTTCTTTCTTCACTGGTTCCCCCGCTGGTTCACAAACGCGATTCTGCGGCTGATCCGGCGTCCGCAGTACGAGGAACTTCCACGTGGACCGTGGTCGCTCAAACGCCTTCTGCAGATCCACGGGTTCGAGATACGCGACGTGAGTGAGGAGCTGGTACGACAGCCCGATCGCTTCCATGCCACTTCCGAACCGGGCATACAGCTGGCCCGCTTCGTTCCCCCTTTCCTCCTCCGACCGATCCTTCGGCTCTTCATCCCGTCGTTCAATCTGCTGTTAACCCGAAAATAATGGGGGACGCCAGCGTGAATATCTGCATGGTGACCTCATCCTATCCCCGCTTCGAAGGAGATATCGCCGGGACATTCATCCGAGCCCTGGCCGTCCACATTGCGCGCCTTGGCCATCAGGTCCACGTTGTGGTGCCGGATGATGGGCCAACGCGGCATCCACCACTCCGAGATGAAGTCCACGGTGTTCATGTTCACCGCTTCGCCTACGCTCCCGTGCAACGGCTTCGTATCCTGGGCTATGCGAAGTCACTGGAGGGAGATCGCCATCTGAAGCCACTCGCATATATTCTGATCCTGCCCTACCTCATCGCCAGCTCTATGTGTCTTCAGCGGGTGGTCCGCCAGTTCGGATGTCGCCTGATCCACGCGCACTGGATTCTGCCAAGCGGACCGATGGCCGCTCTGATAGCAGCCTGTCGGCGCATTCCCCTTGTCGTATCCGCACACGGTTCGGACGTGTATCTCGCCGAGCGATCGCGGTTTTTCAGACCGGTGGCGCGCTGGGCACTCTCGCGGGCCGCGTGGATCACTGCCTGCAGCTCGAATCTGCGCGAACGCAGTATCGGGCTCGGCGCTTCTCCTTCGCGCTCGCTGGTCATACCGTACGGTGTGTCGGTAGAGGACTTCGAGGGAAAGGATGGACAAGGGGGTGCGGTGCGCCAGAGCCTTGCGATCGCTCCGACTGACCCCGTCATTCTGGCAGTTGGACGGCTCGTCTACAAGAAAGGCTTTGAATACCTGGTAGAAGCGCTGCCCGGCATCCTGAAGCGGCATCCCACGACGAAGCTCGTTATCGCCGGTGGTGGGAGCCTTGCCGCTCATTTGCGGGCACGGGCGACAGCGCTGGGTGTGGACCATGCGCTGCGGCTCCCCGGCCAGATCACATCAACGGATGTCTCGTCCTACATGGCGGCAGCCGACGTGGTCGTCATTCCATCAATCACCGATGACAGCGGTAACGTCGATGGCCTGCCCAATGTTGCCCTCGAGGCTATGGCTGCCGGCAGGGCGATTGTGGCAACCACAGTCGGAGGGCTGGCCGAGGTTATCGCCGATGGCACGAATGGCCTGCTGGTACCGGAGCGTTCCCCCGAAGCGATCGCGGCTGCCGTCAATACCCTCCTATCATCACCGGCTCTGCGGATGTACCTGGGATGTCAGGCTCGCGAGATGGTTCGCCGTGATCTGAGCTGGGGATCCGTCGCCCATCGGTTTGTTCAGCTCTATGAGCAAGCGATGTCAGCTTTCGTGGCCTAGCTTGGGCCAGATCGCCCCTGACACCGAAGACAGCGAATCGTGTGCACGGTACGCTCCCACGGCTGGCAAGCGCACCGGAGGGATGCGCAGGTTATGAGGATCGCAATTGAGGCCCTTGGGATCGAACCGACTGGTGGGGGCCGGTCAGCTACCCGCAATTTGCTGGAGAGCCTGTTTGCTATTGATTCTGACAATGAGTATGTCTTGTTCGTCAGTCAGGCTGAGGTATTCGAGCCATCCCCTCCCAACGTTAAACAGGTCATTGCCGGTCGGATGCCCGCTTGGGCTCAGCGCCTGTGGGCTCAGGCGGTCATCCCATTCTATACACGCCATTGGGGTGCGGATCTCCTGCACCACGTCAAGAACCTGACCGTCGTTGGAGCTGTATGCCCCGTGATCGTTACCGTATACGATCTCACCGTTCTGCGCTTCCCGCAGTTCTACCCATGGCTTGACGGCTGGTACTGGCGGCACGTGCAGCCCCGAGCCCTCCGGTCGGCTGATCGGATTATCGCGATCTCCCGGACGACCGCGTCTGATCTTGTCCATTTCTATCACATCCCCGCGGAACGAATCGTGGTCATCTATCCGTCCTATAACGCTCGCCTTCTGTCTTGCCCGGTTGCACCTGAGGCGGCAAGGGAGCGATACAGCATTAAACGCGAGTATATCCTCCATGTCGGAAGCATCTCGCAGAAGAAGAATTTGCTGCCGTTACTGCGGGCTTACGTCCGGCTGCGCCGGGCGGGGATTCAGATTGATCTCGTACTCGTCGGTCGGCGGTATCAGAAAGGCCGTGATGTGGCACTCGAGTCTTTTCTCAAGGAGATGGACTTTGCGGATGGGGTGATCATGACTGGGCCCGTACCTGCACATGACCTTGCAGCGCTGTACCGGGGTGCGTCGGTGCTCGTCTTCCCATCACTCCATGAAGGTTTCGGGATCGTCCCGGTCGAAGCGATGGCATGCGGAGTACCCGTGGTCAGCTCGCCCGGCGGGGCGCTGGGCGAAGTGGTCGGAGCGGGTGGATGGCTCCTGAGCGATCCGGGTGATGAGAAAGAGATCGCTCAGGCAATCGAGGCGATTCTTTGTGATGACGCCCTTCGTGCAGATCTGGTCCGTCGAGGGTACGACCGCGCGAAGATGTTTACCCCCGAGCGCGCGGCCCGACAGACCCTCGATCTCTATCGTGCTGTCACCCATCGCTCCCCGACACGGCACGGCCCATGATGCGGTGCCGGCGGCTGATCCGAACCCTTGTCGCAATGCTTCCCCGGCGTTTTCTGCGTCTTGCTGTCTCGATCGTCATCCTCGGCGTGTCCGTCGCAGTCATGGTCCATCTGCTCGCGGAGAATTACGAACGGGTGAGCAGGGACATCCGCGATCTGCGCTGGGAAGTCATCACGGTAGCGTTCCTGGCCGTACTCGCCGCGAACCTGTCTGGCGGTTTCTTCTGGAAGCTCGTGCTGACCGCAAGCGGAGCGCAAATCTCTCTTCTGACGAGCATCAGGATCTGGTGTGTTTCGGGAGCGCTCAAGTACGCACTTGGTGCGCTCACCCAGCTGGCGGGGCGAATCTACCTGACTGAGCGCGCGGGAGTACCGCGCTACATAGTTATCATCAGTCTGGGCATCGAGACGATCCTGATCCTGATGTCTGGGGCTGGCCTTATACTCCTGTCTCTTCCGTTCTCGGCCGGGGTTATTGCCATTGATCTCCCCTTTTTGTCTCCGATTGTAAGCATCCTGCTTGGGATCGTCGTCCCCGGGGCGACGCCTATCCTCATCAGCCGGGGCGTCAGTGCTGGAAGGCGGCTGTCCTTCTTGAATCCGAGCCCTATGGCTTCGCAGACATCGCTTTGGACCGCACTTGTGGTTATCCTGTTTAACTGGTCCCTGCTCGGGATCGCCTCGTTTCTGATCCTCGCTTCCATACGTGAGGCCGATATCCGCATGCTCCCTTTCTTCATCGCCGCGGTCACCGCGGCAGTCATATTGGGACTTGCCGGCTTCACCCCCCTTGGTCTAGGCGTGCGTGATGTATCGCTAACACTCCTTCTGTCCCATGCCATCCCGCTTGCCGATGCCAGTATAATCGCTATCCTGCACCGCCTCCTCACCATCCTCGCGGATCTCTTTGCCGCGCTCGGGGTGCTCATAGTGGGGCTTGTCCGGGCCCGGTTTCAGGCCGGGGGCGTGGGTGTAACAGGTAGAGATAGGGCGGATAATCCCCGTAGTTCGCCGCGCAGCGCAGGACGTTGACGGGGCAATCGCGCCGGTGGTAGAGTATGATCCCCGGTTGGGCAGGCGGGGACCATACCACAAGAAGGATCGAATCCGACGGGCGGGCGGGGCAGCGCACGTCGCGTTGGCCTCCGGGTCTTGCGATAGCACGGAGGGCCCCGCGGGTTCCTTACACGGCCACGGACTGAGCAGAGGGCATGATGCGGGTTGCAGGGGTACTCCCTCGCGGAGCCAAATCCCTCATCGTTGCGGCGGGGTTGGTCGTTGGGCTCCTTGGTCCGTCCTCGATTGCGTCCCCTCTGACGAGTAGCGCGGCGGCACGTGCGCAGGCCGCGCCGCTCGCCGCGCCGACAACGGCGCTGGTGACGGGGGTGACGGTGCAGAATCTGAGCGCGAGCAGTCCGGCGACGGTGGAGATTCACTTTTACAGCCTGGACTCGGGGGCCGAGGTGCCGGGGACGGCGATCAGTGGGGTTACCCTTCCCCCGCTTGGTCAGCAGACCTGGTATGTCCCGACGAAGACGAGCCTGCCCAGTGGCTTCATCGGGTCGGCCGTGGTCTCCTCGGATCAACCGGTGGCCGCGATCATCAATACGGAAGCCCCGACCTCGACGGGGACGAGCCCGTCAGATCCGTTTCGGGTGGGGACGACGGCCGGGGTGGATCTCACCCAGATCGGGTCAACTCTGTACGTACCGCAGATCATGCGGAACTACGCCGGCTGGAACAGCACGATCTATGTCCAGAACGCTGGCGCGAACACCACCACGGTCACGGTCACCTATCGTGACCGCAATGGGAATCCGATTCCCGCGGCCCAGGAAAGCGCGACGATCGCCCCAAACTCCAGCCACGTGTTCAGCCAGCAGAGCAACGCGAATCTGGGGACGGTGCTGGGGTCTGCGGTCATCAGCGGGGGGGCCGGCGCTCAGCTAGCGGCGATCGTGAATATCTATAACGCGGATACGGACAATACCAATGCACAGCTCTTAAGCTACACCGCGAGCGCCCACGGGGGGACCAAGCTCTACGCGCCGCGGGTGGTCAATAACTACTATGGCTTTAACAGCGGCCTCACGATTCAGAATTTGGATCCATCCCAGACGGCCACCGTTACGATCACCTTCAACTTCCCCACGGGCAGTTCGGTGCTGCCCCTGACCATCGCCCCGCAGGCCGCCGCGGCGCTCTACCTGCCGGATGTCCGCATTAATGGTGCTCCCCTGCCGAGCGGCAATGCGAACGGCAAAGGATCCGCGGTGATCACGTCCACCACGAATATCATTGCGATCGTGAACGAAGACAATCGGGTGAGCCCGGGCTTTATCGGTCAGGGGATGTCGTACAACGCCTTCGTGGATGGGTTCCAGACACCAAAGGCCTTCCTTCCCCAGGTGACCGCGCGCTACTACGGGTACGCCAGCGGGATCACGATCCAGAACGCGGGCAGTGCCCCCGGCTCGGGAACGATCACCCTGACCGCGCCGAACGGCCAGAGCCAGTCGTTCCCCACTGGCACGATTGACGCGGGGCACCAGCAGATCTACTTCGTGCCGAACCTGTGGAGCGGGAATGACTTTAATGGCTCCGCGACGATCACCTTCAGTCAACCGATTTTCGTGATCGCGAACATGTCCTTCCGCGGGGATGTTGATCCGCGGTATGCGCAGCCGGGGATGCCCGCGCAGTACGGCGACTCCCTGTCAGCGTATAACGCGATCAACCAGAGCCCGTAGGCGGGGAGAGCTGACACGATCGCTGGTCTCGCCCTCCTTACCTGACGTGCTCGAGTTCCTGCAGCGGGTTTCCCACGGATCAGTTGCCCTGCCCGGTGGTCCGGGGGCATCGATCCCGACCTACGGTCGACCCCGCGATGGTCCTTCACGGCCCCACGGCGCCCGCGCGTTGCGGCGGGCAAGTCTCCCGCGATACAATTGCCGCAGCCAGAGGAGCGTCATGCGGCTTGTCGTGCAGATTCCCTGCTATAACGAGGAGGCGACCATTGGCCGCGTCGTGGCCGATATCCCTCGTGCTATCCCTGGCGTTGACGAGGTGCTTGTCCTCATCGTCGATGATGGCTCGACCGACCGCACCGCCGAGGTCGCCCTCCAGGCTGGCGCAGATTATGTCGCCCGCCATGCCCGCAACCGCGGCCTTGCCGCCGCGTTCCGCACCGGCCTCGATGCCGCTCTCCGCCTCGGCGCTGATATCATCGTGAACACCGACGGGGATAACCAGTACCGCGGCAGCGATATCCCGCGCCTGGTCGAGCCCATCCTGCGTCACCGCTCGGATATCGTGGTTGGTGACCGCGATCCGACCTCGCTCCCTCACTTCAGCCTCCAGAAGCGCCTGCTTCAGGCCATGGGAAGCTGGACCGTTCGCCAGCTCTCCGGCACCGGCGTCCCTGACGCACCCAGCGGCTTCCGCGCTTTTTCTCGCGAGGCCGCCCTTCGTCTCAATGTCGTGACCAGCTACTCCTATACCCTCGAAACCTTGATCCAGGCCGGCGCTCAGCGTCTCGCGGTCAGCAGCGTTCCGATCACCGCGAATCCGACTGAGCGCCAATCACGGCTCGCCCGCGGCACCTTCGATTACATCCAGCGTTCGCTGGTTACGCTGGTCCGTGCCTATGCGATGTACCAGCCCGTGCGCGTCTTCGCCGCGCTCGGGCTCTTGCTCCTCCTCGCTGGCCTCCTCGGCATCGCCCGCTTCCTCTGGTATTATCTTCACGGAGCCGGGAGCGGTCACATCCAGTCACTCGTCCTGAGCGGGGTATTGGTAGTGGTGGCATTTCAGGTCGGCCTCATCGGGCTCGTGGCTGATCTGATCGCCGCCAACCGGCGCCTGATCGAGGAGGCACTCTATCGGCTCCGCATGCTCGATACGGCCAGCCACCCGCCGGGCGATGGGCTTTCTCCGGCCCCCGGGCGGGCCAGTGACCATCCAGGAGAGAAAGTCACCCATGTCTGATCTGAACGCGCGCACCGCTCCTCTCGACGCGATTCGGCGCGTCCTTCCCCACCGCTATCCTTTCCTGCTCGTGGACCGCGTCCTGGAGGTCTCCGAGGATGGCACCCGGGCAGTGGCGATCAAGAACGTGACGGCGAACGAGCCGTTCTTCCAGGGGCATTTTCCGGATCGTGCGATCATGCCCGGTGTCCTGATCGTCGAGGCGCTGGCCCAGGCAGGAGGAGCCGCTCTCCTCGGCTCGGCCGCCCGGGAGGGGAAGCTGGCCATGCTGGCCGGCCTTGACGGCTTTCGCTTCCGCCGGCCGGTTGTCCCTGGCGATACCCTCCGGCTCGAGGTCACGCTGTTGAAGATGCGCGGTCCGATCGGGCGCGTCCACGGCCGCGCCCTAGTAGACGGTGAGCTGGTTGCCGAGGGAGAGATCACTTTCGCTCTGGTCCCGACCTCGGAGACCCTGACCTAGAGGTCCATCCGCAGGCGCTTATGTCTCCCGCACGCAGGAGTTCCCATCGACGGCCGGCCTGCTCTCCCCTTCCGGAGCCCATCGGCTGCCCTGGGTGGCCAGGGTTCCGAGCCCAGCGAGGGCTCCAGCCTCCACCGGGCTGAGGGACGAACGCGGGGGAACGATGTTGCCTCGACGGCCGGTGACGCGCCAGCCATTTCCACCAGGAAGCCAGCTTCGTCACGCCCTGACGACCCTCCTCTACCGGACGCTGGGCGTGGTACTGGCACCTCGCTTCCGTCGCACCGTTCGCCTGGATGACCTGGCCGCAGCGCGCATCCTGATTCTCAAGCCCTGCTGCCTAGGCGACATCATCTTCGCGACGCCGCTCCTGCGCGAGCTCCGGCGGTCCCTGCCGGATGCTTATCTCGCCGTGGCCGTCGGTGCGCACGCGCGTCCAGGCCTGGCAGGCCATCCGGCGGTCGATGAGCTCATCGACACCGGGCCGATCGGGAGTGGTCGGCTCCGGCCCCGCGCCTTCCTGGCCCTGGCCCGGTACCTGCGGGCGCGTCAGTTTGATGCCTGCTTCGTCCTGGAACGCTCGGCCCTTCTCATCATGCTCCCCTGGCTCGCGGGCATCCCGATCCGCGTTGGCATTGATAGCGGAGGGCGGGGCTTCAGCCTCACCGTCGCGGTGTCTGCCCGTCCGGCCCGGCCTGAGAGCGAGCTCTATCTGGACCTCCTGCGCGTGCTCGGCGGGCGGCCGCAGTCCGGCACCCTGGAGTACCATCCGTCGCCCGCCGCCAACCAGCAGATCGAGCGGCTGGTGAACGAACAGATCGGCTCGAGACCGTTCGTTATCCTGCACTGCGCGGGCGGCGTCAATCCGGGCATGGCGCTCGTTCGGAAGCGCTGGCCCGCGGAGAACTTCGCCAGGCTCGCCAGCCGTGTCCTTGCGGCCGGCGCGGCGATCGTCCTGGTCGGTGCCCGAGAGGACCGCCCGACCGCCGAGCGGGTGCGCGCCGATCTCGCCGCTCTTGGCAACGGTACAACTGCCGACGGGGTCATCGATCTGGTTGGCGCGCTCAATCTCGACGAGCTTGCCGCTCTTGCCCGCCGCGCGGTCGTCTATGTTGGTAATGATAGCGGCCCGAGCCATCTGGTCGAGGCGGCCGGGGCGCGCGTGGTTATGCTCTTCGGCCCATCGGACCCGATCGTCTACGGCCCACGCGGGCGGAACGCTATTGCCATTACTGCAGGGCTCTGGTGTAGCCCGTGCTTCGTCGACGGGCGCGTCGCCCCGTGCGCGAACGTTCTCTGCATGCCGGCGATCACCGTCGAGCGTGTCTGGCAGGAGATCGCGCCGCTCCTCCGAGCCGCGGGGGTGCCGACATGATCGGCCTGATCGAGCCGCGCCGCGATGGACGGCGCCTGGCCCTGCATCTCCTCGGCCAGCTCTTTGGTCCCCCACGGGGCGGGGGCGGCGGCCCGCGGACGATCCTGGTTATGCGGCCGGACCACCTGGGTGATCTCCTGTTCCTCACGCCAGCTCTCCGTCGGCTCCGCCGTGCCTTCCCGGACGCCCGGATCCTAGGGCTGGTCGGCCTGTGGGGACTTCCGGTGCTCCGGACGAACCCCAACCTGGATGGCCTCATTGGCTGGGACTTTCCCTGGTTTAACCGGCAGCCCCGCCGCTCGCTGATCGCCCCCTACCTGTCCCTGCTCCGGCTCGCTCGCCGGCTCCGGGCCGAGCGGATTGATATCGCTCTTCAGTTCCGTTCGGACTTCTGGTGGGGCGCGCTCGCCGTTCGTCTGGCCGGCATACCGGAGCAGATCGGCTACGATGTCCCGCTGGCTCGCCCCTTCCTGAGCCAGGCGCTCCCGATTATCCACGGGCTCCATGCCGTCGATGAGAACATCCGTCTGGTCGAGAGCCTTGCCGGTCCTGCTCCGGGCACGTCCGACGCGCTCGAGTTCCCCATTGCAGACGGCGACCGCGAACGGGCGCGGCAGTTGCTCGGCCCGCTTGCCGATTATCCCCGCCTCGTCGCGATTCAGGTCGGCGCGGGCGCGGCGGTCAAGCGCTGGCCTCTCGACCGCCTGGCTGCGGTCGGGCGGGGTCTGGCCGACTCGTCCGGTGTCGTCCCGGTGGTCATCGGCGGATCCAGCGAGCGATCGGCAGTGCATGAGGTCGTCCGGCGCATCGGGCCGCCAGCGATCGGCCTGGCCGGGGTGACGACGGTTGGCGAGCTCGCGGCGGTCCTCGAGCGGTGTGCGCTCGCGCTCGGTCCGGACAGCGGGCCGCTTCATCTCGCGGTCGCGGTTGGCACGCCCACGCTCCACCTGTTCGGACCGGCTGATCCGCGCCGCTTCGGCCCGTACGGCGACCGATCGCGCCACCGCGTAATCCTCGCCCGGTGGCCCTGCTGTCCGTGCAATCAGCTCGACTTTCCTGCAGGGGCCGTCACAGCCCATGCCTGTATGGCGGCGATTCCGGTCGAGACAGTGCTGGAACATGCGCGGGACCTGCTGGAAAGGGCGGCGGGGAATCATAGGGCTGTCGGTTCGTCTGCCGAGGGTCACTGATGCACTCCGGCTCCACTGCTTCGCGCTTCCTCGTCATCAAGCTGGCCGACCTGGGTGATGTCCTCACCACAACCCCGGCGCTGCGGGCGCTCCGCCTCCGGTATCCGACGGCTGTGATCGACGTGCTGACAACGCGGACTGGGGCCGAGGCTCTCGACGGTCTGGATTCGCTAGACCACCTTATTACCTTCGAAAAGTCCGCGTTCGACCATCTCCCGCCCACACCGGGCGCAGTTCTCCAGGCGCTCCACCTCGGGGTGCGTCTCCGTCGGGCCCGGTACGATCGGGTTTTCCTCCTTCATCATCTGTTCACCAGGGGCGGTCGGATCAAGTATGCCGCTCTGCTCGCCGCGACTGGCAGCCCCTGGCGCGGCGGCGTTGCCGAGGGACGGCCGCGGTTCCTGACCCACGTCTATCCAGAGGCCGGCTACGGGGTCTGCCACGAGGCCGACTACTGGCTGGGCGTCGTCGGGCTGGCCGGAGCACGCAATCCGTCCCCGCGCCTGGAGATAACTGTGACCGAGCACGAGCGCACGCGGGCGCGCCAGCTTCTCGCGGAGCTGGACCGCGAGCCCGCCCGGCCGATCATTGCGCTCTATCCGGGGGCGGGGCCCTACAGCCCGGCCCGACGCTGGCCGGTGGATCGCTATGCGGCGGTTGGACAGCGGCTGATCGCGTCGCTCGGCGCGCGCGTCCTGGTTGTTGGTGGGCCGACCGAGCGCGGGCTTGGTGAGCGCATTCGCCTGATCGCGGGCAGTGCCGTCCAGAACCTGGCCGGCTGCACCGATGTAAAGACACTAGCGGCCGTGCTGGAGCGCTGTGACCTGCTCATCGGGAATGACGGCGGAGTGATGCACCTGGCGGTCGCCGTCGGCACGCCGGTCGCGGCGATCTTTGGGCCTAGCAACGACATCTCCTGGGGGCCGTATGGAGGCGTGCGGTGGGAGCCCGGTCGTTCCGCGCGCACGGTCGTGCTCCGGGCTGATCTCCCATGCGCGCCGTGTCTCTACCGGGGCTTCCTGCCGGGCCTCCGATACGGCTGTCCATCTCGCGACTGCCTGCGCGGCGTGACCGTGGACGCGGTCGTTCGGGCCGCGATGGAGGTGCTGGCGCTCGGCCGCCCCGGGCGGCTCGGCTAGCGTTCCGGCGTCGGTTGGACGATCACGCCAGCCCCCTGTCTGCCGTGGCCACGTCCGCGGTTATCCGCTGCTGAGGCGGGCTCGGCGCTCGGCCCGCCGTGCTGCCGGCCACCGTCGGAGCAGGGGCGGGAGTCGAGGGAGGACCAGCCGAGAAATCGACGCGGCGACGACCAGCGCAGTCTCCCGCCGCTCATCCCAGGGCAGGCCGTACGCGCTGCGAATCGGCTCCGGCAGCAGGCCAACGATGGGCAGGAGGAGGAACTCGCGGAGTGGACTGCCGATGAGCGGGAGTGGCGGTGCCAGGATGTCCCGTGCCAGGTCCCGCGCGGTCGGTCCCACGACGATTCGGCCGCTCTGGATCATCTCCCGCAGGTAGTGATGGAGTGCCGCACGGTTCGTCGGGAGGAAGCCCTCCGGGATACCCAGCGGAGGGCCAATTGCCGACGATTCCAGGCAGAAGCGGTCCTGCTCCTCGGGAGTAAGGGGCCCGACGAAGAGCTCGTAGGTCCGCAGGAAGGAGTCGAGCAAAGTGGCGTGTACCCAGCGGAGGAGCTCCGGATCACGCGCCCAGTAAGGGGTGCCGGCGGGAAAGGGACCGACGTCCTCCCGCAGGATGCCTCGGACCCGCCCGTGTATCGCGTCGATCCGCCTGGCAGCCTGCGCCCCTTCCGCGGCCGTGCCGAAGGTCAGGGCGAGCATCGTCTCCAGGGTCCGGCGAAGCCGTCCCAGACGTCCCCAGGGGCCAGCGCGGAACGCACTGTGTTCGGCCACCCCCGCCGCG
The DNA here is from genome assembly GCA_035293685.1 of Chloroflexota bacterium. Lineage (GTDB taxonomy): Bacteria > Chloroflexota > UBA6077 > FW602-bin22 > CADDYW01 > JADGGD01. The sequence goes on along the minus strand of DATGMJ010000247.1, from coordinate 1,095 downwards.
ACGAGCGGGTGGGCAATCTGGAGGAGAATCGCCCGTCCCCAGCCAAGGAGGATAGCCACCTCACCGTTGACCTTCCAGACGATACTCCCGGGTGCGGCGAATCCATCCCAGCCCGCTGGGCACGGCGGTAATCGTGGGGGGACGCGGCCAGGCACCTCCTCAGGAATACCGCCGCGTGCGACGGGGAAATGGTCGAGCCCTCGGCTCATCACTACCAAACGCGAACAACCGGCAGGTTCGGCCGCAGTATCAGTGTCAGTGAAGGAGGAAGGTGAGAACAAGGAGGATAATGAAGGCCCCGACGGCAAGCACAGTAATCCGCTTCAGGTCGGCCAGGACATAACTGTAATCGGTGATCGGGATCAGCGAGCCGGACCGGAGCGTACGTGTCAGACTGCCCGCCGCCGGGCGTGCTGCGCTCGGGGCTGGCCCGCTCTGGCGTGGGCCAGTTGCTGTGCCTGCGGGAGCCACTGCACTGTCGACAGGGAGAACGGCGCTCGGCCGCGCCGCTGGTCGCGGTGACCGTCTCGTCCGGGCCCGCGATGTCTTCCCTCCCGATTTCCTGGCCATCTCTCCTATCCCTACCAACCGCTCGTCTCAATCTGAAACATCCCGCGCCCGGTCCGGTGCGACCATAAAGCTGCGGCAGTCATTGCATCGTCCTCGCCTGAGGGTGCGCCCTGCCCTCACCTTATCAGGGCTATTATACGCCCCGGCTGACCTGTGCACCACCCGGAACCCCAATCGCGAGAGACCGGGCATGAGCGAACGGCATCCATCCTGTTGCCTGACATGATTCCTCGTTGTCCCCTGTTCGTCTCCTGGCGGGGGCGGTTTCGGGATGATGGGAGGATCCTTGACCGTCCCGGGGAGCTTCGCTAGCATGACAGCGCAGGCGGGCTGCAGACCTCTGGAGGGAGGGATGGCCGAGGCGTACCAGGTCTACGGGATGTATCTCTGGGCCGCGCTGACGGCCCTGTTCATTATCCTGGCTATCTGGGTGATCATCCTCCAGCGGCGAATCAACCGCCTGATCCTGCACTACAACCGCCTCATCGCGGATACCGATGCCCATTCCCTCGAGGATGCCCTCAA
>DATGMJ010000246.1:0-7059 GCA_035293685.1 Chloroflexota bacterium | reverse complement strand
TCCGTTTGCTATCGATCGCTGTAAAGTTGAGGCGCCACGCCTGGAAGAGATCGAACCTGACCATCTGGTCAGTTGCCATCGCGCCCATGAACTCACGCTTCCGGGCATCCACGTCCGAGGCATACCGTCTGGAACGCCGCCTGCCAGTCCTCGCTGATATATCCGGCTTCACAGCTGGTTAAACAACATTGCGAAGAAGGAGAGCTCAAACAGTGCGCATCAACACAGCAAAGCAAAAGATGATCCGGGGAGAGCCTGCCTTTGGTTACGCCCTAGGCTTGGGATCAGCCCTGGTGGCTGAGCAACTGAGCCGGACCGGAATTGACTTCCTCTTAATCGATACCCAGCACGGCTCGTTTACTCCGGAATCGGTCCTTAGCTCACTAGTCGCGATGGAGGGTGGGACAGCCGTGCCCATGGCACGGGTCGCTCGGAACGACTACACCATGATTGGCCGTCTCCTTGACGAAGGGGCGCTAGGGATTGTCGTTCCCATGGTCGACACTGTTGAGCAGGCACGTGCCGCCGCCATGGCATGCCGCTTCCCACCAGTTGGTATGCGCTCATGGGGCTGGAGCCACGCTGCGATTTATGGTGACGACTACCCTGATTGGATCAACGAGCAGCTCTTCGTCGCCGTCCAGATCGAGAGCGCACGAGCAGTTGAGAACGCTGAAGCTATCCTGGCCGTACCAGGGATCGATGGATGCTGGATTGGCCCAGCCGACCTCGCCCTATCCATGGGAATCGACCCGCGCCGGGCTCACGAGCATGAGGAACACCAACGTGCAATCGAGCGGATCGTCACGGCCTGCCGCAATACCGGTAAGATCGCGGGCCTGGCCACGGCTGACCCCGACAGCGCTTGGCAGGCCAGCCAGCAGGGGTTCCGTTTCCTTACCGCGGGGAGCGACATCGGCTTCCTGATGAGTGGTGCCCGCGCTGGTCTCCGCACGCTGGGGCGCTCCTGAACCAGGCGGGATACCGTCGGTCCGGACGCGCCGACTCAGATATCCTCTCCCCGACCAGTCCACCGGCCCAGGGTCCAGCGCGCGGAGGGAATCACACCCGCCGCCAGCAGGCTCTTGAGAATATCGCCGGGAATGAAGGGAAGGACTCCCTGGACCAGCGCGACGCGCGGATCACCGCCGACAAAACGGGTAAGCCAGATCACTCCCAGAAGGTAGATCACCACGTTCCCAACCAGCATGGCGCCGACCCCCATGAGCGGCCGACGCGATGCACCATGCTCATAGAGCCAGCCAACCAGCGCCGCTGCGACGATGAAGCCGATCAGATAGCCGCCAGTAGGACCAACGATCCTTACAACACCTGCCGTCCCTCCAGCGAACACCGGCAGGCCCGCCGCCCCTTCGACCAGGTATGTGAGCTGTGACGCTGCGCCGCGCCGCGAGCCAAGGATCGCGCCAGCCAGGAGAACCATGAGCGTCTGGCCGGTAATCGGAACCGGACTGAACGGGAGCGGAATGCTGATCCAAGCCCCCAGGGCAGTGAGGTTCGCGAACAGGAGTATCAGGACCCCGTCGACGGCCGCCGCTACGACCGGCCGCCGCGAGACGGCGAGACGATCCAGCAATGTATCCCCCCTCGAGCCGTATGGTATCCTCACGCGCCGGCCCCGACATCCGGTGTCGACCGGAGACGCCAGCGCACTCCACTGATCCACAACACCTGATTCCCAGGACAGTGACGATCTTCGGAAGGCCGCCCAGCACCAGGCGCTCCAAGGCCCGATCGACGGCATCCAGGCGATCGTGGTATTGTGTTGCCTGCCGCGCTCGCGCGCCCGTGGGATCGCCAGATGCCTATCCCATCTCTTGGGATCAAGGAGACACCAGTGTCAGTTATCCGCCTGCTGGTTATTGACGTTGACGGCACTCTCATCGGCGCATCGGGCACGCCAACCCCCAGCGTTCAGGAGGCAATCGGCCTGGCCCTGGACCACGGCCTCGCGGTCGCCCTGTGTAGCGGACGGCCACTGGCATCGTGCGCTCCTATTGCACGAGCCCTGCGTCTTCCCGGTCCGCATATCGTGTTCAATGGCGCCCTGGTGAAAGCACTTGATGCGCCAGAAGCGGTGCTACGCAGGCCCCTTCCCCCGCCCGCCGTGGGAGATCTGATCGACCATGCGCGGGCAGCCAATCTCTGCCTCGAGCTCTACACCGAGACCACTCATTACGTTGAGCAAGATCGCGTCGAGTCGCGTCTGCACGCGCTCTCGATCCGCGTTACGTATGAGATCACCAATCTGGATGCCTTCCGAGGCCGATCAGATGTGATCAAAGCCCAGATCATCACGGCGGACGATCACGCTCGCACGGCGACCCGCCGCCTGGCAGAAGAGTTTGCCGACCGGCTGGCCTTCAGCACCGCTATCCCGATGGCGCCGTGCGAGGGCATGGAGTGCGTGAACATTGTGGACCGATCCGTCTCTAAGGGAGCCGCAGTACGCACCCTCATTGCCTACCACGGGCTCACGCCTGACGAGGTGGCAGGCGTCGGTGACGCGGCAAACGATCTACCGATGTTCGAAGCCGTCGGGCTTCGGATCGCAATGGGGAACGCCGATCCCGCGGTCAAGGCACGCGCCGATCTCGTCTGCCCTGATGTTGAGCGGGACGGTCTGGCCCAGGCGATCAATTGGATCCTCGGCATGCGCCGATCATCCGGGCCGATCTGAGGTCTGCGCGGGCACGTCAGGAGAAGGATTCCGGGCCGAACTCGGCGATGAGCGCGCGCCAATCACCCCGCGCTTCCACCACGTAGCCGGCACAGTTCGAGGTCGAGCGGGACGGCATGCCAATCCACGCTCGAATCATCGCCGCAATCAGCCCTCCATGACTCACGACGAGGACGTCTCCGCCGGGAAACGCTTCGACAATACGCTGGAAGATCGCGACCGAGCGCTTCTCCAGTGCGGCATCGCTCTCGCCACCGTGCGGCGCCGCGTCGGGGCGGCGCTCAAGCCAGGACTGCCAGCCCGCGGGATCGAGGTGCGGGAGATCCTCGAACCGCTCGCCTTCCCAGCGACCGAAGGAACGCTCGCGCAGTGCAGGGGTCACGTGAATCGGGAGCCGCCGCCCTGCCGCGATAATCTCGGCCGTCTCCCGGGCCCGTCGGAGATCGCTACTGTAGACGGCATCGAAGCGAATCGCGGAAAGACGGCCTGCCAGGGCACGTGCCTGCTGGCGTCCCACCTCGTTCAGGGGTGGATCCTGCTGGCCCTGGATGCGCCGCTCGCGGTTCCAGTCGGTCTCACCATGACGGACAACATAGAGCGTGGTCACCGGTTCCTGCTGTTCTCTCCCCACGATCAGTGGACGGTGTTGTAGTCTCCCATAATCGTTGGAATGATCGAGCCGTCAATATTGAACCGCGACCAGCGATCGCCGAGGAACAGGCCGAAGACAGCCATGCCTATCGTGTAGGAGTCCTGGTTCATCTGCTCAGCATACCAGACGAAATCCCGTGCCATCTCGGTATCCGAGGTGACATCCCGCCAGCCATTGTACAGACCGACCTCGGTGACGATGAAGGGACCTGACTTGATGCCGGCCGCTTCCAGGGCAGCATGGATCTTCCGGTAATAGAAGATCTGGTCATACGCGGCGGGATCCCGGAGCGACTTGATACCGGGGTCTGGATAGGCGTGAACGCCAAAATACCGACTCGTGGAGATCGCCTCAGCGAAGTACTGGGGATACTCCTCGGCACGCACACTGCGCGGACCATCGTTACCAGCAACCGCCGCGATTCCGTAGTGATCCTGCAGGCGGTGCGCAAAGGCGACCTGGAAGGCGTTATATGCGATCAGATTGGCGGGATCATCGCCATTGGCGACCTCATTGTAGCTCATCCAGGCGTTGACGACACCTTTGAGCGGCACCGCCACCTGAGCCACTCGATCGGCAAAGGCAGTTCCCCGCTGCTCCGGGTGATCGAGCGGCTGGGGATCAGCGAAGATGCGCCCAACGATGAATGCCTTCGGGAAGCGCCGACGCACCTCGCGCGCGAAATCAACCGTCGGATCCATAAGCAGAATGACTGACGGACGGGCTTCATCCAGGATCGGCAGCATCGCACCGCCGCTCTCGTAGACGCCTAGGCCCAGCTTGGTAATCCGAATCGGCCCGCGGGTGGGGGTCGGCGTCGGTGTCGGCGGGGGCGGTCCAGGAATCGGCGTTGCCGTCGGTGCGACCTGCGCCACCGCGGGCGGTTGAGGCGGCCCTCCCTGGATCACCACCGGCAGATAGACGCGCGTAGGCCCCGACGGCGTCGCCGTTGGCACGGGCCCGGGCACAACTGTGCCCACGGCAGTCGCCCCTGGCGTCGCGGCAGGCGATGTCAGCGGCCCGATCACCACCGTTGGTGAACCAACGACACTCGAGATCGGTCGCACTGTCGGAAGGGCTCCGCCGGGCCGCACGCGCCGCGCGTAGAAAAAAACACCAAGCAGGGCCAGGGCCACGATGATCACGATCGCGGTACTGGCGCGGTGAAACAGACGCAACGGGAGACAGCCCTAGATCCGGAGTGCCAGGAACTCTTTCATGAACTCGTACAGCTGAGCGCGGTCAGCCGGATCAGCCGGCTGAAGTCCATAATGGTTCACGATCAAGACCGACTGCGCCCGCCATTCCTTCCAGCAGTCCTCGCACACCTGCTCCCACACGGCCTGGCCGAGCTTGCCCGCGATGGGCGGCTTGGGCAATCGGGGCCCGTCCTTCCCACAGCGCACGCAAGACACCCGTGTCGTCTCGGTCACCCTATTCCTCGTGGATGCGACTTTCGTGTGCGCGGCATCGCGCGCTGGCTCTATGCTATCACGGACCTTCAGATGCCGCCAAGGGCGCGCAAGTGGGATGCGATGGGCATCGCTAGGAGTGGCATCACCGCGCGAACATGGTGTATAAGATAGGCTGGGAAGGGAGGTGATTCGATCTCTGCGTATGGAGAATGCCGTCACCATCGGCAGCGACGGACCAGACGCCGTGCTCGCCGCCTACGGGTGGGACTCCGAGATTGCCGCGCGATTCGCGGAGGTCGAGCGCGCCGGTACTATACCGGGCCGGGTGGTGGCAGAATACCGCGGCGCATATGATGTCGTGATCCCCCAGGGTGAGGTCCGGGCAGTGATCGCAGGACGCCTCCGCCGAACTGGCTCGGCGGAGGAGCGGCCTGCTGTCGGTGATTGGGTAGCCCTACGGGTCTCACCAGACCAGACCATCGCTTTGATCGAAGCGATCCTCCCGCGGCGGTCAGCATTCGTACGCAAGGCCGCCGGGGAGAACGACCGCCTCCAGGTCATCGCGGCGAACGTGGATACGGTGTTCATCATCGATGGTCTCGATCATTCGCCGAATCTCCGCCGCCTCGAACGGTACTTGGTGGTTGCATTTGAGAGCGGGGCCCGACCGGTTCTGGCGCTCTCCAAGGCGGATCTCTGCACCGATGTCGCGACCGCGGTGGAGGCGGTCCGTTCGATCGCCGGGACGACTCCCGTCCATGCGTACAGCATCATTACGGGGGAGGGGCTTGACGCTATCAGCCGCTACCTCTGCCCCGGAACGACCATCGCCCTGATCGGTCCTTCAGGCGTGGGCAAATCGACCCTCGTCAATCACTTCGTCGGGGCACCAGTCCAGGAAGTCAGAGAGGTTCGCCCCGGCGACCACCGGGGACGCCATACCACGACGCGCCGCGAGCTCTTCCGCCTCCCCTCCGGCGCGCTGATTATTGATACGCCTGGCCTCCGCGAGCTCCAGATCTGGGACGGTGCAACTGGCCTCGAGGAAGCATTCGCCGACATCGAAGAGCTCGCCGATCAGTGCCGGTTCTCCGACTGCAGTCATACCGTCGAGCCAGGCTGTGCCGTCCTCGCCGCGGTCGCGGCCGGGCGGCTCACGCGGGAGCGGCTCCAAAGCTATCACCGCCTCCGGCAGGAGATCGCCGTGACGCCCCGCCGCGACAGCCGCAGCTTCTCGCCGCGAGGGAGCCGCCCGATCAGCAATAGTCGGGCGGTGCAGGATGGGGCGCGCCCACGCCCAGGGCGCTGATCAACCGACCAGTCCCGTGGCGGGATAGCGCCAGGTGCTGCCGCTCAGCTAGCCCGCACACGGCGCGGCCGGCTGAGCGATACTCGGCAGCGCGCTCAACAGATCCTCGGGCCGGAGCCTGTGCCGGAGAAAGGAGCGGCCCACTCCGGCGCCCGCGGCAGTTGCCTGCGGTAAACGAGGTATCTAATAATGTAGGGAGGGGATGCCGGCGCACCGGGCGCCTAGCCACCCGTGGCATCACGTCCGGCCTCCTCACAATCCGTCGTACCGTTCGGGGAAGAGAGAATGCCGTTTCAGGTGAAGAAGCGCGGCAAGCTTACCTACTATTACCAGGGAGATCAACCGGTTCTCTCTGCGCTCGTCACCGAGGAGTTACCAGACGGCGATCTCCGGATCTACCTCTCCGGCCTCACGGGCGGCTACTCCGCCAAGAGTATTCTCAACCGCAGTGAGCTCGTCTCCATGGACCCCGCCCGGGAGATTCCGCTGGTCTTCCAGTGCTGGGAGCAGTGGCTCCGGGAGGCCGGCATCTGCGACTCGCTCAAAGAGATCGACTTCATTGAGGTCCACGCATTTGGCTGTCAGCCAAAGTCACCGAATCCGCTCGTGGATCCAGTCGGCTACGCGGCCGAACTGGAACGCCTGCGGAAGGCGTACGCCGATGCCTACCGGCGATTCTTCGCCGAGTACCTGCCGGATCATGGCCTGCCGGCACGATTTACCGTTCACCTCGTTGACGTGCCTGATCAGGCCGCATCTTACGAGTTCTACAGCACGGCCCTGTACCAGCGATCGTCTCGCGCGGCTCTCTAGCGCCGATGTCCGGTCAACCGGGAGAGACTGCCTCTTGCGACCGGAGCGCCAGGGCCGTTGATCAGATCGTGAGGAGCATGTGACAACTGCGGCAGATCAGACGTCTACCGAGCAGCCAATCTTTACGATCACTGGCGAGCGGGTCGCCCTGGGACCGCTCCGGCGGGAT
>DATGMJ010000245.1:0-2366 GCA_035293685.1 Chloroflexota bacterium | reverse complement strand
CGACGGTGGTCAGCAGACCTGCAACGATGACCTCCCGTCGCTTTCGTAGGGCGTAATAGATGAACAGGTAGCCCGGGAAGAGCTTCACGCTGGCGGCTGTGCCGAGAAGGACTCCGGCCAGCCGTGGGTACCCAGACCGTTCGGCGGCCCACGCGCCGCTGATCAGGAGGGAGAGGATCAGCGTAAGCTGCCCAAGCCGGCATTGCTCCCAGAGGGGGAAGCAGAGCAAGAGCAGCGCGATCACCGGCGCGAGCGACCACCCCGGGAGGGGGATACAGAGCCGTTGTTTCAAAAGCGAGAGGGTGGCCTGATCAGCGTCAATTAGAATTCCCGCCGTGTTGCCTCACCACACATAATGTTACCAAGAGACGCCCCCTCGGGGGCGGCGCGAGGCCACGGCCTCGCGTCCCGATCCGGCCCCGGCGACGCGGTCGCCGGACACCTCGTCCTCGAGCTTCCCTCTCGTCTCATCCCCTCGGTTTCGATCCCACCACGACCGGGTCCCCGGTCGCTTCGTCCCCGTTCAGACAGGCTTGGACCAACGCCCGGGCCATCACTCGTCTCCACTCGCGGATGCGACGCTGCAAGGTCCGCAGTTGCCCCTCGGCGAACCGGCCGGGGTAGGCCCGTTGCAGTCGCTCCATCAGGGATTTGGCCGTCGCCTCGGGATCCTGCCGGAGCCACAGGAGGATCTCCGGCCAGACCGCTTCAAACGGATCCTTCCGCGTCCGCCAGGTCCGCGGTGAGGGGGCCTCGCTCCGATGCGTCGGACGTGCCTCACCTTCGCCATAACCCGGGGAGCTTGGCGAGGAACGCCTCCAGGCTCTCTCGACCCGGACCATGACCCGGATCGCCCGAGCTCAGCGCGGCCAACGCCGCCTGGCCCTCCCGAATCTGATGCAGGATCTCCAACGGGTCCAGGGACGCGAGCTCCCTCCGGAGGGCTTCCTTGGCCTCGGCGGCGACCGCGGCATGAGCCAGGAGGCGGTCGCAAGGGGTCGCGGGCTCGTGGTACCGCTTCTTCACCTTCGCCCCCTCGCGGGTCTTGGACAGGAGCTTGAACGACGGTTGAAAATAATTTATGTATAGCCTTATCATCCGATAGAGCTGCGCCAGGCACTGGCCGGCGACCAGGCCCGACAGGCGGTGGTAGCCTACGAACCGCCGGACGACCGAGCCATTCTTCTGCTCGATCCAGGCCTGATCGTTCTTCTGATAGGCCCGCGAGCGCGTGAACTCGAGGCGCTCCTCCCGGCAATAGTCCTGGAGGGCCTCGTTGATGAAGGCGCTATCGTTGTCCGTGTCGATGCCACGGATCGGTACCGGGAACTGACGGCGGAGGATCGCCAGCCCTTCGCAGACCAGGGACTGCTCTCGGGCCAGCAGGGGGACTGCCTCGGTCCACCCCGAGCCGACATCGGTCGCCACCAGACTCCACAGGAATGCCCCCTGCATGGACTCGCCGCCGTGAGAGACGAAGTCCACCTCCAGGGACCCGGGGGGCCGGTTCGCCCCAATCGGCGAACGTCCGGATGGGGATCTGCCGGCTGGACTGAGTGGTGCGCTTCCGCTTGCGGCGCCGGCCCGCTGTGCTGCGGATCGGCGCCAGGAGCCGGTCGATGGTCGCCGGGCTGATCGTGAGCAGGTGTTGGCGGACGGTCGGTTCGAGGGCCAGGTGGCCGTGGCGTTCCATCGCCGCGATCAGGCCGGGCAGGACCGCTTTGAGCCGTTTGCCGCAGATGCGATCGGCGGCCTCCCGAGGATGATGAGCGCCTCGCGCGTGGCCTCCGAATAGATCCGCCGAGCCGGGGCGGAGGACTCGAGGGCGCGGGGATGGGCTCCGATGAGGAGGCGGATCGCATGCTTGCGATGGCAGCGGGCGATGGCGACGAATTGATCCAGGATCTTTGTCTTCTCTGATCTTGATGAATGTGCATAGCGCTCAGGGAGCGTCTCGAGGAGTTCGTGCTGAGTCTGCTTGCTGATCTCGGCGTGCATGCTGTCCCTCCAGAAGCCGGTAACATCCCGGTGAGGCAACAGCAATTTTTCGGTAGCAGAACCGGTGAGTCAATGCGGGCGGGAATTCTAATTGACGCTGATCACCCTCCACCCGCTACAGCGACCAGGGCGTCATCCCGATCGATAACACCCTGATCGACCGGGACGGCACGCTGATCCCGGATGCCGGCTGGTACTGGGATCAGGCCGAGGAGCGGTACAAGATCGCCCAGGACTACCTGTTCATCAACTACGTCGGCACCAGCGGCAAGCACTACCCGCTGGAATTCCGCCTGTTCCGCAAGGAGGAGGACTGCAAGGCGCTGAAGGAGCCGTTCCGCAACCATACCGCCCTGTGCTGCGAGTTG
>DATGMJ010000244.1:0-5445 GCA_035293685.1 Chloroflexota bacterium | reverse complement strand
CCAGCGATAGTGGCGGGGCCCGGCCACGTTATTGAGGATGACCCCGACGACCTGGATCCGCTGATCAAGCTGACGGTACCCCAGGGCGATTGCCGCCGCGCTCCGGGAGGTCTTGCCCACATCGATAAGGAGAAGAATCGGCGCCCCCAGGCACCGGGCAACGCTCGCGGTCGATCCTTCGTCACGATCGTCGCGACCGTCAAAGAGGCCCATCATCCCCTCGATCACTGCCAGATCCGTCTCGCGGCTGGCGTGAGCGAACAGCTCCAGCACCGCCGAGGGCGGAAGAATCCACTCGTCCAGGTTGCGGCAAGGCCTTCCCGCCGCCGCAGAGAGATACCCAGGGTCGATGTAATCAGGGCCGACTTTGAACGGCTGGACCCGCAAGCCGCGTCTGCGCAGAGCCGCGAGGAGCCCTGCAGTGAAGGTGGTTTTCCCAACGCCGCTGGTCGTCCCGGCCACGAGCACGCGCGGGGTCGTGATGGAAGGACCGACGCTGTCCGACGTGGGGTCCAGTCCGATGGAAGCAGGAGACACCACTCACCTCGCGAGACGGGCGGCTGACCGCGGCAAATGTACTATCGCTGTGCAGCTGGGTCAAGGTGATACTGCCGTAGAGATCCGGCGCCGGCCTGATCGCGCATCAGGCAGATAGTCTCACGGGAGATCAGGCCGTCTCCCGGGGTCGCATTGGTCTGGGGATGCGGCTCGGACCGATCTCGCTGGTTTACGGGCGCACTCAGGCGCCAGGATGGCCCCGTTCTTGCCAACCAGTCGACGGGGATGATCACGCTACCCTGTCGCTCTCGTCCCCCGCTCTGGCTCCGCTGCCCGGGAAGCGCTCCGGAGCGTGGTGCGGCCGGGGAAGAATCCTAGCCGCTACCGCGTGACAGGGATGCTCGGTTGGAGGAAGAGATCGTGATGAACTACGGCTACGGCCCGGCGTTCGCTGGCCCGTCCTTCAGTCCGTACTGGCTTCCGGGCTGGTACGGCGGGGCCGGTATTCCATTTGCCTGGTACGGAGCACCTCCATACGCGCCGCCGATGGTCTTCCCCTCGATCGCTTATACCTGGACCCGTCCAAATGACGCCGAGATCAAATACTACGTCGAGACCGCACTGAGCAATGATCCGGAGATTCCTCCCCATGCGAACATCAGCGTGGATGTGTCCAACGCGGTGGTGACGCTGACTGGCACCGTTCCGAACAAGCGCATCAAGCACGCCGCGGGCGATGACGCATGGTATATCCCGTGGGTTGTCGACGTGCACAACGAGATTGAGGTCGTGCCGCGGCGAGAGCGCGCGGCCGGTGCTGGCGAAGGGACTATGACCGCCGGGCGCCGCGGCGAGGCGGCGGTCCGGTAAACAGCAGGATGGAGGAGCACGCAAGTGACGCCGTATGGTAACGTGGCGATGGGCGGCTGCTGCCCGCAGTGCGGCGCATACGTTGGCCCAGCGCAGGGCTTCGTGGGAGGTCCGCCCGGCCCCGCTCAGATGATGGGGCCGACCGGCGCGGGCACCTGGGGAATGCGCGGCTACGGCTCGATGATGGGCCCTGGCTGGGGAGCATGGCCGCCCGGGTATGGCTATGCGCTCGGCTGGCCCTGGCTCGGTCCGGTTGGGCTCGGCTGGGGCCTCGGTGGCGGGCGCCGCTGGGGCGGGACGTACTCGCCGCAGTTTCTTGTGAGCGGACTGCCCACCGATGAAGAGATCGAGGAGATGGTGTACGACGCCATCGATGCCGACCCGCTTGTGCCGTTTGATGTTGACGTGAACGTTGAGAGCGATGCGGGAACGGTGACCCTGACCGGCACGGTTCCGACAAAGGAGATCAAGCACGCCATCGGTGACGATGCCTGGTGGATTCCCGGGGTTGATGACGTGCGCAATGAGATCCAAGTCGTCGGCCGCCGGCGCCCGGCCGCCGCGGCGGAAGCGCCGGAGGAACAGCCCCAACCCACGCGCGCGGCAGGCGGCGCCCGCATGCGGGCCAGCGCTGGCTAGAACCGATGTGATTGTGACCGAGAGCGCGGGGGAAGACTAGGGATAGTGGCCTTCCCCCGCGCTCACTGGGCGGCGCCGCCGGAGAGGGCTAGCTCTGGGTTGGGACGGTAGGTGAAGGAGTTCCCGACGGGCTCCCGAACCAGGTAGCCTTTTCGCAGGCACCGGGTGAGCGTATCAAAGCAGGTCTTGCGGTGCTGCAGGCCGGTCCACTGCATAAACTTGCCTACGCTCATCCGCGGTTCACCCTGGTGCCGGAGCACAGCACAAATGATCTTCCACTCGTAGGGGTCGCACCGGGGCATGAGCGCATCCAGCACCGCATGCGACAGCATAAGAGCGGGCGGTGGGTCGAACGGCCGGATCATCCGGCCATCCGTCTCCCGGTGCGCCTCACCACCGGAAGGCCGGCGGATCGAGACCTTACCATTCATCGCATCCGTAGTCTGGCGCTTCCTTATGCGAGGGGTAGTCTCACCCAGCCGCCGGTTTGGGCAGACTCGACGACCGCGTCGATCACCTCCTGGCTGGCGAGACCATCCTCGAACGTTGCCGTAGTACAGGTACCGCGGACGATATCGTCCACGAACTGCTGCATGGTCGTCGTCTTACTGGCCTGGATCGAGGCCGGGACTGGCAGGGTGCAGTACTGGCGAGCGGAAGCCATGAATGACCCGATCGCGAACTGGATCTCATTAGGCCGTTCGTTATCATAGACCAATCCGCCGCGAGTGCCGTAGATCTCGGCCCGCTGGGTGTTCGCCCGGGCGAACGCGTAGCGGGTGCAGAAGAACACGCCAGTAGCCCCGTTCGTGAACTCGGCTAGGAAGGATGCGGCGTCATCAACATCAACCGGCGCAAGACGCCCAGTTCCGGGAAGCGGGCGCTCGGTCACGAATGTCTTCAGGTGCCCAAGGACGGCGCTGATATCGCCGATCCACCAGCGGGCCAGGTCGATCAGGTGAGAGCCCAAGTCGCCGAGCACGCCGGTGCCGCTCATCTCTTTCGTTAGGCGCCAGACGCGGGGACTGGATGGATCAACCAGCCATCCCTGGGAGTAGGTAATGATGAGATGGAGCGGCTCGCCGATCTCGCCGGATTGGATGATCTCCCGGATGTACCGGGCGGCTGGGACATTGCGATAGGTAAAGTTGACCGCGGCGATCACGCCGGCCCGCCGCGCGGCGGAAACCATCTCCCGCGCCTCGTGGCGGTTCATCGCCAGAGGCTTTTCGCAGAGGACGTGGAGGCCGCGGCGAATGGCCGCAAGGCTCACCTCGGCGTGGCTGTTATTCGGTGTAACGATGTCGACAGCGTCGAGCTCCTCACGCTCGAGGAGTTCGCGATAGTCACGGTACGTCGCTGGGATATTGAATTGCTCGGCGACCCGGGCAAGGCTCTCCGGGTCCACATCGCAGGCGGCGATGACCCGGGCCTTTTCGGCGGCCTGGTACGCCCGGAGATGTGCGGCGCCCATGCCCCCGGTTCCAATGATGGCAAGACGAACGGTCGAGGATGATGCCATAGTGCTTCGTTCTCCGAGGATGGATTGAAGCGGACGGTGCGTCCGGCCGCGCCTATGGTAGGAGGGCCCGGCCCGGGAGTCAAACGGCCGGGTCGAGCGACTCGCGGGCTGTTGCTCGTGGCGACCGAGCCGTGCTATAATCCTGACTGGCCTGATGCCGCGGAGAGGTGGCCGAGTGGTTGATGGCACCGCTCTCGAAAAGCGGCAGGTGATGAGCCTCGTGGGTTCGAATCCCACCCTCTCCGCCCTTTCCCCGGTGCCGTCGTGGGTCATCGGTTCTCGATGGCTCCTTTTATTGTTTCCGTCGCCTTTCTCTCCCTGAAAGGGGCATCTTGCCGCGCCGCGCGGCCTGGAGGACGATCGCGGATGGCCGGGACCTACTGGATGCTTGTCAGCTCGCCGGAAAACTTCGAGCGGGCGCGGGCTATGGGCTTCTCCATTCTTGCGATGAAAGGGCGGCACCGCCGCAAGGCCGAACGGGTCCGTCCGGGCGATCGGGTCGTTTACTACGCAGTCGGTCAGAAGGCGTTCGCCGGAACGTTCACGGTGACGTCTCCCTTCTTCGAGTCCCACGAGCCGCTATTCGAGTCGAAGAAGACCGGCGAGGACTATCCCTACCGCTTCGCAGTACGGCCAGACGTTGTTCTGCCGCCGGGCCAGTTCGTACCGGCCGAGGGCCTCCTGGCGGACCTTGCGTTTGTCAGGAAGTGGCCGGCCGAACACTGGCATCTTGCCTTTCAGGGGAATGTCCACGTTCTCGATGCAGCCGACTTCGCGGTTATCGAAGCGGCGCTGCAGAGGTGTGCGGCTGATACTGGCGTACCCGCGCTGGAAGGTGGACGCCGCTAGCGCCCCGCGCTGACCGGCGCGAGGTAGGGAATCGTCATAGGCCCCTCGGGGAGAACGCAGATCGGGGCATCCGCGCCGTACTCTGCGCGCAGTTGACGAACTGTGCGCTCGATGCTCTCAACTGGCTGAAGGTGGATGCGACGGAGTTCATTGGGGGCCAGGCGATCAGAGTAGAGGTAAATTCGGCTCTTCACCAGGATGCGCGCCAGGATCTGAACCTGCCACTGGTCATGGGCATGGAAGTCGGGCTGGTTGATCAGCTCGAGAAGCTCGCGAGGGTTATCGCGGAGCGTCAGGAGGCGTGCGAAATCGCCGTGCCCCATGCCCTCGCGGCACTCCGCGGCCATGATGATCGCCCCGCCTGGCTCGACGATCTCCTCGGCGGCGGCCATCCCCTTCACAGCCTGGTAAAGGTTCAGGTCGAGGGGGAATCCGCTGTTGGTGGTGATCACGATCGGAAAGCGGCGGCTGACCGGCTGCATCGCGACCGCACGGACGAAGGCACAGCCGGCCTCGTGGGCGGCGAGATAGTCGCCGGCGAAGACGCCAGTGATCTGCCGATCGCGGTTGGTTGCCACGTTCAGCAGGAAGTGGGGCGGCGCGAGTGCCGCCCCATCGCGCTGCTCCTCGTGAATTGGATTCCCCAGCGTTTCTCCCCAGCGGGCACGCGGATGGCTGATCATCGCCGCGCTGTGGTTGTGCATGATCGTTCGCTCGCCCGCGACGCCCGGAAGCACCCCTTTGGGGCCGCCGCTGAATCCGGCGAAGAAGTGCGGCTCGATGAATCCGGTGACGATTCGGACATCCGCCTCGACGTACAGCCGATTAAGCCAGATCTCACCGCCAAAGCGGCTCGTTCCGAGATAGACGAGGCCATTCGGATCACGCGCATCGTGGTTGACCACACGGTACCGGCGAACGATCTCTGGGCCGAGCATCCACGCCAGCTCATCGGGGGTGTTGGGACGGTGCAGGCCGACACCGTTCAGGAGCGTGATCCGGGAGTCGGGCACGTGGCCAAGCTCGGCGAGGAGGGGGGGAAGAATCGTTCGGTTGGGGACGGGGCG
>DATGMJ010000243.1:0-2261 GCA_035293685.1 Chloroflexota bacterium | reverse complement strand
AGGCCAGCCAGCACGGCAAAGGCGTCGGCGCCGTGTCCCTCTCCTCCCAGGCCGATGATCAGCGTGCTCGCAGCAAATCCGACCAGGATTGCCCCTCCCAGGGCAAGCCCCAGGCCGACAAACTTGCCCGCGAAGACCTCCACGACGCCCACCGGCTGGGCCAGCAGGTAAGCAAGAGTACCGTGCTCCCGCTCGCTGGCGAGCGATTGTGCGCCGAGCGTGAGACCCATCAGGGGGGCCAGCAGCAGAACCAGGTTGACCATCCCGGCGGCCGCGCGGCCGAATCCGCCGGGATCGCCGTAGCTCGCGCTCAAGAGTACAAGCAGGCCAACCCCCGCGCTCAGGGCCGCGAAGCCGACCGTGTAGGCCTGGAACCAGCGGTTGCGCACGGCATCCTGCACCTCCCGGCGCGCCACGATTGCAACCGTTCGCCACATCACGGCTCTTCTCCCACCACCAATTCAAAGTCGAGGACCGGGAAGCCGGACCGGGTCAGCAGGGTAAGGGGCTCCGCCTTCCGATCCGACGGCACAGCAACTGCGACCGCGGTACCGTCAGGGCGCGCCGCGAAGCCGTGACCGGCCAGCAGTTCTGCCGCATCCTCTGGTCGGTCCGGGCCGAGACAGATCCGGAGCAGAACCGGGGTCGCGCTGTTCAGCCTTCCGTTCACACGACGAGCAACCGCACCTGGTCGCCCACCCTCCAGAGAGATCACCCGATCGGCCAGGGTCGCGATGTCACTCCAGCGGTGCGAGGTAAAGATGATTGTCTGTCCTTCCCGCTTGAGATTCCCAAGGAAGCCCAGGAGCTCGCGGCGGCTTGCGGCGTCCAGGTTCGCGGTTGGCTCATCGAGCAGGAGGAGCGGTGGTCGTCCGATCACGGCGAGGGCGATCGCCAGCTTCTGGCGCATGCCGCCCGAAAGTGCCGTGATGGACCGCCCCTCCAGACCCGCGAGTCCGAAATGGGCCAGCTGCTCGAACGCCCGCTCCGGCGGCACGCCGCGCAGGCCGGCGATCAGGCGGGTAAGGTCGGCCACGGTGAGGTCAAATCCCAGTGGTTCCTGGGGAACGAACCCGATCAGTGCCCGCACCCGCCGACCATCGCGCGCCGGGGAAAGGCCGGCGATCGAGATAGTCCCGCGGTAGCGGGTTCGGCCGAGCAGACAGCGCAGGATCGTCGTCTTGCCCGCCCCATTCGGCCCCCAGAGGGCCAGCGCCTCGCCGGCCCGTACGCTGAACGAGACATCCTGGATGACCGCTCGGCCGTCATACTCCTTGCTCAGGCCAGCGACCTGAACCAATGGTTCGGGATCTGCTTCTACCATATCCCCCTCGCGCACAGCCGTGGTCGGCTCTGCACGCACAGTCACGGTCGGCTCAGGTCGATTACTCCATCCCCAGCCCAGCATACCGACAGCGAAACCGAGCAGGGTCAGCGCAAGCACACGCATCGGCCAGGGTGAGCCAGGGGGATCCCGCGGCGCCTGTGCCGCCGGGACCGGTCGGATCAATGGGGCGGGGTCCACGACGACCGGATCGGGCTGGAAGAGAGGGAAGGTGCGCGCGGCCAGATCGAGTGCCTCCGCCGCAGCGCTCAAGCGGAAGAACTGGAGCGGCGGATACCGTTGCATGAGCTGATCGGCGAGGCTCCGCCCCTTGTAGGGAACCGCGCCGGTCCTGCCGTCGGCCCCGACGTATCCCACGTAGTCGCTCCAGTAGTTCCCGATGCCTCCCTCGCTCCACTGCAGACGACCCGTCAGCACACCCCCCTCTACGGAGACCTGAGCCAGGTTATCGACAAAGCTATTCCGGGTGAAGACACTGTTTCGATCGGTCGCGGTCAGAAGCAGGCCGACATCGTTCGCTGCCAGCACATTGCCCCGGTAGGCGTTGTGCGCATCCGGCGCAAGCGGGGAGGTATCGACGAAGATGCCAACCCGGTTGTCGCGGATGACGTTCCCGGTCACGGTGGCTCCATCCACTTCCTTGATGCCCAGGCCGTAGCCGGAGGGTCCGCGATTCGCGGCGAGCAGGTTATCCTGAATCGTCATATCCCGACCGTACATGAGGTAGATCCCCACCGAGTTCCCCTGGAGACGGTTATGGACAACGCGGCTGCCATTCCCGTACATGAAGTGCAGACCGTAGCGCCCGCCAACGATCAGGTTGTCGCGCAGGACCGCCCGGTCGGAAAACCACAGCAGGCAGTCGCGCGCGCCGCGCACAGTGTTCCCAATCACCTGGACGTCCGCACTGTACCAG
>DATGMJ010000242.1:0-7175 GCA_035293685.1 Chloroflexota bacterium | reverse complement strand
CGATTGGGCACGTTGCTCCCCGGGGCAACGAAGAGTTCCTTCGGATACTTCTCGAAGTCCCAGAGGCGAGGATCCTTCCACGGGTTCCGACTGGTGTCAATCTTCAGCGTCGGGATGTCCTCCGGCGCGCTCTCGCCGATCTCGATCAGCCGATTCGCCAGATACTCGCAGAGCTCGCGATCGGCGCGCATCGTATCAGCAACCGCCTTTAGGTTCGCCAGGCACTGCTCCCGGATCTCCGCATCTGTCGTCGGCGCCGGTTCGCCCATGCCCACCCATTCGGTTCCGTACTTCTCCGAGAACTGCTTGCGGAGCTCCCAGAAGAGCTCGCTGTTCATCTTGTGCGGAACGCCGTGCGACTTGTAGTCGTAGACCAGATAGCCGCGGCCCTTACGGGTCTTGAACCAGGTCATGGTGGGAACGTGCTCGTCGTTTGGCGTCAGGTGGGTTTCAAGGAGCGCGCGGGTGACCGGTCCAAATGAACTGCCGTCCTCGGTCCCGAACACCCGCCACCCGTAGGGACGGAACCAGGTTTCCGGTGTGCCATTGACGACCGAGCTGGCGGCAAACTCGTCGATGCCGAAGTCATTCCAGTCGATCATATAGTACAGGTTGTCCAGCCCAAGCCCCCAGGCCGAGTTCTTGGTCTCGTGCGCCGCTCCCGGGGTCAGACCACCCTCACCTTCCACGGTGAAGACCTTCACCCCTTCCGCGCCCGCGCGCTTCAAGGCCATCGCTTCACCCGCAGAAGGGGGCGATCCGTGGCCGGAGGGACCAGTGTTGAACTTCAGGAAGAGGGTCTTGCCCTCCATCTCGGCATGCCCTGGCAGTCCCTTGTTGCGCCGGAGCTTCGCGAGATCCTCCCAGGTGAGTTGGCGCTCGTGTGCCTCGGGCACGAGGTACCGCGGATCACCGGTCCACTCGTACATCGCCCGCAGGGCTTCATTGAAGCAGGCGAGCGTCGCGTAAACGACCGGCACGCAGTGACCGGCTGACAGAATGAAGCGATCCCCAAATCGCTTCTCCGGGTGGCGGATATCCCAGCGCATAACCCCCGACAGCAGGAGGGCCACCAGCATGTGCACCTTCGAGCGCGATCCCCCCGGATGGCCGCTCTGCCGGTAGTTGAGGGGAATGTCGATGAACTGGTCAATGATATCCTTGATCTTTTCCCATTTCGGGAAGTCAGGCTCAAGCTGACCATACCGTTCATCGACAATCGATGCAACAACAGACGACACCCTGAACCTCCTGGAACGATAACCCTTCCATCCGGGAGCATTGTACCAGACGAGCCGGAACCGCGGTACGCCTTGCTGTCCCTCTGGAGACCAAGTATACTGGGCTCGCAGTGGGGAGCGCTCACGATCGACGCCGGAAGGAAAGGCAGACAGCACATGGCGTACAACCCGTACGAACACCCCCTTGCGGAAGCAGGGCCGCTCCTGCGGCTGGATGGGAAGGTTGCGGTTGTGACCGGTGCGGCCCAGCGCATCGGTCGGGAGATCGCGCGGGTATTTGCAGTCCAGGGGGCGCGCGTCGTGATCGGCGATATCCAGGACGAGCGCGGCGAAGCGGTTGCCGCGGAGATCCGGCAGGACGGTGGGGAGGCCATGTACGTCCATGCCGACGTAGCGCGGGGAGATGATATCCGCGCCCTGATCGAGCAGGCCGCCGCTCGGTACGGGCGGCTGGATATCCTGGTCAACAACGCCCACTGGGAGAAGCACGGGACGGTCGTTGAGCTGGAGGAGAGCGACTGGGACCGCAGCATGGCGGTTCTGATCAAAGCGCTGTACCTCGGCTGCAAGTACGCTATTCCCCACATGCAGCGGGTTGGCGGGGGTGCAATCGTCAATCTGGCCTCCGTCCATGCCTACCACGTCTCGGATGCCTACGTGACGTATCAGACAGCCAAGGCGGCGGTCGTCCATTTCACCCGGCAGGTCGCCTGGGACTTCGGTCCCCACGGTATTCGCGTCAACGCGATCTGCCCCGGCTCCATCCCAATCGCCGAAGAGGTTGCACCACGGTTAGGCGACCGACTCTGGGTCGAGCGCGCCCTTCTGACAAACCCAACCAAGCGCCTGGGCCATCCACGCGATATCGCCTTCGCCGCGCTGTTCCTGGTATCGGATTTGGCGACCTGGATCAATGGTCATGCCCTGACCGTAGACGGCGGGGAATTCAACGGGTTCGTGACGACCGGTGCCCAGCGGCTCCGGGAGTTCCTGCGCGCTCACCCCGAGGCGTTGGACCGCTGAGGGAAGACGGCGCCACGGCAGAGACGGCGGATCAATTGGACAGGGCCAGGGGGTTCACAGAATAAGGGAACCGACCCGATGACGAGTCGGATGATGCGCATCGGCCTATTCTCGGATATCCACGGCAACCTCACCGCACTGCGCGCGGTTGATGCCGCCCTGGCTCGGGAGGCTCCGCTTGACCACGTGATCGTCGCGGGCGATCACCTGCAGGGCGGCCCCCGTCCGCTGGAGGTCTGGCAGCTCCTCACCGCGCGCGGTTGGGCATTGATCCGGGGGAATGAGGATGACGCCCTGGTCGCAACCGATCTGGAGACCCGCCTGCCGGATAGTCCGAGCTACCGCCAGGCCTTCATCGCCCAAGTGCAGTGGACGCGTCAGCGTCTGGGTCCAGCGGTCCTCGAACAGCTGGCTGCACTTCCGGATCGGTGGCGCATCGCCACACCGGCCGGCGATCTCCTGGTCGTTCACGCTAGCCCGCGCGCCATCGACGATCGGGCGGGCGGTGCGCACAATACCGCCGCTGAGGTGACCGCCGCGTATGCGGGAACCGGCGCGAGCGCTATTGCCTTCGGCCACTATCATCGGAGCTTTGTGCGCCCGATGCCGTTTGCCCTCCTGATCAACGTCGCGAGCGTTGGATTACCCTTTGATCACCGCCCCCTGGCCGCCTATACGATCCTCACCGCAACAGCAGACGGCTGGATCGTCGAGCAGCGCAGCGTGCCGTATGACGCGGCGGAAGAGCACGCAGCCGCAGAAGCGACCGGAATGCCGCCCTGGAGTCCTGACCACTCCTGAGCTTGCGCTGCTGGTCCGTCAGTCTGCCGAACGGTAGCGGCGCTCGCCGGTGTGCGGATTGTAGTCCACAACGATCCACTGGCCGCTTGCCGGGTCCTGAAAGCGTTCGGCCGTCGTCACCCACGGGCCCTCTCCATCAGCTGGACGATAACGGCCGTGCTCGACCAGTAAGGCAATCACGAGCAAAACGGCGCCCGCGGCAACCCATTCGGCGGCCGGGCGAGGAAGCAGACGGCCGAACCAGGCGAGCATCAGCACGCCAACCGCGACACTGCCAGCCGCGGCGATGAGCAGGCGCCGCAGTGCTCTGCCATTCATGATTCCCGCTCACGCTGATGCAGTCGGCTCGACGATGACCGCCGTGCCGTAGGCGACGACCTCGGACATCGTCCCGCCCAGCTCAGAGGAGTCGAAGCGCATGGTGAGGATCGCGTTCGCCCCCATGGCAGCGGCGTTCCGGACCATACGATCGATCGCCTGCCGCCGGGCATCCTCGAGAAGCTCGGTGTACTCGTGAATCTCTCCGCCGAACAGCGACCGAACGAAGGCCACGATGTTGCCGCCTAGCCCCCGGCTCCGAACTACTACCCCGAACACCTGCCCGCGCGTCTCGACGACCCGATGACCGGCGATGAAGTTTGTCGTGGAAACAATCACCCTCTTCTCCTTGACGGCACCCTCAGCATTCTGCCGCTATTCTGCGCTCTCGGATGCGGTCTCATCGTCCTCCGCACGTGGACGAGGCCACAGCCGCACCCGGGCCACCCGCAGTCCATCGACCGCCTCGACCTCGAACACCGCGCCGTCACACGTGACCCGATCGCCGACTGACGGGCGACGACCGATCTCACCGAGCACAAACCCACCGATCGTATCATAGATGTCGCTGGACAGGTGGAGGCCGGTCCGCTCGTTTACCTCATCGAGGTTGACCAGCCCATCGATCAAAAGCGAGCCGTCTGGCTCAACCTGGATACCCGGCGGCCCTTTCTCGAACTGGTCCGGGACCGGACCGATAATTCGCTCAAGAATATCCTCCAGGGTCACCAGGCCGGCCGTTCCGCCGTATTCATCCACCAGGATCGCGATGTGCGTCTTATGCTGACGCATGCGATCCACCAGGACGTTGACCGCGATCGTCTCGGGAAGAACCAGCGCCTCTCGGACGAAGCGGCGGATCGGTGCCTGGTGGAGATCGCCGTGATTGAAGCGGCGCAGGAGGTCAACCAGGTAGACAATCCCTACAATATTGTCGATGGTCTCGAGGTAAACCGGAAAGCGGACGTGGGAGGTCCGTGCGGCAAGCTCGATCACCTGGCCGATGGTCGCGCTGACCGGCACGGTCACCATCTCCGTTCGCGGGACCATTACCTCGTGAGCGTGGATCTCATCGAAATTGAAGATCCGCTCGATCATATCCTCCTCGTTCTCCTCGAGAACGCCGGCCTGTCGGCTCGCGGCAACCAGGACCTTCAGCTCGTCCACACTGTAGACAAGCCCCTCGTGCGGACGCGGCGCGAGGCCAAGAAGGCGCATGCCGAGCGTACCCGCCCCGGTGAGAAGCCAGATGAGCGGATGGAAGATCGTCCGCAGGACCGTCAGCGGCTCGATCACGACGAAGGCAACACCCTCTGGACGCTGGAGGGCTAGATTCTTCGGGATCAGCTCGCCCAGGACAATGCTGATCGAGGTGATGAGGAGAAAGGCGACCGCCGCGGCGATCGAGTGGGCGCTGACGTGGGCAATCGACGGCGGGAGAAACCCCAGCGCGAGCTCGACGATCTGGGCCAGAGCCGGCTCACCGACCCAGCCAAGGGCGATGCTGGCCGCCGAGACCCCGAGCTGGACCGTCGCAATAAAAGGCGACGGATCCCGAACCGCTCGCTGGAGGCTCCGCGCCAGGGGATGACGCTGTGCAACCAGCTGCTCGACCCGGCTTCGACGGATGGTAACGATCGAGAACTCCGCCGCGACGAAGAAGCCGTTGACGAGGACGAGGAGAAAGACAAGGGCGAGGCGAACAGCGATGTCAAGAGCGGGCCCGCTCACAGCTTCCTCAGTAGCGGAAGTCACCACTGGCGCAGGCTCACGCCGATTATACCCGGACTCTCCTTACCCGGTCAAAGCTAGCAGGCGAGGAGCACACCCATCTGCCGCTCGATCCGCTGATCCTGGTGCCCGGACCCGGGCTCACGGATAAATTCCGCGCAGACGGATCGCCCGAGCAACGCGGTCAACGGCCAGCAGGAGCGCGGCCTCCCGCAGGCTCGTGTGATGGGTCTCTGCCGTGCGCCAGACATCGTCGAAGGCCGGCAGCATGACGCGCTCCAGCCGCTCGTACACCTCGTTCTCCCCCCAGAAGAACGACTCCCGATCCTGCACCCATTCGAAGTAGGAGACCGTAACCCCACCCGCGTTCGCGAGCACATCCGGGACGATCACCACGCCCCGCTCGGTCAGCAGGCGATCCGCTTCCGCATCCAACGGCCCGTTCGCTCCCTCGACAATGATCCGCGCGCGAACGGCGGCCGCATTCGTCCGGACGATCTGGCGCTCCATTGCCGCCGGAACAAGGACATCACAGTCAAGGGCCAGGAGAGTAGCATTATCGATCTGGTCCCCCCCGGGGAAGCCGGCCACGTGCCCGTGCTCCTGAACATAGCGCGTGAGGGCACTGACATTCAGGCCAGCGGCGCGGTAGACGCCGCCGCTGGCATCGCTGACCGCCACGACCCGGCATCCCATGGCCGCCAGGCGGCGGGCCGTCACCCCGCCGACGTTGCCGAACCCCTGCACCGCGACACTGATCGAGGGCCACGGGAGACCAACGCGCCGGGCTACTTCGGCGACACACAGCGCGACCCCATGCCCGGTCGCTTCCGCCCGCCCTTCGGATCCACCGATCTCTAGCGGCTTGCCGGTCACGACCGCCGGGATCGAATAGCCGCGGTGCATCGAGTAGGTATCCATCATCCAGGCCATCTCCCGCGCTCCCGTTCCCAGGTCGGGAGCGGGGATGTCCGAGTCCGGCCCAATGATCGGCTCGAGCTCCGCGGTGAAGCGCCGCGTGAGCCGCTCGAGCTCACCGACTGACAGCCTCGATGGATCGCACGCCACCGCCCCCTTGGCGCCCCCGAATGGGAGGCGCATAACCGCACATTTCCACGTCATGAGGATGGCAAGGGCCCGCGCTTCGTCCAGCGTGACGCTCGGGTGATAGCGGATGCCGCCCTTTGCCGGGCCGCGCGCCTGGGAATGCTGAACGCGATAGCCAGTGAAAATGCGGATCTCCCCGTCATCCATCCGCACCGGGAAGTTCACCGTAAGCTCGCGCTTGCAGGTCCGGAGCACCCGACGCAGTCCTGGCTCCAGGTTGAGACGGTCGGCGGCGCGATCGAATTGGGCGAGCACTGTATCCAGAAAGGAGCTGGTTGTCGCTTCCATCGGATTGATCGATCCTCCTCGGAGATATCAGCGGCGAGCCCCCGCGGCGCTGGACGCTCCATAAACATACCAGAACCATCGGCCTCGGATGGCCATGGATTCTGGCAAGACCGCGACCAGCAGGACAGGCGAAAGCGACGAGAAAGCATGGGCCTGCGCGAACGTGCCAGGCCGCCTGACT
The DNA here is from genome assembly GCA_035293685.1 of Chloroflexota bacterium. Lineage (GTDB taxonomy): Bacteria > Chloroflexota > UBA6077 > FW602-bin22 > CADDYW01 > JADGGD01. Next base: position 485 of record DATGMJ010000242.1, on the reverse strand, counting down.
TCCTTAAGCTGTCGGCTTGCCGAGATCTGCTCGACGTCCCGCCCGCGGCCTCGTTAAGCAGTCCGCATTCGCCCGACCAGCGCACAGACGAAGCCGCAGCGCCCGCGGACAGGAACCGGATGCCGCGGCATCGTGCCTCTGGATCACCCTCGGCGCATCGGCCGCGGTTCAGGCCAGCGACACGCCCCGGCCGGTTGCGGCAGAGCGGTACGCCGCGTCAATGACGCGAGTCACCGCCAACGCCTCGCGCCCCGGTGTCAACGGCTGCTGACCGGCCAGGATCGCCCGAACGAACTGGATCGTCACGTCGCCGAAATCGGCGTGATCGGCATCCGGCCGGGGAATGAGACGCTCCTCGATGGGCAGGCGACTCGCGCTGGTGGTGATCTTGGTCAGCGGATCAAAGCGCAAACCAGCCTCGGTACCCAGCACGATCGTCTGGTTGGCCCCGTTCATGTTCGATGCCCAGGCAATCTCCAGGACAC
>DATGMJ010000241.1:0-6673 GCA_035293685.1 Chloroflexota bacterium | reverse complement strand
CGGCGTGCATATCTACTCCGCCGACTACGGCCTCTCGGAGCGCCACGGGCGCGGCGAGCTGCCGCCCGCCGAGGGACCGCTGGCGCTGCCCAGGGTCGCCGTCGCTCACTTCTGGGAGCAGGGATTGCGCCAAGAGGGCGTCGCGCTCTCGCTTGCCGCGCCGGTTCCGCCCGGCACGGGGCTGGGCTCCTCCAGCGCCATGACCGTGGCCCTGATCCGCGCCCTGGCCGCCTATCTGGGCCAGACGCTGAACGCGGACGAGGTTGCCGATCTGGCCTGCCGCCTGGAGATCGAGCGGTTGGGCATGCCGATCGGGCGGCAAGACCAGTATATTGCGGCGTTCGGCGGCGTGAATGCTATCAGCTTCGACCGGTCCGGCGTGGAGGTCACGCCAATCGCCATGAGCGCCGCAACGCGGCAGCGGCTCGAACGGAACCTCTTGCTCTTTTTCACCGGCAGCTCGCGTCACTCTTCGGAGATTCTTCGGCAACAGCAGAGGCGGACCGCACACAATGTGCCGGATGTCATCGAGGCGCTCCACGTCATCAAGGCGCTTGCCGCTGAAACCCGGCGTGCTCTCGAGCGGGGGGATGTCGATGCGATCGGGGAATTACTTGACGAAGGATGGCAGCGGAAGAAGAAGCTGGCCTCCTCGATCAGCAATGCCTTCATTGATGAGTGCTATGCCCTGGCCCGCAGTCGGGGGGCCCTGGGAGGGAAGGTCACCGGAGCAGGAGGAGGAGGCTTCTTGCTCTTCTACTGCCCGCGCCGGTCGCAGCCGGGGGTGCGGTCGGCGCTCACTGCCTGCGGGCTCACTCCCGTGGACTTTCGGTTTGACTACGCCGGTGTCCAGCTTCTCCTAAACGCGCTCAAGCTCGACGTCGCGCGCCTCCGGGCGCCTGGCCAGGTAGGGGCGCGCGACCGTGCCTCCCCACCTGCACCGTCTGCACCGGTCTCCGACCCTCGATCAATGGGCTAGACGTCCCTTCGGGACCAATCGGTTGTCCTCCCCGCCGGACAGCCGCTACTGCTGGGATTCGTCGGGTGCCGCGCGGTGGGCCGTTGCGATCACCGCCTGGGCGAACTCGGCTGGCGCGGCCACGCAGGTCAGGTGAGCCGCCCCTGCGATGACTTCGTATCGTGAGCCGGGGATGTGCTCGTGAATCTGAAGGGCCATCTCCGGCGGCGTTGATCGATCCTCCGATCCCACGAGGACCAGCGTGGGTGCGGTGACGTTGACCAGGTGCTCGGTCATATCGGCCTGGGCGATGGCTCGGCAGGACGCGGCATAGCCGGTCGGGTTGGCGTTCGCCAAGATTGCCCGTATCCGATCAACTGCCTCAGGGTGAGCGGACCGAAAGGCTGGCGTAAACCAGCGTTCGATGGTTGGCTCGATCAGTGGCCCCATGCCGCGCTCCTCGGCGATGCGCGCGCGCTCGGCGAGCTGACGGCGTCCCTCCTGGCTGTACTCGCTGGCAGTATCGGCGAGGACGAGCGATCGGACGCGCCACGGCCAGGAGATCGCGAACTGCTGGGCGATCATGCCGCCCATCGAGAGACCGGTCAGATGGGCGCGCTCGATTCCGAGGGCATCGAGGAGACCGGCGAGGTCTTCAGCGAAGTCAACCATCGTGTAGGGCCCTGCGGGCACATCGGTGGCCCCGTGCCCGCGGACATCATAAGTGATGACGCGGAATGCGGGCGTGAGCAGGGGGATGACGTCATCCCAGAGTCGATGATCGACCCCGAGGGCATGGATCAGGATGAGCGGCTCTCCATCACCTGCCTGCTGGTAATACATGGCGATGCCGTTGGCGACGAGCTTCATGGCCCTTCTCCTCGCATCGGTATCTCCCGCCGATTATACTGTGGGCGGGAGCGGTTCCTCCCGGGACCGTCAGGCTCTTATCTGTACTAGCGGCATGGGCCTCTGCTGTCTGCACCATGCGCGTGAATGGGCGGTGGTCAAGCGTGGGATTTGGAGGGGAAAGCGCCGATGGAGATACGGGAAGGAACGAGCGATCAGGCGGTACGAGCTGGCCGCACGGTGCGGGAGTCTCAGGTCGTGATGAGTCAGGTCATGCTGCCGGGGGATGCCAATCAAATGGGCAACGTGCACGGTGGCGTGATCATGAAGCTGGTGGACACTGCGGCTGGCGTCGCCGCAACCCGGCACGTTCGCGGCCGCGTAGTCACAGCGCGCATCGACTCGATGAGCTTCCTTCAGCCGGTATACGTCGGCGATCTGGTGACGGTGAAGGCGTCCGTCAATGACGTGGGACGGACCTCGATGGAGGTGGGCGTGCGGGTCGAAGCGGAGGACCTCACCACCGGCGTAGTTCGCCATGTCTCGTCTGCCCATCTGGTGTTCGTGGCGCTCGACGACGCCGGCCGGCCGACGCCGGTTCCGCCGCTCCTCGTCGAGACCGACGAGGAGCGGCGTCGCATGGAGGAAGCCAAGATACGCCGGGCAAATCGACAGCGGGGGGACGAGACCATGCAGGCGATGCGGCGCGGTCAGCGATCTCGGCACATTCTCCAGGCATGGCGGCGCTCACCTACTGAGCCGCTGGTCGTGGGGCATCGGGGCGCGGCCGGCTGGGCACCCGAAAATACCATACTCTCGTTCGAACGCGCGATCGCCCTGGGGGCGGATGCGGTCGAACTTGACGTTCACCTGAGCCGCGAGGGGGTGCCGGTGGTCATCCACGATCACCGCGTGGATCGGACCACCGATGGGCACGGGGCGGTGGACGAGCTGAGCCTCGCAGAGCTCCGTGCGCTCGACGCGGGCGCACGCTGGCCCGAGCGGCCGGCAGAGCGAGTGCCTATTCCAACCCTTGCCGAAGTGCTGGACTGGGCTCGGGGGCGCACGCGGCTGGTCATCGAGCTGAAGGGAACGCACCGGCCGGAGCTTGTCGATCGGACAATCGAGCTGGTGCGCGAGAGGGGGATGGTCGAGGCAGTGATGCTGATCTCATTCGACCACCTGGCGCTCCGCCGTGCGCGCACCCTGGCCGATGACCTGTGCCTGGGCGCCCTCTACGTCGGCCGTCCTGCGGACCCGGTCGGATTGGCGGCGGCCTGTGGTGCTGATGCCCTGTGCCCCCAGTGGACGCTCGTCTCAGCGGATGACGTGGCCAGTGCTCACCGGGCTGGTCTGGCCGTCTGCGTATGGACGGTGAACGAGCCGTCCGATATCGCAGAGATGCTTGCCCGCGGCGTGGACAGCATCACCAGCGATTTCCCGGATCGCGTCAGGATGAGCGCCCGGCCAGGCCGGTGAGCTCCTCGGCGGCGCGAACGACCTGACTTTCCAGATACCGGAGGTGCAGCTCGTCCTCGTGGTGGTTCGTTTCAAGCAAGCCCAGGATCTCCCGATTTTCAATGCACTGCTGCACCTGCATGAAGACGCGGCCGTCAACCGCCGTCTGGTACATCAGTAGCAGGAGACTGCGGATGAAGCGGTAGGCGGTCTCCTGGCTCGCGCCGAGGATTGTTTCGGCCAGATGGCGGCCTCGGTTGATCGAGCCCTGCACCATGCTCTCCACCCCCATCATGCGGAGAGCCTGACGCAGATTTTCAACGTGCTGGTGATCCTCGGCCGCGATCCGCTCGAGATGAGAGCGGAAGTCGGGATCGCTCGTTCGGGATGCGAGCTCTTGCACGGCTCCGACAATCACCTGCTCAATGCCGTAGATTTCACCAATCTGATCGATCAGGAACTGGAGCGCGCTTGGCGCGGTTGAAGGTGCCCGTGCCATGTGGCTATCCTCCTGGCTCTCACTGTGAACTCGAAGCAAGCGGCATGCCCATCCGCTGATCTTCCCCCTGGGTGGCCGATGGGCGAGGCCACCGCGCGCGTAGATCCTCCAGTCGCCCTACGCGGATCGCTTCCCGGATCCGCGCGACGATCTTCAGGCAGTAGGCCAGGTTGTGGATCGTCGCCAGGCGATGTCCAGCGAGCTCGCCAGACCGGAAGAGGTGATGGAGGTAAGCGCGCGAGACCGTTCGACAGGTCGTACACTGGCAGGCAGCGTCGACCGGGCGTTCGTCAGAGCGGTAGGCCACTGCTGTGATCCGCAGGCGTCCCTCGGACGTCAGCAGGGCGCCGTTGCGGGCAAGTCGCGTGGGATAGACCGAGTCGAAGAGGTCGATCCCGCGCTCGATGACGATGAGGAAATCGAGGGGGTCGCCAATCCCCATGGCGTATCGCGGCCGGTCGGTCGGAAGGAGATCTTCGATCCATTCGAGCGTCTCCGCGGTCTTCGTCTTTGAATACCCGATCGATTGGCCTCCAATGGCAATTCCCGGCAGATCCAGTGCGGCGATTGTCTCCGTGCTCCATCGCCGGAGATCGCGAAAGTCGCCGCCCTGAACGATTCCAAAGAGTGCCTGCGGCACAGGACTATCCTGCTGGCGCTCCAGCCAGCGGTCGCGGCAGCGTCGGGCCCACTGGTGCGTTCGTGCCGCGGCCAGCTGGGCCTGCTCGGCCGGGGCACCGATCGGGGTGCATTCATCCAGTGCCATGATGACGTCGGCGCCAATCCTCAGCTGGAGATCGACAGCCGTCTCCGGGGTCAATCGCCGCACGGATCCATCGAGATGCGACCGGAAAGTTACTCCGTCATCATCGATCCGGACCATGCGGCCCGCAGCATCCCGTGTCGAGAGGCTCCAGACCTGAAAGCCGCCAGAGTCGGTCAAGATAGGGTGGTTCCACCCCATAAAGCGGTGGATTCCCCCAAGGCGCTCGATGCATTCCACCCCTGGTTGGAGCGAGAGGTGGTAGGCATTGGACAGAATCATCTGGGCGCCGACCTCCTCCAGCTCTTGTGGATCGACTGTCTTCACGGCGGCCCGTGTTCCGACAGGCATGAAGGCAGGCGTCTCCACCACACCGTGGGGAGTGACGAAGCGACCGGCCCGGGCACGCGAGCCAGGATCCCGGGCAATGACCTCAAACTCGAACATACCATGCGGTCCGTCGGATGGAGTGATGGATGGATAGGGTGGTCAGGTTGGGTGAACGATTGATGAACACAGTGATTCTTCTCCGGCCGGACGGCGGAACCAGTGTTAGACTCGAAAGTAAGACTACCGGGAGAACATGCTGGCATGGCCTCGTCTCGTAACCAGGAGCCAGATTTTATCCGCTGGCTCGTTGAACCCGAAACCCTCCACGCGGCCGGGTTCGAGCGCCAGGTTGACTGGATCCTGCCGAGTGATATCTGGGTCTGTCCGGAGGCGGATGGACTGCGTGCACTTCTGGATTCCCCGCCCCCCGGACGGCGTGCTGCCCTTAGCGTCGCCCTTGGCTACGAGTTCGATCCGCGCCGCCTGCGCTTCGAGGAGCTGGCCCGGCGGATGATTATCGCCGAGCAGTTCCGGGCGGCCGGGGTCGAACGGCTCATTCTCTCTCCTGTACTATACCAGAGCCGGCCGCGTTGGGATGTGTACGCGCCGCGACTTCGTGGCCTGGCGATCGTGAATCATCTCGCCTCGGAGAATGACGTCCTGGGACATCTGCGGCACAGCGGTGTTCGGTTTGTTCTCTGGGCGCCGGATCCGGCCGAACGCGGCCAGCCGGACCGTTGGGTGGCCCTGCGCTACAGCGTTATCAACCCGCCGGATCCCGCGGCGCGCAACTGGTTCGATGAGACCGTCCGCCAGAGCGAGCACGAGAGCGCGACTCGCCGCCGCCTTACCCTTGAGCTCAAGGGCGGCGAGGGTGAGCTGCCGGCCGTCCAGGAGGCCGTGGACCGCTTTCGCGCCGCCCTTCGACGGTCTCTCCACATCTCCTGAGGTCACTCCACCTCGAGGATCATCTCGATCTCGACGGGAATTCCCCCCGGGAGCCCAGCCATGCCCACGGCCGAGCGGGCGTGGCGGCCTTGCTCACCGAAGAGTTCGACGAGCAGGTCGGAGCAGCCGTTGACCACTTGGGGCTGCTCGGAAAAACCTGGTGCGGAGTTAACCATGCCCAGTACCTTCACCACCTGTCTGACCCGACTCAGCTCGCCCAGGGCGGTCTTGGCGGCGCTGAGCAGGTTGAGCGCGCAGCCTCGCGCTGCCTCGTATCCCTGCTGAGTGGTATATTCCTTCCCCAGCTGTCCACGCCAGACGGTGCCGCCCCAGTTCGGACCCGCGCCCGAGAGAAAAAGCAGATTGCCGGTGCGGACCCAGGGAACGAGGGGACGATCTCCCCGCTCGACGGTGATCAATTCGATCCCCTTTGCGCGGAGCTTCTCCTCCGGTGTCATGCATTCCTCCACGATCAGGACGCGCCTCCTGCCGTCGCCCAGGTGGTCCCATTATAGCTATAGCGAAAGAGCCGGAGGAAGAGGGGCATCGCCCGGACATAGATAGATAATGAGGACGATCTCCGCGCGGCGGAAGAGGAAGAGCACGGGCGCGTCGCCCGGACATAGATAGAAATAAGAGGCTTCTGCCAGGAGGCAGGGCGTACCCATTCCACCCCCGTGCGGGCGGCCTGTTGCGTTGACAAGATCACGAGCACTCCAGTATACTTTAAAAGCAGTGCGCGGGTGTGGCGGAATTAGGTAGACGCGCCAGCTTGAGGGGCTGTTGGGAGCCAACTCCCGTGGAGGTTCGAGTCCTCTCACCCGCACCGCGACGCGCGGAAGTGGTGCAGTGGTAGCACATCTCCTTG
>DATGMJ010000240.1:0-2002 GCA_035293685.1 Chloroflexota bacterium | reverse complement strand
TGCGGCTGACCAGATTGACGGATTCCAGCTCATCCCGGATCAGAACCCGGCCGGGGCGACGACGCACGAGCTCTGGCTGTACAGCGATCCGGCCTGTACGACGAACCTACAGAGCACGAACACGCCCTACTACACCTGGCAGCAGAGCACGAGCGCGGGGCAGATCCTCCCGCTTCGCATCGAGCCGCCGCTGGCGGTGCGCTGTGTGATCATCCGGACCCTGACCGATCCGAGCTTCGTTGCCTGGGAGGAGGTCCAGATCTTTCAGGAGCTTCCCCCACCGGGCGGCTTCTCGACCTCGACCCCAACGCCGACGAGCGTTCTGCCGACTGCAACCCCAACTATCACCCCGACGGCACTACCTGCTACCCCGACGCCGTCAGTGACCCTGTCCCCGACGGTAACGCTGACGCCTACACCTTCGCTGACGCCGCTGCCAATCTACCCGGGGACCAATATCGCGCAGGGTGCCTTGGTCCGGGTCGGCCTGGCGACGGCGGGTCCCTCGGCGACGCCGATCGCTTGCTCTGTCGGTCCATCGACCCCGACCCCGTGGCCGACGCCGTGGGCCAACCCATGCGCCGTTATTGATGGGAATCCCCAGAGTTACTGGGCTCCGCCGCCAGGGGCCGGGGATCCACAGGTGGTGGCTATCATCCTCCCGACCCCGGCGAACGTTGCGGACGTGCGCCTGCGCATCCAGTCAGCGGGAGACGGCAGTCAAGAGCTGTACCAGGTGTGGACAAACAGTACGACCCTTACCTGCACATTCAACTCCGGATCTTCCGGCTTTCCGGATGGAACCCAGTTCGACTGTGCTATCCCGACCCCCACCGTCAGTTCGATCGCCTCGGTCAACATCCTCATGAAGCATGATGATCACGAAAGTGGCGCGTACGGCATCCGCGAGGTCGAGCTCTACGTGCCGTTCTCGCTGCAGACGAGCACAGGGACGGGGCGCGGCCCCGGCCGACTGGCTCTGCAGGATCTGACGCCGACGACCTCTCCTCTCGCCGTTCAGCCCGGGGCGCCCGCCGCTCCGGGCCCGGTCGACTTCACGATTGTCCTCGAGGTCGCCTCGGGGCAGGGATATCCATGAAGCTCACCATCTTCCAGCGGGTCCTCGCCGCGCTCGGTTTTGCCGTCCTGGCGGCCTGTGCTCTGCTGATTTATCTCTACCTGGGCGATCAGGGACGCAAGGCCGCTCTTGCCGCCCGACTGGCCAGCTACCAGGCGACGGCGACCGCGCTCGAGACAGCGGCCCGGGCGCCGGGAGCGAACGATCCCCTCCTCCGGGTGCCGGCCTTCCCGCGGGATCCGCCAGAGCTCGATCTCTCGACGCTGGTCCTGACAAGCGCCGCCGCGAGCGGCGTGAGCGTCGGACCGGTCCAGACCTCGCCGATCGGCACGGAGAAGATCGGCAGTGGGACCTATCGCACCGTCACGGTGAGCCTCACGATCACCGGGACGCTTCCCCAGATTCTGAACTTCTTCGATCGGGTCGAGCAGGGTGGCCTGCGTACCGTTGTCTTTGATAACATACGGCTGACGCCAGAGCAGGGGCGCTATACCGCCCAGCTTGAGGTGATCGCATACGCGCAGCCCGAGTGATGCCCGTGCATTCACCGCCCCGCTTTTTCCGCCTGAGATCGCTCCTTCTGCGGACTGGCACCCGTAACCCGGAGGAAGTGCAGCCCGCCCCGGTCGGGACGCCCGCCGGCCCGGGAGCGATCGCTGCACCGGGATCCCGGGGGCAGCAGTCGCTGGTCAGCGCCGCGGCCGCACTCCTCGAGCGCTCGCGGCATTCCCTGCTGGCCCGGACCTGTGTCACGGCGACGGTCGAAGGTACCAGCCTGCGCATTGCGGCCTTCGAGGGCAGCCGACTGGAGAGCTGGGTCAGCCTCCCGCTCAATGGGCATCTTGCTCGTCCTGGTCAAATCGGTGATCCGATCGAGTTCGGGAGCTTCCTCGATGAGACGTTCCACCGCCTGAAGCTGCCCCG
>DATGMJ010000239.1:0-16364 GCA_035293685.1 Chloroflexota bacterium | reverse complement strand
TATTTACCTCTGGCAGTGACCCGAGCTTGGTGATCACGCGGGAGAGCAGGATGATCGTGAGGTAGGCCTGATTCTGGCGAACGCGCGGATCACGAAGCGGCGCGATTTCATCGTTCGCCGTGGCCAGCCGCATGATCCCCTTTTTATGCAGGTTCCCGTCGCGGTCGACGTACCCCTTCGGCAGGACGAACTCGAACTCGGTTTGCAGACCTTCGGATCGCGGACTCATGACGGCATGCGCTCGATGTACTCACAGGCGATCTCGATCGACTCGATGATGGGTTCGTTCCCCTGGGCGTTCAGCCCCGAGGCCTCCCACTTGCACGGCCAGCCGCGCTTGAAGTTAAACCGGATCTTCTCGTCCCCGTTCTCGTCGTAGCCGACAACCGAGCCGTCCACGCGGGCTTCCTCGATCTGGCCGTCGATCACTTTCTTCCGCCACTTCCACAGCTCCAGATTCGAGGTAATGCCGCGCTTGAGCTGGATGTTGCCGAACTTGAGGGTGCCGGGGATCTTGTGGAGGATCGTCTGTCCCTTCGGCCCCTGCTCTTTGTACTCGATAACATCGTTCTCCGAGCTGAAGCCGCTGGCCTCGCGGAACCAGGCCTCGGTGATGCCCTGGATCTCCAGGGCGAAGGCGAATGTCGTAATCGGATCCTGAGGTGGCTTGCCGCCTGGCATAGTTCTTCTAACCTCCCGATGAGACTAACCTTGGTCAGATTGAATGACTGATTGGTTGCGCGTCCCTCTCCCCGTCCTAAGATGCGGTGCCGCCCGTCGGCAGCTGGGTGATCCGGAAGACCACGAACTCGGCCGGCTTCACCGGGCAAATGCCCACCTCGATCACGACCATGCCCGCGTCGATCACATCCGGTGGGTTGGTCTCGGCATCGCACTTGACGTAGAACGCCTGCTCCGGCACCGCGCCGAAGAGCGCGCCTTCACGATAGGGACGCATCAGGAAGGACGTGATATCCCGCTTCAGCCGCTGCCACAGGCTGAAATCGTTCGGCTCGAAGACAGCCCACTGGGTCCCCTGCTTGATCGATTCCTCGACCCAGTTGAAGAATCGGCGCACGCTAATGTACTTCCAGGCCGAGTCGCTCGACAGTGTGCGCGCGCCCCACACCCGGATGCCGCGGGTGCCGAAGGTACGGATGCAGTTGACGCCCTTCGGGTTCAGGAGCCCCTGCTCGCCGTCGGTCACATCCTGGGTAACGTTGACTGCTCCCCGGACGACCTCGTTGGCGGGAGCCTTATGGACGCCGCGCTCGGAGTCGGTGCGCGCCCAGATCCCGGCCATGTGTCCGGACGGCGGGATGCTCAGCAGACGCTTGCCGGTCGGATCAAGCGGATCCAGGACCTTGATCCAGGGATAATAGAGGGCGGCGTATGACGAGTCGATCATGCTCTTGTTCCGCCACTCCAGCATCTCCTGGGGATCCAGGCCCGGCGGCGGGTCAATGATCGCCACGCGGTCCTGCATGCGCTCGCAGTGGGCGATCATGGACTTCTGCAGTCCGATCAGGGCATCCTCATTGATCAGCCCGCGCTTGTAAGCGCTCATGAGGTCCGGCGCACAGACGATCGTGATCTCATCCACCGATTCCAGCCCCTCGATGCCCGCGCGGTCGCGCGCACTGCCGAGGAAGTCGCTGGTTCCGATCTGCAAGGCCGTCGGGGTCGGTTTCTGGAGCGCGAACGACCCGGCGCGCGGCGCAGGCAGGATGGCCGCCTTGCCCGAGGGGGGAGAGAGCCAGATGTACTGGGAGTTCCCGTTGACGAGTGTCTCGACGTAGCGCGGGCTCTCGCGGTCCATCGTCGCCCCGTCGAAGGTCTCGAGCACGTCCTTCCCGCGCTTGACCTCAATCCGGAAAGGCGTCGCCCAATCCGGTGTCTTGCCGCCGTCGCCGGCGCGGCCGGCGGGAGCGGGCGGTCGAGGCTTCTCGGTGCTCCCGCTTCCCTTGCCCTCGTCGCCCCCGGTTGGCGCGGGTGTCCCTGGAGGCAGGGCCGGCGCGCTTTCGGCGTAGCTGATCTCGACGGTAAGGCCGGGGGTGTTCAGCCCTTGGCGCACGGCGTAGATCTCGAGCGCCGGCCGGGCATTGCCGTCGGCCGCGGGCGGGACCACCGTCTGGGGCGCCAGCGATGGAGCGATGTTCACGACATAGCAGGTGCCCCCGCCGTTCTGGAAGTAGCCGTACACCGCGTAGGCAAGATAGTACCCTTCATGGAAGCCGCCGAACTTGTCAACGAACTGCGACCAGTTCGTGATCAGGGTCGGTTTGTTCCGCGGCCCCATCTCGGCGAAGCCGATGAACGCCGCGACCGAGGTGCCGACCCCTTCAATCGGGCGACTACCGGGCGGCATCTCCTCGACGTAGACACCGGGTGTCAGATAGGTTGTCGCCATCTGCTTTCACTCCCTTCCTTACGACCCGTAGGTGGAATCAGTCATGGATGTCGCGGCTGTGCCTCTTCCTCGCTGACGCTCTCGCCTCCTTCCCACTGGTAGCCGGTCACTCCTCGCACAGCTGTCTCCAGGGTGCGGGCCTGGATGCCTGCCAGTACCGCCGGACGTCAGCAGGCGATTCACTAGGCTATTGGCCACCGGTTACGACGCCGTTAACGCCGGGTTAATCAAGGCTCTGTTGTTCCGTCAAATCTCCACGTCATAGCTATCAGACGGCACCGTCGCTGGCTGGATGACCTCATCGCGCCCGGCCGCGCGGACGATCAGCGTGATTCGCCCGCGCGGAGCGGCGGAGAAGACGAATCGCCCCTCCGCATCGCTCATGGTCCGGTCGCCGGTCTCGGCTAGCAGGACCACTGCCCCGGCGATGCCCCGGGACGGGTCCTGGCGGTCCCGCACCCGACCGCGGACCTCCAGCGCGCGGCGCACTGCCAGCGGATCCTCGCGGTCGAGCTCGATCCTCGGTGCGGTCAGGGTCAGCGGGCGGGTGAAGGTGATCTCCGGGTCGAGGGCGAGTGTAACCACGTAGGTCAGGGCGGGACGGATCCGGTTCTCGAGGGCCTGCCAGAGGTCGGCGAAGTTGGCCGGCATCTGCTCCGGCTGACCGATTGAGGCCGGGATCGGCATCGGCTGGTCCTTGAGCGATCCCTGGAGGAGGTCCGGCGGCAGGGTCATGAAGCGAGCCAGTGCCGCCAGGACGCGCCAGAGCAGGCGGTGCTCGTCCTCCGGCGCCCGGGCCCACGCCGTGATCTGGTAGGTCGCATCGATCCGGAGCGGCCCCTTCTGCCGAATGGCCTGACCATTGGCGCGCCGGGTATCCCAGCCCGCGACGCGCAGACGGACATTCTCGCGCACGTCGTACAGGAAGCAGTTCACCGCCGGGCGGGTCAGGCGACTGGACCACTCGCGATCCGGTGCCTCGAAGCTGATCTCGATCTCGGTCGGATCGAGCGGGACGTGGCGGATCAGGATCTGGCGAATCGTCTCGTCAAGGTCAGCAAGCACAGCGGCCTTTCCCTCGTTCGATCCGTGTTGGCGCCACGAGATCACGAGCCGCACCACCCCCGGGGCGCGAGGACCGGCCGGGTGACCCGGTCGATCCTGTCCGGATCGATACAGTACCGAAAGGCTAGCGCCGGCCGGTTAATCAGGGGTTACGCCGGGGTTAAGAGCCCAATGGTCAATCGTCCTTGAGGAGGGCGTAATAGCCCTCGAAGTCTCCCTCGCCGACCAGCTTGCCCAGCTTCTGGTATTCGCGTCGAGTCGCCCGGATCAGGTGCCGCATCCCGATCGGCTCGTTGGCGCTGGCGGCGAGGAAGGCCGCCCCCAGGGCGATGTTCCGGATGTGGCCGCCGGCCAGGCGGAACTTCCGGGCCAGGAAGGGCAGATCAACGTCCGGGGCGAGCGGAGCCTCCGGCGGGAGGGCCAGGCGCCAGATCGCCAGTCGCTCCGCTTCCTCCGGCAGTGGGAACTCCAGGACGAAATCCAGCCGCCGTACGAATGCCTCGTCGAGATTGCCCCGCAGGTTGGTAGTCAGGATCGCCACTCCGTCGTAGGTTTCCAGGCGCTGGAGGAGATAGGCGATCTCGACATTCGCGTACCGGTCGTGTGCGTCGCGCACCTCGGAGCGCTTGCCAAAGAGGGCATCGGCCTCATCGAAGAGGAGGACGGCATCACCGTGATCGGCGGCGCGGAAGATGCGCTCGAGGTTCTTCTCGGTCTCCCCGATGTACTTGCTGACCACGGCGGACAGGTCAACGCGATAGAGATCGTAGCCCAGCTCTCCCGCCACGACCTCGGCGGCCATGGTCTTGCCGGTGCCCGGCTGACCGGCGAAGAGCGCGGTGAGGCCGGAGCGGCGCACGTGCTTGCGGCCGAATCCCCATTGATCGAGCACAGTGCCCTGGAATCGCGCGCGCGCGCAGATCTCGCGGAGCTGAGCGATGCCGTCCGCGGGGAGTACGATATCGTTCCAGCCGTAGCGGGGCTCGATCCGCCGGGCCAGCCCCTCGAGGGGCGGCGTTGCGATCGCACGGGCGGCCTCCTGGATATCTACCCGCGCGATGTCATCACTACCGCGCCAGCGGGCCCGGAGGCGTGCGGCGGCCGCAACCGCACCGATGGCCTCGCTGTCCAGGCGGAAGCGGGTAGCCAGGTCGGCGATACCGCTCGGATCGAGGCGGCCGTCAAACTGGTGCCGCCAGAGCGCAATCCGACCGCTTGGGGGAGGCGGCGGCACCGCGACCCGCAGACCCGGGATGCCCGGCAGCCACGTGGCCGGCTCCCAGCGCCCATCTCCGGTCAGGAATGTCGGGCCGGGTCGCCCGGACAGGATCTCACGGCAGGCATGTCGGAGCGGGGCGATGTCGGTCTCTTCCCCGAGGAGGAGGTCGAACCGATCGAGACAGAGGATCGCCTTCTGCAGGAGCGCCTCCCGGGCGGCGAGACCGAGCAGATGGGCTGGTCGGGGCGCCGTTGCAAGGGTGTCCAGATCAACGGTGAGGAGCGGCCGCCCGGTGCGGCTGCTGGCGTGGCGCGCCACGGCGCGGCGCGTCACGCCGGTCGAGCCGTGCAGGTAGATGATCGGCCCGTGATCGACTGCCGTTTGCCCGTCGGTGAGCACCCGGGCGAGCCCCGTGGCGAGATCGGGGGGAAGGGAGGGGATGGACGCCTCCGCCTCCGGCGGGAGCAGATGGACGAAGCTCGCGATCCGGGGATCGAGTCGATCGGAGCCGAGGAGGTACTCGGCGATCCGCTCATCGACCCGAAGCGGACGCGCCAGGAGCGGCCAGTGCTCTGCGGCGTCGTCAGCCAACACGAGCAGGCCATTCGCTCCTAAGCGGCCCGTCGGGCTGAAGACCGACCGACGGGCGACCTGCTCCTCGATCGTCGAAGCAAGCAGGCGCAGGATCAGCTCGACTGTCGGGCGCCGACGCGAGACATCGTCCTGCAGATAGGCGAAAAGCCGCTCGTAGCGGAGATCGATCTCCGGCGCCAGGCAGATGAGCAGAACTTCCTGCTCGAAGGTATCCAGTTCGAAGATGCTGGAGAGTTCGGCCAGACGCGGCAGGATCGCCGCCGCAGACGGCCTCAGAACGCGCGGCGCCTCCTTAGCGGTCGGGGCGCCAGCGAGCAGGGCATCGACATCCTGGTCAGAGATGTAGAGGCCGCGGAAGGCGTCATCCCCGCGCGCGGCCAGCTCATCCCGGAATTCCTGGACGGCGCGGCGAAGCCGGAGATCCAACCGCCGCACAACGCTCCGCAGGCTTGCGGCAGTCGCCTCCCTCTGCTCCTGCGGGCGCGTGGAATCACGTGAGACCAATCGTCATCGCTCACCGGTCGTGCCGCCGGTGCCCGTGCCTAATCCACGGCAATCTGACCGTCCGACGGCGCGTTAGGAGACCGGTTCCTCCTCTTCCGGGGTAGCGCGCTGGACCATCGCCCGTGCCGTCTGGACCTCCGGCTCTTCCTCTTCGGCATCCGCGCGCTGGATCGCGCGGCGCTGGGTCTGGACTGTCTCTTCCTCGTCCGTCGCGGCGCGCTGCACTGTCGAGCCCGTGGGGGACGAGGTCGGACCAGCCCCGACCAGCTCGGCGCTTCCCTGGCTGATCCGGCGGGCTTCCGCAGCCGCGGCCTGCTCGAAGCTGTCGCCAGGGTCACTGAGCAGGATGCCGCCAGGGGCCGGGGTCCCGGCAACTGGCCCGCGTGCCTGCTGGATGGTATGTGTGGCTTCGTGCGCCAGGAGCTCAAATCCCTCGCGGGTCGAGGGGTTGTAGGACCCGGCGCGGAAGAAGATGTCGGATCCGGTGGTGAAGGCGATCGCGTCAACCGATCGCGAAAGCTGGTCGGCCTCGCTGTCCGCATGGACGCGGACTCCCGAGAGATCGGCCCCCAAGGCCGTCTCTAATCGCCGCTGAACATTCTGCTCGAGCGGAGCTCCCCCTCGGCTGGCGGCCGACCGGATCCGTTCCCCAATGTTCTCGTCCGTCTGACTGCCAGCCCTGTTCTGGCTGGCCCGGGAGACCAGGCGCTGAATCGTCTGGTTTCCCAGGGATGCCCCGAGACCGGCGGTGAGGGCGGCCCGCAACCCGTCGCGGCGCACCTGCTCCTGCACGGCCTGGTTGCCCAGGATCGGTCCGCTGTCCGCCCCCCTGGGACGATTGCTGATCCTCTCCTCCAGCGCGCGTGGAGTGGGCGCGGCTGATCGGGGCGTCGCACGGTGGGCCAGTCGCGCGTGGAACTCCATTCCTTTCGCCATTGTCGCACCTCCCCCATTGTCGGTATCGGTTTGTGGCCCGGTGGTGGGTCTTTCCAGCTGGTGGGAAGGGTACGCGGATCGGGTTAAATCTGGGTTATTCACGGGTTAAGAAAGGGTGGTCCAGGCCGGTGGAGTGCGGGATCTGTGGCACCGTCCTCTTCCCTCGCGCTGATGTGTCTCATATAATGCGCCTGGATTCCCGCGATGGGATGATCGCAGGGGTACCTGGTTTCGCGTGAGGAGGATGACCATGGTGCTGACGCGACGTGCCTTTATCCTCGGAACCGGTCTCGCGCTTGGCGCTCTTGCCGCGGCCTGCGGTCAGGCCGCGCCGGCTACTCCATCGCCGACCGCGCCGCAGGCTGCTGCGGCGACGCCGACCCCACCGGCCCAGCCCTCACCCCGCGTTGTGGAGAAGGTGGTGACCCAGGTCGTCGAGAAGGTGGTGACGCCGACCCCCGCCGTCAACAAGGCCCGGGCCGAGGTCCTGAACATCGCCCTCGGGGGACGCATCGCCGACCCCACCAACCTCAACCTCTACTCGCCCGCGGTCGACCGTTCGATCGGGCTCCATCAGGTCATCTACGAGTACTTCTTCTACCTCAACCTGCAGACCGGCCAGTTCATTCCCTGGCTGGCGGAGAGCTACTCATACAACAATGACTTCTCGGTTCTCACGGTCAAGCTGCGCAACGGTGTAACCTGGAGCGACGGCCAGCCGTTCACCGCAGATGATGTCGTCTTCACCTATGATTTGCTCAAGAAGAACGAGGGCATGGTCTGGGCGGCCGAGACGAACCAGGCGGTTGATACGGTCGAGAAAGTCGATGATCATACCGTTGCCTTCAAGCTGAAGTCGCCGAACCCGCGCTTCCACCTGATCCGGGAGGCGTTCCCGGCGGTCGGGATCTGGGGCGGTGTCACGATTCTGCCCAAGCATATCTGGGAAGGCAAGGACCCGCTCACCTTCAAGAACTCCAATCCGGTCGGCACCGGCCCCTACAAGCTGGTCAGCGCCACGCCTACCGCACTGACGTTCGAGCGTCGGGACGACTGGTGGGCGCTGAAGGTCCTGAACATTCCTCCAGGGCCGAAGACGATCAACTTCCAGTACATCGGGCCCGAGACGAACGTGGCCCTGGCCCTGGCGAATAACGAGATCGATACCCCATTCATCGGCATCCTCTCGGCTGGCTCCTTCAAAGAGGTGGCGCGCCGCAATCCGAAGGTGCGAGCCTGGCAGAAGGATCCGCCCTACTCGTGGCTAGATCCCTGTCCCCGGGCGCTGATGGTGCAGAATGCGCGGCCGCCCTATGACAAGAAGGAGGTCCGGTGGGCCCTCTCGTACATGATCGATCGCCAGGCGGTGGTCAATCTCGCCTACGAGGGGGTCACGGTGCCGACCTGGGGCATCTGGCCGTTCTACGATGGGAATAAGCCGTATTTCGACGCGATCAGTGATCTTCTCAAGCAGTATCCCGTCCAGGCGCACGATCCGGCCAAGGCGCGCGACCTCCTGAAGTCGGTCGGGTTGACCCCGTCGGACCTGCACCCGACGTATGTCGTCGACTCCGATGCGAACGAGGACATGAAAGTGGCGCAGGTTATCTCCGACCAGCTTCAGCGCGAGGGGGTAAAGGTCAAGCTCCAGCCCATGAGTGGTAGCCCACTGACCGATACGATCCTGCGCGGCAACTATGACCTGGCGCTGAACGCTTTCTGCCCGGGCTACATCGTCGAGAACCTGGATCTCTTCCACAGCAAGAACTACCGGCCGCTGGGGCAGAACGCGCCCTGGTTCGAGCGGAACTCCTATCGGTACCGCAACCCGCAGCTCGATGCCGTGGTCGACCAGATGTTCAAGGTTGACCCGAACGATACCGCGAAGCTCATCGATCTCTATAAGCAGGCTATGGCGATCTGGCTGCCGGACCTGCCGGTGATCCCGATCGTCCAGGCGCCGGCGCTGGTCCCCTTCAATTTCGCCTACTGGGAGAACTGGCCGACGGCCGAGAATCCCTGGAATATGCCGGTGAGCTGGTGGGCGACCTTCAATCTTGTCATCCACGGCTTCGTGGATCCCAAGACCGGCCAGCTCGTCAAGGGGATCCACTCGGCGGTGAGCGGCTAGCGGCGGACAGCCGGTTCCGGGGCGGTTCGACACGCGGACCGCCCCTTGTTTATCCCGCGCCATCGTCCTGCGATAGTGGTCCGCGCTTGGATGGATGTCATGTCGATTTATATGCGATACCTGGCCCAGCGCTTCCTTATCTTCGCGGCTACGATCTTTATCTCGATTACGCTTGTCTTCCTGCTGCCGCGCTTCATCCCGGGCAATCCGCTGGGAGCAATCTTCCTCCAGCTGGCGCGGATGGGCGGGAGCATGGGGCAACAGGAGCTCGTTCGGGCCTATACCGAGCGGTTCGGGCTTGATAAGCCTCTCTGGCAGCAGTACCTCAGCTTCCTGGCCCAGCTGGTCCAGGGGAACCTGGGGTATTCGATTGCCAGCTTCCCCTCGACTGTCTCCGACCTGATCATGCAGGCACTACCGTGGACAATCGGCTTGCTCACGGTCACGACCCTCCTAAGCTGGGCGCTCGGCTCGTTCCTCGGGGCGGTTATCGGCTGGCGCGCCGGCGGGGCTCCCCTGGCCCGAATCCTGGTGGTCCTGCTCCTCCTGACCTATACGATTCCCTACTATATCCTCGCGATCATCCTTCTCTTCCTCTTCGCCTTCTACTTCCCGATCTTCCCGCTCTCCGGGGCGTACTCTGTCGGGCTTCAACCGTCGCTGAGCATCACCTTTATCCTGAATGTCCTGCGTCACGCGGTCCTACCGGCCCTGAGCATCGTGCTCGTCTCGCTGGGGTGGTGGTTCCTGAGCATGCGCAGCCTGATCACCTCGATCAAGGGCGAGGATTACATCCTCTGGGCCGAGGCCAAGGGGCTTCGCCCCGGGCGCATCCTCTGGCGGTACGCCTTTCGCAATGCCCTGCTTCCCCAGGCGACCGGTCTTGCCCTCTCGCTTGGGAACATCGTCGGTGGTGCCCTGATCACCGAGGTGATCTTCGGCTATCCTGGCCTGGGCTGGTTGATCTACAACTCGATCAAAGGGGTGGATTATCCGGTGATCCAAGGGAGCGCCCTCTTGATCATCGTCTCGGTCGCGCTGGCGAACTTCGTGATCGACAGCGTCTATCCCCTCATTGATCCGCGGGTCCGTCTGGGCGCGGGAGGAAGGAGCTGACCATGGCCGTGGTGACGATCGAGATTCCCGGCGGTCGGCCGCGCGGCGTCCCCGCGCTCCTTCTCGGAAATCCGCGCTTTGTGGCGGGGCTTGTTCTCCTGCTGATCTGCGTGGGGATTACAGTGGCCGGCGACCTGGCCTTCGGCACGCACGCGCGTGAGACCGGCGCATTTCTCCCCAAGCTCCCGCCGGAGCCGGATGCGCCGCTCGGCACCACAGCCCTCGGCCAGAGCGTTGCGGCCCAGCTCGCCGAGGCGATCCCGAACTCGATGGCCGTCGGGCTGATCGCGGCGCTGGTCGGAACCCTGCTCGGCGCGGCGATCGGGTTCGCCAGCGGCTACTTTGGCTCGCTGACCGATGCCCTCTTGCGGATCCTGATCGACGTGTTTCTTGCCGTGCCGTCGCTCCTTTTCCTTCTCTTGATCGCCTCGCTCATGAAGGGGGTCGACCTCACCACGCTTGCCCTGGTCATCGGCCTGTTTGCCTGGGCCTGGCCGGCGCGCCAGATCCGGGCGCAGGTCCTCAGCCTACGGGAGCGGCTCTTCGTCGACCTGGCGCGTATGTCCGGTCTCTCGGGCTCGGAGATCATCCTGCGAGAGCTCGCGCCCAATATGCTGCCCTGGCTCGGCGCCAACTTCGTCAACGCGTTCATCTCGGCAGTGCTGGCCGAGTCCGGGCTCTCGCTCCTGGGGCTTGGTCCCCAGCCGAGCATGACCCTCGGCATGATGATCTACTGGGCGCTGAGCTACGGTGCGATCCTGCAGAACCTCTGGTGGTGGTGGGCGCCACCGGTGATCATCCTGGTCGCGCTGTTCTTCGCCCTCTACCTCATTCATCTGGGGCTCGACGAGATCAGCAATCCGCGTCTGAATCGCTAGCTCGCCTTCCCGCGGCAGGCGGCAGAGGAGTGCAAGCAGGGGGGAGGGTTTTCCGACTCAGACCTTGCCGCTCAGGGCCAGCCGATAAACGTTCTCGGTCTCTGGTTCTGGCCCGCAGTCGAGCTCGGTCTGAAGCGTATGGATGCAGAGCTCGTACCAGCGGCGCACCCGACCGCGCTGACCGAGCCGGGCGTGACAGAGCATAAGGAGGCGATAGGCGTCCTCGCGGCAGCAGTCCTTAGCCAGGATCTGCTGGCAGCGGGTGATCGCCTCCTGGTAGTCACCCCGTGCCTCGGCCTGTTGGGCCAGGCGGCTGACGACGAAGAGATACTGGTCCTTCAGGGCCTCACGACGGAACATGGGCCAGTCATCGAGCGACTCCTCAAGGAAATCCCCCTGGTAGAGCTCGGCTGCCCGTGTGAAGAGGGCCAGTGCCTGATCGTGCTGGCCCCGGGCCTCGCGGGCGCGTCCGACCGTATAACAGTGCTCGAACTCCTCGACATCGATCCAGAGTTCCGGGGCAACGAGCTGGTAGCCGGACTCGTGAGCCTGGATGTCGAGCTGTCCTCTGGCAATCCCGTGCTCGCCGAGCACCCGCCGGAGCACGTGAACAGCAACCTTGAGCGACGTTCCGGCCGCGGCGGCATCGGGATCGGGCCAGAGCGCCTGGATCAACGTCTCGCGCGGGATCGGATGCCCCCGGTGGGTGACGAGATACTGGAAGAGGGCCCGGGCCCGGCTCGACCGCCATTCCTCGATCCGCGTTCCGGCGGCATTGACCATGAATGCTCCCAAGCACCGGACGGCGATTGACGGCGGCGCCTGACCGACTGCCAGGGGGGCGGTCCCCGGTCGGGGGGAGCTCAGCAGTCCGAGCACGCTCGTGATCTGATCGTCGAGTCGAGTCAGATGGGTCGTGAGGGTTACTCCCAGGTCGCGGATGGCCGCGGCCAGGCTGACCGTGTCATTCCCCGCGGCAGGCAGTCGATCCCGCCGCGGCCTCGCCGTCGATTTGTCCGTTGCGCGTGCCGTGAGCATCGCCATTCGTACTCCAGCCGGTGTTTGGTGGGCTGAGCTGGCCCCGGGGTCAGCCATTGCTCGTCATCCTGCTGATCGCGGCCCTCTCGACCTGTCTCCCTCGTGCACGTCGTTCGCGATCACCTGCGGTCGGGCGCTCTTCCATCCGGACCGCAGTAGCCGAATTCAGCCGGTTGGCGGTGTGGGCTCTGCCGTATCCGTGGGGCCCGGCCCGGCCGGCGGATCTCCGTCGTCGACGCGGGTCGGCAGGGCATCTGGCCCGAGAAAGTCCTGGATGAACCGCACCATGCGCTCGAGATCGCGGAAGTACTTTCCCCGTCGGCTCGCGATGTGCTGGATGTGCCCGCGGCCCGAGCCGGGGCTTCCATCCGTCCAGATGCGAATGATGAAGGTCTGGTACTGTCCCATGGCGTGCTCTCCAGGCGTGCCTCCGGCGCCGGGATGGCACGCTGTGGGCTTCTCTATCCCTCTGTACGGCGGGCGTTCTGTCTGCGCACGGCGGACATCCGCCGGTGCCGCTTCATCAACCATGGGCTACTCCGGCTTGAAGGTCAGGACAACCTCGCCAATCTTGATCTGATCGTTCGCAGCCAGCTTCCGCCGGCTAATCGTCTCGCCGTTCACGCGCGTGCCGTTCAGGCTCTTCAGATCCTCGATCCAGAACTCCCCATTCTCAACGATGATCTTCGCATGCCGTCGGGAGGCCATGGGATCGCGAATGACCACTGCGTTGGATGCCTCGCGGCCAATCATCGTTTCGGCCTCTTGGATTACCACCTCGCTCTGCACGCCGTTCTGGAGGATGATCAGCCGTGCGCGCGGCAGAGACGGGACGACCGTGGCGCCGGCGGCGATAGTCGCGCCCGCGCTTACCACTGTGGACTCCCCTGATGAGGGCAGCGCCATTGCCTCGGTGTGATCGGTGATTACTGTCTGTTCGCGGGGAGGCTGGGGAGGGGGCGCGGGAGGCGGCGTAGGCGATACAGGCGCCGGGCGCCGTCCGAGGACCACTGCCGCCGCGACAGCCGCGGCGAGGATGAGGACACCCCCTCCGGCGACGGCGTAGGAGAGGGGGGAAATCGCCGCAGTGGTGGGGACTGGCGTCGGTGCAGCGGTGGCCGGGAGCGCGGTGGGATGGGGTGGGGTAGCGGTTGGGATAGGCGATGCCGCTCCGGCAACCTGGACCACGAACTCCTTCTCCGCCGTCGCCCCGCTGGCGTCGCTGGCCCTCACCACCAGGCGGTGGAGGCCTGGGGATACGGTTGTGCTGTCCCAGGAGAGGATGAATGGCGCGGCCTGCGCGGTCGCGCTCACCTGATTGTCCACCAGCAGGTCGACCCGGGCAATCACGCCCGAGGTTGCGGTTACCTGGATGTGCAGCGGACCGGTCACGGTCGAGGCAGTCGTAATGCCGGTGACGTCGATCGCGAGGGGAGCCGTTCGCGCGACGAGGGTGCCGGACCCCTGGGCTGTCTGTCCACGGTAGTTGACCTGCACCGCAATACTGTGGCTCTTACCATCCGCGGGCAGGCTGGAGGAGTACTCCAGGGCGTACTCGCGGCGTAGCTGGTCCCCGATGGACAGGAAGACCTGCTTGAGCTGATCGGCCCCAGAGACGTAAAAGGCCTGCCCGCCCGTCGCAGCAGCAAGCCGGTCGAGGACGTCCTTCTTGACGTCCCCACCCAGGCCAACGGCGAAGACTGGCGCTCCGGCCCCCTTCGCGGCGCTGATTGCGGCGTCGAGCGACTGCTTGCTCTTCGTATCCGCGCCGTCAGTCAGGAGAAGCATAACCTTGCGCTGCTGGGGAACCGCACCCTGGAGCACCGCCGCCTGGATAATCGCGTCGTACAGGGCAGTGTCGCCCTTCGCCGCCAGCTGGCTGATCGCCTTCTTGAGCGCATCGTGGTTGCCGGTATACCCCTGGCTGATCGTGACGGAATCACTGAAGCTGATCAGGGCAGCGGTATCATTCGGCCCCATCGTATCGACGAAGGCGGAGGCCGCATTCTTGGCGCCTGCGAGCTTGCCCGCATCGTTCATGCTGCCGCTGACATCCATGATCAGGGCGACGGCGATCGGCTCCTGACTGTCGATGAGGGGCTGAACCCGGAAGCCGTTGATCGGCTTCCCATCCTCGCTGAGCTGGAACGCCTGTGCGTCAAGACCGGTGATCGGCACACCGTCGCTATCAGCCACGCTGACATAGACCCGGACCCGCGGAAACTGGGACGGGTCGACCTGCTGGATCGCCAGACCGATCCCGGCGGCCGCGGCCGCTGTCGTTCCGAGGAGCACCGTGATGAGGGCGGCAAGGAGCGCTCGCGCAATCTTTCTGCTTGACGTGGTTCCCTCCTGAATGGCTCGCACTCGATCATCACCCGGGGCACACTGGTATACCGGCCGCTTCGTCCCATCCTACCTGCCAGAGTATAGTCACGGACAGTAACCTGCGCATTACACGCTCGTTACAAGACCGTGCCAGTTTCCCCTCGCCCCCGGTGGGACATGGCGGGAGTGCTCGGTGTATGACGCACCAGATGGTCTGCCGGTGGACTTTCCGTGGTAACTCGATTGTAACGGATGCATGCTAGAGTGCCTACGCAGTGTAGTAGGCATTACGCCCGGCCCGTCGCTCCGAATGGTCTGCAGAGTTGAGAATAGCGACCGGTTGATCCGGCGCGCGCCGGAGTAGCCTACACATCGGCTGTCAGGCCGGTGGCAGGGGATGTTGCGGGTACGACACCTCTGGGCTGGATCAGTGGAGTGCTGTACGCGGCATTTCTCCTTTGAGCGATCTGTGTTCTGGAGCGGTTTTCTCGGGAAGTTGTCCCGGTAGTGCGTCCATCCCCGGCGGTTCAGCAAGGCGCCTGATCAATAAGGCGTGTGGAGGCAATCGCGACGGCGATTGGTCCGCGGTGTGCCGGGATGAGGGGAGGTGGCTCTCTTGACGGGGCGGCTATCGAATGGTACCCTGCCTCCATCCGCCGGGACATCCCTCACGGTACGAGGTGCGAGACGGTGGCGCGGGCTGGAGAGCGCGGCCGCGAGTCACTGCTGGATCCCACGGTTACCCTGGGCATCTTGATCGCGGCGCTGGAGGAGCAGCGCCGCGCGATGCTCTTCCTGGGTCGTCTGCTCCAAGCGCTGGGAGGGGCATCATCCAGACCGCGGAAGCGCCGTCCCCGCGCTCGGCTGCCTGGACAGGACAGACCCGCGGTGGGAGAGCGGCGGCGCGGAGCCGCCGGGCCTTCGTGTCCGGCGCTGGACGGACAGCGGCACGCGATCGAGATCCGGTGTTTCGGCCATTTCGAGGTCTATCGGCAGGGAGAGCTCATCGAATCCTGGCGGCGGGCCAAGGCGAAGGCCTTGTTGAAGTACCTGATTGCCCGCCGCCAGCCGGTGTCCCGCGATGCGCTGATCGAGCTCCTCTGGCCAGATGCTGATCCCCGGCTCGCCGTCAACGGTCTACGGGTGACGCTCTATGCCCTGCGCCAGGCCCTCGGCTTGCGGCCGATCGCCGGGCGGCCGGGGCAGGACATCATCGTTTTCGAGGGGGGAAGCTACTACCTCAATCCCTCCGCTGATATCTGGGTCGATGCCGAGGAGTTCAGCGCGCGATTTGCCGATGGCCTGCGGCTGGAGCGTCAAGGTCATCTCGACGCGGCGATTGGTCATTTCGAGCGCGCCGAAGAGGTATATCGCGATGATTATCTCCTCGAGGATATCTACGAGGAGTGGACGCTGGTCCGCCGGGAGGAGCTCAAGGACCAGTATCTGATGGTGTTAACCCGCCTGGCCGATATCGCGCTGGCACGCGGCGATCTTGAGGGATGCATCATTCGCTGCCACAAGATCCTGGGCAAGGATGCCTGCCGTGAGGATGCATACCAGCGGCTTATGCGGTGTCACGCGATGCTTGGTCAGTGGAGCCAGGCGATCCACTGGTACGACCTCTGTTCACAAACCCTTCGTCACGAGCTGGACATGGCGCCATCGGAGCAGACGGTCGCCCTGTACCGGCAGATCTGCACCGGCCAGGTGCCTGCACTGGCGGCAGGCGTTCGCCTGGTGGGAAAGGAGGTCCGGGCGTGAGGAAGACAGCAGTCGCGGCGCAGACAGTCCTGGCGGCCCTGCTGGGCCTGGTGGTCCTCCCGGCTCTTTTCGGCCCGGCGAGTCCGGCCAGTGACCTCCGACCAGAAATGCTCTCCTGGCTTGTTCTCGAGGGTATTCTCAGTGCCTGGCTCATCATCCTGACCCCGTCGCTGGCTCGCGGTTTGGGAGCGCTTCTTGAGCCCCTGGAGGCCGCCGCAGGCGCCCTTCCCTGGCGTCTGGATCGAGGGCAGGCCCATCATGTCGCAACCCTGATTGTGGCCGTCGGGGCGGTACTGGTGGTCCAGGCGATGCTCCGCGCGCCGATTATCGCTCTGGGCAGTGCGCTCGGCAGCGCCTGGCAGATCGAGATCATCTACGGGG
>DATGMJ010000238.1:0-6895 GCA_035293685.1 Chloroflexota bacterium | reverse complement strand
CAGGCGCGGAATAGATCGCAGGAGCGCAACGGTGTAGGGATGCCGGGGCGCGTAGAAGATGTCGTCCACCGGTGCGCGCTCCACCACCTTGCCCAGGTACATCACCACCACTTCATCGCACATCTGGGCAACGACGCCCAGATTGTGGGTGACGAACATGATCGACATCCCGATCTCGGCCTGAAGCTCGCGCATCAGATCGAGAATCTGGGCCTCGGTCGTCACATCGAGGGCGGTCGTCGGCTCATCGGCGATCAGCAGGTCTGGAGTGCACGAGAGGGCCATCGCGATCATCGCGCGCTGGCGCATGCCGCCGCTGAGCTGGTGGGGAAAGGAGCTGAAGACGTGCTCCGGATTCGGCATCCCCACCCGGCGGAGAATCTGGATCGTCCGCGCGCGTGCCTCCACGCGATCAGGGGTCTGGTGGAGCAGGATCGCCTCCATGATCTGATCGCCAATGGTGTAGCACGGGTTGAGCGAGGTCATCGGCTCCTGGAAGATCATACTGATCTTGTTCCCGCGGATGGCGCGCATCTCCGGACCGTGGCGGTCGTAGGTCAGCAGATCAACCGGCGGGGAGTCCGGCGTCTCGCGAAAGAGCACCTGGCCGGAGACGATGCGCCCCGGATGCGGCACAAGCTGCATAATGGCAAGACCAGTGATCGTCTTGCCACAGCCGCTCTCGCCCACCACGCCCAGGACCTTTCCCCGCGGAATGCTGAAGCTAACGCCGTTGAGCGCACGCACCAGCCCAAGCTGGGTGTGGAAGTGCACGTGCAGATCGCGCACCTCGAGGAGGATGTCAGAGCGGACCTTATCAGCGCGCGTGCTTTCCGTTCGGTCGGCGGTCTCTGCCATCGGTCTCCCTCGGACGAATGCTCCGGTTAGCTGTACGGGTCTGCCGCGTCGCGCAGGCCATCCCCCAGGAACTGGTAGCAGGTAACCGCGATGATCACGAACGCCGCGGGGATGAGCAGCCACGGATGCTGCTCCACGACCTGCACCTGCTGGGCATCGCGCAGGAGCACCCCCCAGCTGACCGCGGGCGGAAGCATGCCCAGCCCCAGGAAGCTGAGCGCAGTCTCCCCCAGGATCGAGAAGGGAACGGCGAGCGTCGCCACGACGATGATGTGGCTGATCGCATTCGGAAGCATGTGGGTAAAGATGATGCGGAGCGGCGAGGCGCCGGCCAGCCGGGCGGCCAGCGTGTAGTCGAGCGTGCGGTAGGCCATCACCTTCCCCCGCACCTGCCGCGCCAGGCCGGTCCAGGTGACCAGGGAGAGGATGATCGTAATGTAGAAATAGCGGCGCACGACTGACATATCCTGGGGAAGCGCCGCGGCGAGCGCCGCCCAGAGCGGAAGCGTTGGCATCGACATCAACAGCTCGATGAACCGCTGGATGAGGTTGTCTGCTGCTCCGCCGAGGTACCCCGAGATCGTTCCCATAATCGAGCCGAGGACGACCGAGATCGCCACGCCCAGCAGGCCGATGGTCAGGGAGATCCGCGATCCCTCCAGCACCCGGGCCAGGACGTCCCGTCCCTGGCTGTCGGCGCCGAACAGGTACAGCTTGGCCGGGGGATCCACCCCAAAGAGGTGCAGGTCGGAGGGGATGACCCCGAACAGGGTGTAGGAGTAGCCGTGGACAAAGAAGCGCACCGGGTACAGCTTCGAGCAGTCGGCGGTGTAAACCCACGTGAAGGTGCTCTTATCGAGGGTCTGGGTGGTTCCGCAGATGACCGGGTGGATGCCAACGAAGTAGATCGGTGTCGGGGCGGCGAACTGATTGTTCGAGTCGAGCGCGTCGTACGGGTACGGCGAGAGGAACGGCGCAACCGCCGCCATCACATACATCCCGATCAGGACGATCCCGCCGAAGACCGACAGTTTGCTCTCCATAAAGCGGCGGCGCATCAGGGTGAACTGGGATACCTGACCGACGTCGGTCGCCGCCGTCCGCTGTCGCTCGGGAAGCGGGATCGCCTTCGCCGTCGCCATCAACTGCCTCCTCTCCTCCCCTCACGTGCGGACTGATCCCCTCGCCCGTGCCCTGCGCGGAAGAAGAGCGGCAGAGCGGTCATTCGAGCCGCACCCGGGGATCCACCCACGCCAGGAGCAGGTCTGCCAGGAGGTTCCCCACGACCAGGAGGATCGAGAGCATGATCAGGAACGTGATGCCCAGGTACATATCTTTATTCAGAAGCGCGCTGATGTAAAGCGGTCCGGTGGTCGGCAGGTTCAGGACAATCGAGACGATCACCTCGCCGGAGATCAGGGCCGGCAGCTGCTGGCCGAGCGCCATGCAGAGCGGATGGAGGGCGTTCCGAACAGCGTGCTTCCACACGACGACGCCCTCGGTCAGCCCTTTCGAGCGGGCGGTCTGGACATACTGCTGGTTCAGCACATCGAGCAGGTTCGCCCGCATCACCCGGGTCAGCCAGGCCGTGCTCCCTGCGGCGATCACCACAACCGGGATCCACAGGTGCTGGAGCAGGTCGAGGAACTTTCCCCAGCTCCAGGGCGCGTTCACGTAGCGCGTCGAGAAGAGGCCGCCGACATCAGTGTGCAGGACCTGGGAGGCGAAGACCAGAAGCAGGAGGGCGAGCAGGAAATCCGGCACAGCCACACCGACGAACTGGATGATCGTCACGATGTAATCCGGGATGGTGTAGCGGTGGGTGGCCGAGTAGACGCCGATGGGAATCGAAACGACCCAGGCGAAGATGATCGCACAGCCGGAGAGGAGGACCGAGAATCCAATGCGCGACCAGATCAGGCTGTTCACCGGGGCATCGAAGGTGAACGACTGGCCGAAATCGCCGTGGATTGCCCCGGTCACCCAGCGCACGTAGCGAACCTGGATCGGGTCGTTGAGCCCGTAGCGCTCCTCGAGCGAGCGGATCTGGTCCTGGGAGAGGTCGCCGCCGAGCGCCCGGAGCTGAGCGATCTTCGCGCTGAGCGCCGAACCCGGCGGAAGCTGAATCAGCACGAAGCCGACGATCGAGATAAAGAAAATCGTGACGACCATGTACAGCAGACGCCGAAGGATGTAGTGTACCATGCCGTTTCTCCTCGGCTCTCCCGCGCGTTCGCCGGGGGCGGATGGAGCTGCAGCTCACCATCTGCCCCCGGGCGCGGCCCGGTCGGTCCAGGCGCGGTCGGTGCCGGCCGCTCTCACCGCCCCGTGCCTGCTAGCCGGTGTGCTCCTCCGGGTTCTCCCAGTAGTAGGTCTCCGGGTCGTACACCGCCGGGCTGGGGATAATCCACGGTCCGGTGAAGCCGTACTGGTAGCCATTCTTCGGACTGAGGTCATCGCGGGTCGGCACGTTCTTCAGCCCCTGCTTGGTCAGGACAATCGTCGGCGTATTCGCGACGGTGCCGGTAAAGAAGGGACCGTCGCTGATGTGGATCTTGATCATCTGCCAGACCAGCTGGGTCCGCTTCAGCTGATCCGGCTCGGTCTTCGTCTGGTCGTAGAGCTGCCAGATCTTCTCGATCGGGCCGCCCTTCTCTGGCTCCATCCGCGGCGGGTTCCGCTTGTACGGATCAACATCCTTCTCGGCGGTCTCCTTCGGCGTGCCCCGCACTGCGTAGTAGCGGCCTTCCAGCGGCGCCCAGCGGGTCTCCTCGATCGGCACGAGCCACTGCGGATAGACCAGGCAGTTCGGCCCATCGCCGACCCCCCAGTCACACCGGGTCATGATCTTCCCGGCAGCCCACAAGTCGTCCCAGCTGATGTCCGGCACCGGGTTCTGCTTGGCGTTCAACCCGATCGCCTGCCAGTTCTTTTCGAGGATCGTGTTCTTCTTCACCGCTGCGCCGTTGGGATCCTGGCTGGCGTGGTAATCGATCGTGATCTTGAGTGGACTGCCGTCTGGCATCTCTCGCCAGCCGTCCCCGTTCACATCCTTGACCCCGATCTCATCGAGGATCTTCTTGGCCTGCTCCGGGTCATACTTGATGTAGCTGTCTCGCCACTGCTGGTAGATCTCCTGCCCGCCCTGCACGTGGAACTCGAGTGCCTTCGGGCTCATCGTCCCGGTCGTCTTCTCGCCCGTCTCATAATAGACGACTTTCTGAATGGTATCGCGGTCGGTTGCCAGCGAAAGGGCCTGGCGGAACTTCGGGTTCCGGATCAGGGCCCGCATCTTCGGGTCGATATAGTCGTAGCTGAAGAACCAGGCCGAGCCGGTTCCATCGCCGCCGTCCCAGAACTCGAGGTGGAGTTTGCTTGTCGCCTCAGCCTGCTTGAGGGTCGAGACGTCGGCCAGGGTCAGGGGCGT
This sequence comes from Chloroflexota bacterium, assembly GCA_035293685.1. Lineage (GTDB taxonomy): Bacteria > Chloroflexota > UBA6077 > FW602-bin22 > CADDYW01 > JADGGD01. The sequence goes on along the minus strand of DATGMJ010000238.1, from coordinate 2,610 downwards.
GAAGTTGCCGTGCACGTAATCAACCTTGCCCTGCTGGATGTTCAGCCGCATCACCTGCGGGTCCTGGATGTTGGTCATGACCAGCCCGTCGAGATAGGGGAGCTGGTTGCCGTTCTTGTCCACGCACCAGTAGTACGGGTTGCGGGTCCAGACCGAGTTCTGCCCCTGGTTGTAGGTCTTCAGCATCCAGCCGGTCATGGTGGGGCAGTCCGGGTTCTTCCGGAACTCGCGCTTCTGGAGGAAGGTGTCGACCCACTTGGTCTTATCCACATTGGGGTTGTACTTGGGGTGGAACTGCTGGAGGTAGTGCTTCGGGTCCATCCAGCGCGGCCCGATCCCGCGCTTCACCCACATCGCCAGCCGATCGGCGGTCAGGGGGGTAGGGGCGTCATAGATCAGCTTGAGGGTATAATCATCAATCTTCTGGAGCTTGAAGAGGGTGCCCTTGCCCGAGCGGGCCTCGTCCGGCGGCAGCTCCTTGAGATCGGGGATCTGGACCTCGTCTTCCCACCAGAACAGAATGTCATCGACCGTCCAGGGATGGCCATCTGACCACTTCAGTCCCTTTCGGAAGTGGAGCGTCCACTCGCTCTGATCGGCGTTGGTCTCCCAGCTCTCGACCAGCCCCGGGCCGATCTCCAGGCCGTCTTTCAGCCAGCGCAGGAGCGAGTGGCCGTACATCATCTCCTGGACGAACCGGGTTGTCCCCTCATCGGTCTTATCCGAGCAGACCATCTGGATGACGCCGCCGTACTTGCCGATGGTCAGCCAGGGGTGCGGCACGACATACGGCTTCTCCGGCAGGCGCTGCTCCACCGGCGGGAGCTTCCCGGCCTTGACCATGTCGGCCAGCATGGGAGCTTCCTGGTACTTCATCCCCTGGACGCTCACCTCAGTTGCCTTGGCGATCGCTGCCGAAGTCGCCACCGGGGCCGGTGTATTGGTCGGCGCAGGAGCGGTTGTCGGGGCCGGCGTAGCGGTCGCGGCGGCGGTCGGCGCGGCCTGGGCGGCGCCGGTCGTCGGCGTTGCCGCCTGCGGCGGAGCACAGGCCGCAACAGCGGCGCTGATAGCGGCGAGCGCCGAAAGACGCAGGAACTCGGCTCGGTTCATCCGTTCTCGCGTGGCCACCTTGCTCACTCCTTCGGCGATCATGGTCGCCCAAGATCGACAGCGGGCACGGTGGGGGCTCGGATAGGACGGAGATGCGCCAGTCTATCCGGGACGGCAGGCCCATCGGCCAGAACGGCTGGCCGTCCGCGGGCCCTGCCCTCTCCCGTATCCACGCGCCCGCGGGATGTACGAGATGATACATCCCACCAGCACGCGCGTCAAGGGCTCGCAGTTTTCCCAGGGGCTGTCAGGTTCCAGGGGTGCAGGCTAGAGCGGCGATGCGGCACGGGGTCGCTGACTCAGACGCTGGAGGGGGCGTAGCGCCGCTCCACGATCGTGAGGAGCCGCTCGCCATCGTAGACGAGGACGCGCTGGGGCCAGAGCGCGCACGGGCCAATTGTCACGCTCTGGGACTTCGGGGTAAACACCGTGACCGTGATCTCCCCCTCCAGGGTGACAGTCAGCCGGCGGTAGTGTCCGAGGTCGGTGGCGTGGGTCACCCGGCCGGGCACGCCGGTACCGTTCGGGCCGGTCAAGATGAAGTCTTCTGGTCGAATCCCGATCGAGAGCGATCCCTCCGACCGCGGCGCAGTGTCCGGGGGAAGCGGCACCCGGAATGGACCGGCCTGGATGCTCCCATCGGCAGTCCGCCGACCATCGATCAGGTTCATCGTTCCAATAAAGGTGGCGACGAAGCGGGTCAGAGGGCGATCATACAGCTCGGACGGCGCTGCTACCTGCTCGATCAACCCCGCCCGCATCACCGCGATCCGGTCGGCGATCGAGAGCGCTTCTTCCTGATCGTGGGTGACGAAAACTGTGGTGATGCCGACCCGCCGCTGGATCGCGATCAGCTCCTCGCGCATGCGCACCCGGAGCTGGGCGTCGAGGTTCGAGAAGGGTTCGTCCAGGAGAAGAATCCGCGGCTCGATAACCAGGGCCCGGGCCAGGGCCACGCGCTGCTGCTGGCCGCCGGAGAGCTGGGACGGGTGGCGCCGCTCGGCCCCCGGAAGGCCGACCAGCTCCAGGGCCTGCTTCACCGCCTTCTCGATCTCCGGACGCGGTCGCCGGCGAAGCTCCAGCCCGAAGGCCACGTTATGCCACACATCCATGTGCGGCCAGAGAGTGTACCGCTGAAAGACCATCGCCGTCGGCCGGCGCTCGGGCGGCAGGCGTAGAACGCTCTGGCCGTCGATCCGCACATCTCCGCTGTCGGGGGTCACAAATCCCCCGATGACCCGCAGGGTTGTCGTCTTGCCGCAGCCGGATGGGCCCAGCAGGCAGACGAGCTCGCCGTCTCCTACCTCCAGCGAGACATCTTGAATCGCGTAGCCGGACGCATAGCGCTTGACGATGTGATCGAGCTCCAGGCGTGCCACTGTTCTCACCTGCCCCGGAAGCCAGCGGCGAGATAGCCGGCGATCAGGAAGCGCCGAGCCAGGAGGAGGAGGATCAGCGATGGGATTGACAGCAGGATCGAGAAGACCGCCCCGACTGGCT
>DATGMJ010000237.1:0-3998 GCA_035293685.1 Chloroflexota bacterium | reverse complement strand
CCGCGAAGGCAGTCTCGAAAGTCCACAGACTCCGCCGCATATGATACGGGTCCGTCACGAGGAGGGCTGACCGCCACCCGTGCGCGAGCACCAGGGTCCGGGCGGCCAGGGCATCTTCGTGCGTGTTCCGGGTGCCGTTTGCTAGAAGGATCACCGACCGGGGAACCCCCCGACGCTCGAGATCAAGCGCGGTCGCCTGGGAGCCCGGTGGTGCGCCGGTCGCAATAACGTGTGGCGCGAGCCCGAGATGGTACAGGCGCGATCCGTATTCCTCCCGGTCGCCATCACCACCCCCCAGGATGATGATCACATCGGCGGATCGGATCCGCGGGCTCACGTCGAGCGCGTAGCCGAGAAGTGGGAGCCACCAGTGCCGAAGGCCATAGCCAGCCGCTCCCGCGCCGACAAGAACGAGCAGGATCGCCAGACACCCCAGCACTCGTCCGGCGCGCGCCATCCCGTCATCCCCGTGCGTGACCGCGCCCCCAGCCCACCCCAGCGAACCGCCCCCTAATCGGACCGACCGGCCGGTCGGATCGCTGTCCTACGTCCCGGTCTCCAGGTATGCGAGAAGCTCTTCTCTCCGCTGATCGCCTGGTCGGCAAGTCGCTGGAGAAACCGGCTCCGCGAGAGGGCCAGCACTGCAAGGCTCGGAACGCGGTAGACAACCCATCCCACGGCTGTCCAGAAGCGGAGATCCCGGCCGAGGACCTTCTGGACCAAGCGAGTATACCCGGAGAGGTCCGGTGCCCGACCGTCAAGGAAGTGCAGGACCGTCTCTGCCGCAAAGCGCCCGGTCTGGATGGCGTAAGCAATCCCTTCTCCAAAGAACGGATCTGCCACCCCGGCCGCGTCCCCGACGAGCAGAACATTCGCCCGGTGGAGCGGCTCGATACCACGCCAGACCGGGATCTTATGGCCGATGACGCGCGGCGGAGGACGGATCTCCAGACCGTGATCGCGCACGAACGAGGCCAGATGGGATCGGAGACAGCGAAACTCCGCGCGCGCATCGGTCCCAACACCGATGTTGCAGAGATCGCCCTTAGGGAAGTACCAGGCATAGCCGCGGCAGAGACCGAAGTCGATCAGGGCCGCGTCCCGGGGCGCCCCAGCCGGACGCCTCCCCTCCATCTCGAGCGCCAGGACATAGCGTGTCTCCCGCCCGGTCCGGAGCCCCGCCTGGCGGGCGATCACGCTATCGGCCCCATCCGCACCGATGACAACCCGCGCCCGCACCGCGCCGCGACTGGTGATCACTCCCACGACGCGGCCCTCAGGCGACCGTTCGAGACCGACTGCGGCAACTCCCGTTGAGATGCGGACCCCCCGATCCGCGGCCTCATCCAACAGGCGCTGATCGAAATCAGCCCGACGGACCATCCAGATGGCTTCCTGCCGCGAAGCCATCGCAACCGGCCCGACGTGCGGGGCGCTCAGCCAGACTACACGCGGCCGCGCGAGCACCAGGTCAGATACGTCAATATCGAGCAGATGATAAGCCTTCGGACTCAGCCCCCCGCCGCACGGCTTATCACGCGGGAAATCGGCCCGCTCAAGGAGGGCTACTCGCGCCCCGGCCGCAGCCAGCCGCGCCGCCGCGGTCGCGCCTGCTGGTCCGCCGCCGACGACGACAGCATCCCACTCAATGGGGCTCACCGCGTCCGATCCGAGCCGTGAATCTCCCGGCGCACCGGGTCAGATGCAGGTACCATCAGGGCGGCAGTCCGCGCGCATATCAGGAAGCCGGCGGCGTGGGCTCGGATCCTGCCTGGCCGCCCTCTCCAGCCTCGCTCGTGGGATGCCGCAGGCGCTCGGCCCGCTGTTGCACTGTGTTCTTTCCCGCCTCCAGGGCCGCCGCCAGCTCCTGACGGGTCTCCTCGAGGATTCGCCGGCTTTCCATGAGCACCGCGTTCGCCTTCTCCTGCATCTCCCCGAACCGACGGGCGATCTGCAACTCCCCAGCCCGCCGCGTATACCAGAGGGTCCCCAGCGCACCAACAATCACACCCAGGAAAAAGCCTCGCATTGGTCTACCTCCTTGGCCCGATCTCACCTGATTTCCCGATTCTCAGGACCGCTTGCAGGGCATCCCGGCCCGGCGCCCCACCGGCTGGCCCTCTATAGGCCCTCCCGGGCCAGGTGAACGCCCAGGAAGACCGCCGCAGCTACCAGAACCACCAGGAGAACGGCCCATGCCCACGTCCACGGCCCGATCAGACCGGCCAGGGCGACCATCTCCACCAGCACCCAGATCACCGGGAACGCAAGCACCACCGCCACGACGACCGCCACCGCAACCATCGCGACCGTACGCCGGCCGGATACGCCGTACACGACCGTCGCCGCCTCGTTCACCGCTGTGCCCCCGCCGTCAAAGGGCATGTCCTCTTCCACGTTCACCTGCACAACCCCGTGACCGGCCCGTCCAAGTGCCGGCTCGGGCAGCTCACCCGGTCCGGGCGGCGGCCCAGCACCCGCGTTACCGCCCCATTCAGGGGGTGTCTCCGGAGACCGCCCCGGTCCTGGCTGTGCGCTCACGATCACCTCCCGCGCCCTGGTGTTGAGATCTGGCCACGAAGGTCGGGCCAGGAGCGCAAGTCCCATGCCAGGGAACAATCAGTCAGGTTAGCTCAGCCAGGATGGCCCGCTTGCACTGATCGATCGCATCCTGGATCTGGATGCCCCGGGGACAGGCCTCCGTGCAATTCCCAACGTCACGGCATCCCCATGCTCCGAAGCGCTGGTTCAGGATAGCCAGTCGCTCAGCGCGACCGCGGTCGCGGCTATCAAAGATGAAGCGGTGGGCATTCACGAGCGCCGCCGGCCCGATGAACCGCCCGTTCGCCCAGAACGGCGGGCAGGCCCCGGTGCAGGCCGCACAGAGAATGCACTTCGTCGTATCATCGTAGCGAGCCCGCTCCTCAGGGGATTGGAGGCGCTCGGTGGCCGGCGGCCGCTCATCGTTGATGAGGTACGGCATGACCTCGATGTAGTGCTGGAAAAAGGGCCGCAGGTCAACGACCAGATCCTTAATCACCCGAAAGCCCGGAAGTGGACGGACGGAGATGTGTTCGCCGAGGTTCTTGACCAGAACCTTGCAAGCGAGCCGATTCCGCCCGTTGATGCACATGGCATCGCTCCCGCAGATGCCCTGACCGCACGAACGACGAAACGCGAGCGTGCCATCCTGGAACCATTTGATGCGATTCAGCAGATCAAGGACGCGGTCACTGGGATCAGCCTCGACCTGGAACGACTGCTGGTGAGGCGCGGAATCGATCTCCGGATTGAACCGCTGGATTTCCAGCGTGACGACCCTCCGTGCATTCGCACGCGCCATAGCGCCTTCGCCTCTCTCCCCCTGGTAGCTCCGGTCCTCAGTAGACACGGGCCTTTGGCTCGAATCGGGTGATGCGCACCGGTTTGTAGCGGAGTTCGAACTTGCCGTTCCGTCGGTAGGCCAGAGTGTGCTTGAGCCACTCCTGATCATTCCGCTCAGGGAAGTCTTCCCGATAATGCGCGCCGCGGCTCTCGGTCCGCGCCAGTGCACTCACCACGAGCGCCTCAGAGAGGTCGATCATATACCCGACCTCGATCGTCTCCAGTAAATCAGTGTTGAAGACCTGACCGCGATCCATGGGACGGGTCCGACGATAGCGTTCGCGGAGCTGGTGGATCCGGGAAAGGCACTCAGTAAGTCCCTGCTCCGTTCGCACGATCGAGGCCAGATCCATCATCGTCGTCCGGAGGTCCTCGCGCACAACCGCGACCGGCTCGCTCCCCTCCCCGCTCAGGAAGTGTTCAATCTCGGCGCGGGCCTCGTCTGCGGCATCACGTGGGAGAGGAGGAAGATCGGCCGTCTGAATATACCGGAGGGCATCTCGGCCGGCACGTCGCCCGAAGACGATGATATCGACCAGGGAGTTTGTTCCCAGTCGGTTCGCGCCGTGGACGGAGACGCAGGCGCACTCGCCCGCGGCATACAGACCGGGCAG
>DATGMJ010000236.1:0-5832 GCA_035293685.1 Chloroflexota bacterium | reverse complement strand
CGTCGACGAGGCCCGACGCCTCAATCATCACTACATTGGCACCGAGCACCTGCTCCTCGGCCTGGTGCGCGAGGGGGAAGGGATTGCCGCCGGCGTGCTGGAGAGCCTGGGGGTCAGTCTGGATAAGGTCCGTGCCCAGGTGATCCACGTCCTCAGCCAGAGCTCCACCTACTCGCAGCACGAGTCCCGCCAGGCAACGCGCACCCCGACGATTGACCAAATGGGCATCGATCTCACCGCCGCGGCCCGCGCAGGAAAGCTGGATCCCGTGATTGGGCGGCAGAAGGAGATTGAGCGGGTTGTCCAGATCCTGAGCCGCCGGACCAAGAACAATCCAGCGCTGATCGGCGAGCCCGGGGTCGGTAAGACGGCGATCGTCGAGGGCCTTGCCCAGCGGATCGTCAATGGGGATGTGCCGGAGACGCTCCTCGGGAAGCGTCTGCTGACCCTGGATATCGGAGCGCTGGTCGCAGGGACGAAGTACCGCGGCGAGTTCGAGGAACGCCTCAAGAAGATCATCGAGGAGATCCGTACGGCCGGCAACTGTGTTATGTTCATTGATGAGCTGCATACGCTTGTCGGCGCAGGTGCGGCCGAGGGGGCGGTTGATGCGGCAAACATCCTCAAGCCCTCCTTGGCCCGGGGCGAGCTCCAGTGCATCGGCGCGACAACCCTCGATGAGTACCGCAAGTATATCGAGCGGGATGCGGCCCTGGAGCGGCGCTTCCAGCCGGTCTATGTGAGTGAGCCGACAGTTGAGGAAACGATCGAGATCCTGCGGGGCATCAAGGATCGCTACGAGGCGCACCATCGGCTGGAGATTACGGATGGGGCCTTGAAGGCCGCCGCGGAGCTCGCCGCTCGCTACATCACCGATCGGTTCCTGCCGGATAAGGCGATCGATCTGGTCGATGAGGCGGCATCGCGCGTTCGCCTGCAGCGGTCAGCGGCGCCGCCGTCGCTGAAAGAGGCACTCCGCGGGCTCGAGGCAGTGCAGCACGAGAAGGAGTCGGCGATCACCTCCCAGCAGTATGAGCTGGCTGCGGAGCTGCGCGATCGGGAGGTGAAGCTCCGCGAGAAGATCGATAAGCTGGAGGCCGGCTGGCACGATGAGCTGGGCGCGGAACGACCCAAGGTGACCGAAGAGCATATTGCCGAGGTCGTCTCGATGTGGACCGGGATCCCGGTGACCCGCATCGCTATGGAGGAGTCCCAGCGTCTGCTCCAGATGGAGGAGCAGCTCCATAAGCGCGTTGTGGGCCAGGATGAGGCGATCAGTACGATTGCCAAGGCGGTCCGCCGCGCGCGAGCCGGCCTGAAGGATCCCAAGCGGCCGATCGGCTCGTTCATCTTCCTCGGCCCGACCGGTGTCGGCAAGACCGAGCTGGCGCGGGCGCTCGCCGAGTTCTTGTTCGGCTCCGAGGACAACATGATCCGGATTGATATGTCCGAGTTCATGGAGCGGCACTCGGTGGCCCGCCTGGTGGGGGCGCCGCCGGGCTACATCGGCTACGAGGAGGGTGGGCAGCTGACCGAGGCGGTGCGGCGGAAGTCGTACTCGGTCGTGCTGTTCGACGAGATCGAGAAGGCGCATCCGGAAGTCTTCAATATGCTCCTCCAGATTATGGACGACGGGCGCCTGACCGACGCCAAGGGGCGCAAGGTCGACTTCCGGAATACGATCATCGTGATGACCTCGAATGTCGGTTCGGATCTCCTGAAGCGCGATACGACGCTGGGCTTCGCCGTGAACAAGGACGAGGCGCGGAGCGAGGAGGAGGCTTATCAGAAGCTCAAGGAGAAGGTCCTGAGCGAGTTGAAGAAGACCTTCCGCCCCGAGTTCCTGAACCGCATCGACGCGACGGTGGTGTTCCGGTCGCTGAACCGGGCCCAGATTCGTCAGATTGTCGATCTCAAGCTGAATCGCGTGCGGGCACAGCTCGCCGAGCAGCACATGAAGCTGGAGGTGCCCGACGACGCGAAGGACTTCCTGGCGGAGAAGGGCTGGGATCCGCAGCTGGGAGCGCGGCCACTCCTGCGTGCGATCCAGAACCTGATCGAGGATCCGCTGGCGGAGGGGCTGCTCCAGGGGAAGTTCAAGGAAGGCGATACGATCGTCGCACGAGTCAACGGCGATCAGCTCACTCTCGAGGTCGCCGACCTGGTCCCGGCGTAAGGCGCGTGACCGGCAGATCCAGTCAAACAGGGGCGCCGCGGCGCCCCTGTTTGTTTTTCATCACGCTCGGCCCGGGGAGAGGTGGGTAGATGGCGCGGACACGCGGGCGCGGGAAGACCGTCTATATCTGCCAGCAGTGTGCTGCCCAGAGTGTCCGATGGACGGGGCGCTGTGCGGAGTGCGGGGCGTGGAACTCCTTGGTGGAGACTGTCATCGAGGAGACAGCTTCCGCGGCGGAGCGCTCCTGGAGCCTGCCGCGAACCACCCCAACCAGTCTCCGCGCGCTCCGCTCTCGTCCTCTGGAGCGGATGGTCGTCTCAGGGAGTGAGTTCAATCGCGCCCTGGGGGGAGGGATCGTACCGGGGGCGCTCGTCCTGCTCGGAGGGGACCCCGGAATTGGAAAGTCAACCCTCCTGCTGCAGATCTCGGCCGAGGTGGCCGAGCGGTGGGGGCCAGTCCTGTACGTCTCCGGTGAAGAGTCGGCCGAGCAGATCAAGCTCCGTGCCGACCGCCTTGGCATCGAGAGCGATCGCCTGCTGATTCTGGCTGAGACCCGTCTCGGCGAAGTGCTCAGCCACGTTGAGAACCTGGCGCCAGCGATGGTGGTCATTGATTCGATTCAGACCATGTTCCTCGATGACGTTCCTTCCGCGGCCGGCAGTGTGACCCAGGTGCGGGAGTGCGCGATGAGCCTGTTGCGCGCGGCTAAGACAACTCACCGTCCGATCTTCGTTGTCGGCCACGTGACCAAGGAAGGCGCGGTCGCCGGACCGCGGATCCTTGAGCACATCGTCGACACGGTCCTCTATCTGGAAGGAGATCGCTTCGAATCGTTCCGCCTTCTCCGGGCGGTTAAGAACCGCTTCGGCTCGACGAATGAGGTCGGGGTGTTCGAGATGCGCGGCGAAGGGCTCGTCGAGGTCGAGAATCCCTCCGAGCTGTTCCTCGAGGATCTGACAGCAGCCGACGGCTCGGCTGTTGCGGTCACCCTGGAGGGAACGCGCCCGCTCCTTGTCGAGATTCAGGCCCTGACCAGCCCGACGAGCTTCGGACAGCCCCGGCGGACCGCGACGGGCGTGGACATGGGCCGCTTGCTCCTCCTGACGGCCGTACTGACGAAGCGGGTTGGTCTGGGCCTCGCGAATCAGGATATCTACGTGAACGTCGCCGGTGGTCTTCGGATCAGCGAGCCAGCAGCTGATTTGGCAACAGCCGTGGCGATCGTATCCAGCTATCGTGAGACCCCCGTCGACCCATCACTGGCGCTGATCGGCGAGGTCGGTCTTTCCGGAGAGCTTCGCCGGGTGCGCGACGTCGAACGGCGGATCGCCGAGGCAGAGCGGCTGGGGTTTCGGCGGTGCCTGGTGCCGAGTGGATCTCCCCGCCGGTCACCGGGACCGGGTTCAACGATCGAGGTCATCACCGCCGAAACCTTGCTGGATGCCCTCCACCGTATCTGGTAAGCGGGCGGCCAGGCGATCTACCTGCCTTTACAACGCCCGGACCGCTGTGTTAAAGTCGAACGGAGGTGCACGAGATGAGGACAGGCGCGCGGGACCGTCTATTTCGCGCGCCAAACGGGAGCAGGGCCAAGAGGAGTCTCGATGAATGTCGAGCTGACCTTTCGCTTCATCGGAGCAGTGGCCTTTGGTGCTGCCGGGTGGAATATCGGTTCCAACTTCACTTTGCCGGCGTCAAACGGGGGGGCACTGCCAGCGGAGCTGATTGGCGCGGCGATCGGCATCGTGGTTGGGTTTGTGCTGACGCCCTACCTGACGACGCGGCCGACGGGCTTCGTTGCCGATCACGCACGGCGGCTCCCGGTCAAGGATCTGGTTGCCGCCGTGTTGGGACTGCTCATCTCGCTGGTCCTCTCGGCACTTCTGGCGATCCCCCTGGCGATGCTACCGGGCATCTTCGGGCGGATTCTCCCATTCGCCGCTTGCCTCTTCCTCTCGTACCTTGGCATTACCATTTTCGTTGGCCGTCGGGATGACATCTTCGGGCTCCTCGGCTGGTTCGACAGCGTCGGGCACGAGGATGCCAGCACGGGGGGCGTCTTGCTCGATACGAGCGCGATCATCGACGGCCGGATCGCCGATGTAGGGCGGACCGGTTTTCTGACTGGCCCATTGCTGGTGCCGCGTTTTGTCCTGCGCGAGCTCCAGCATATCGCCGATTCGCCGGATGCCCTTCGACGGAGCCGGGGCCGCCGCGGTCTGGAGCTCCTCGATCGGCTGAAGAAGAATGCAACGGTCCCGGTGCGCATCTGCGATATCGAGGTGGAGGGCGACGGCGTTGATGCCAAGCTCATCCGTCTGGCACAGAAGCTCCGCTGCGCAATCGTCACGAACGATTACAACCTCAATCGCGTTGCCGCCTTGCAGGGTGTGCGGGTCCTCAATGTCAATGAGCTCGCGAATGCAGTGAAGACGGTTGTCCTGCCCGGCGAGGAGATCGTCGTGCGGGTTATCCAGGAGGGCAAGGAACCGGGCCAGGGGGTCGGTTATCTCGATGATGGAACGATGGTCGTCGTCGACGGCGGACGCCAGCACCTCGACAGCGATGTCGGGATCGTGGTGACACGGGTCTTCCAGACCGCAGCCGGGCGCATGATCTTTGCACAGGCAAAGGAGAACCAGTCGCGCCATGATGCCCCGGCCCGCTGAGACGCTGGGTGTGATTGTGGTCGCGGCAGGCGTCAGCCAGCGCTTTGGCGGTGATAAGCTCTTCCGCCGCCTCGGCGACCGGCCGGTGCTCGCCTGGTCGCTGGATACGCTGGATCAGGCGCCGGAGGTGGAGGCGATCGTCCTGGTACTCAATGCGGCCAACCTCGAACGAGGGCGGCGGCTGGTGGCGCGACGCGGCTACGGGAAGATCCGGGCGATTACTCTCGGGGGAACGCGTCGGCAGGATAGTGTCTGGAACGGGCTCGCTATTCTGGATGGCGTGCACTGGGTTGCGGTGCACGACGGAGCCCGTCCGTTCATCACGCCAGATATGCTGGCCCGGGGGCTCGATGTCGCACGCGATGTGGGCGGCGCCGTGGCGGCGGTTCCGGTGAAGGATACGATCAAGATCATTGCTGATGCCAATCTTATCGAACGCACGCCTGACCGCGCGCGGGTCTGGGCGGCCCAGACGCCCCAGATCTTTCGCTATGATCATCTCGTCGAAGCGTACCGGCGATGCGGTGCGATCGATGTGACTGATGATGCCGAGCTGATGGAGCGTGCCGGGATGCCGGTGGCGGTGTTTCCGGGGTCATACGAGAATGTGAAGATTACGACGGTGGAAGACTTCGAGGTTGCGCGGGCGATCGCACGCCGGAGGCGGTGCGCCTGATGCCAGTCGGGATCGGCTACGACGTGCACCGCTTGGTCGCCGGGCGGGCGCTGTTCCTGGGCGGGGTCGAGTTCAGCTTCGACCGGGGGCTCCTGGGCCATTCGGATGGCGATGTCGCACTGCATGCGGCCATGGACGCCTTGCTTGGGGCAGCGTCCCTGGGCGACATCGGACAACTCTTTCCGCCAGGTGACCCGCGTTACGCGAACGTTCGCAGTGTTGAGCTACTGCGCCGTGTTGCGCAACTGGTGGTGGACCAGGGCTGGCACATTGGTCATCTCGATCTTATGATCATCGCCGAGGAGCCGCGG
>DATGMJ010000235.1:0-14651 GCA_035293685.1 Chloroflexota bacterium | reverse complement strand
CGCCGAGGGAGGTGCGGCCGGTGAGATCGATCGGCTGAGCTGCGCTGGTGATACGCTGCCGCAGCGCGCGTCCGAGTTCGGTCTCGGTGCCCAGGATCACCGGGCGCAGACCAAACTGGCGCCAGGCGGCGGTGGCCACGGCGGCAAATCGCTCGATCGGCCACCGCCGGGCACCAGCGTGAGCGCCGGGGTGCAGCCCTACAAGCGGCCAGTCCGTCAGCGTGTCCGGGGTCAGACCCTCGGGGAGCGCTGCGGCGAGAGCACGGTCATCATCGGGGTGGCCCGGCAACTCCAGTTCGATCGAGGTGGCCGGAATACCTAAGAGGCCAATGACGTCGAGCAGTCGAAAGCGGACCGCCTGGGGCTTGAGATAAGGCACGGTGAGGTCGAGATCTGGCGCCGTCGCGGGATGACGGGCTCCCACGGTCAGGCGTGCTCCCAACTGGCGCACCAGGGCATTCGAGCTTTCCCCGCCTCCGTTGAGCTGGAGGGCGATGTCGGCCTGCCAGGCCCGCATCTGCTCGAAGAAGGAGCGTCGGACTTTCTCACCGGATGGGCCCGTGGAAACGCCCGGCCAAGCTGGTGCTGTGAAGATGTCGTCAAACCAGGGGTAGCGGCGGGCGAGCGGAACTAGAGCAGGACTGGTGATCAGCCCGATGCGCGCCGTGGGGAGCGCCTGGCGGAGCGCACGGAGGGCGGGTGTCGCCGCGAGGAAATCCCCCAGGTATCCGCCGCGCAGGACCAGCACGCGGGCGCGCGGACCGAACAGACGGTGAACGAGGTTATTGCCCTCTCCGCATTCCATTGCCGCGCCACCATCCACCACGCGGATGTTCTGCAGAATCAACGCCGCTCTTCCAGGGCATTCCCGCGGCTGGGCCAACGCCGTGCCCCGTGGAGCGGTCACGGAGTGGAGGCGTCGCATCAGGTCACCAGCTCGACGATGTCACCGTCCTCCAGGATGTGACGCGGCCCGACCCGCTGGCCGGCGAACTTGCCCGACCGTCCCCAGACGATGGCGTATTTGAGATTCTCTCGAACCTGACGGTGGACCAGCTCAGCGAGGTCGCTGACCGTTGCCCCACGACGGAGGACGAACGGTCGCTCGAGGTCGGCTGGCCGCCCCGGCGGTTTCGAGTAGACCCGAATGATTGCCAGCGCATCGAGGAGGAGATGCTGCAGCAGGGGAATCCCCTCGCCCGTCTCGGCTGAGACAGGCACGACCGGTACCCGCTCGGCGACCGCCAGCTCCAGGAGCTCCAGTTCGTCCCTACCCCCGACCAGGTCGTGACGGGTTGCCGCAAGCACGGTCGGGCGGATGACCTGGCCAGGCGACGCGGGCGCATCATCTCCGCGCTGGGGGTTCCGGAGGAGGATGTGCATCGCGTCGAGGGCACCGGCAAGGGTCTCCCACTCGGCAAGCGGATCACCAGCCAGGTCAACCACGAGCAAGATGACGTCCGCGCCCCGGATCAGGGCACGGAGCCACGGCGGCACATTCCCCAGCACGATCGGCGGGGTGTCGACAACCTGCACCGGGACGTTCTCGACCGTCAGCATCGCCTGCTGAGGGAGGCGCGTCGTAAAGGGGTAGTCCGCGACCTTCAGAGGGGCACCGGTCAGGGCGGCGGCCAGCCGTGATTTGCCGACATTCGGGAGCCCGACGAGCACAACCTGTCCAGCGCCTTCGCGCGTCACCTCATACAGCCGGGCACGGCTTGCTCCCCCTGCCTGACGCTCAGCCTCCCGGGTCAGTCGGGCGATGCGCTCGCGCAACTCGGCTCGCAGGTGCTCGGTCCCCTTGTGCTTGGGCATAATTGCCAGCATTGTCTCGAGCGCCTCGATCTTCTCGGCGGGCGTCTTCGCCTGGCGGTAAAGCTTCTCGGCCTCGTAATACTGCGGTGGCAGGTTCGCGGGCATCGGATCATTCCTCGCCATCTGTATCTATTCTACGGCCGGATGCGGTTCGATCAGGCGTGGTCCAGCGGTCCCTGGTAGACGGCGGCGGACACATGCGCTATGATGAGCGCGCGGAGGTGGAACATATGTTCGATCTAGGGCGCGTGATCGTGCACTGTGCATACGAGGGCTGTCCGCGGCAGGGCCGTCCGTTTGCCTTCCTGAACCTCGGACCAGGTGATGCCGTGCGAGTAATCTGCCCACACTGTGGGTGGGTTAGCACCCTGCGGGTTGGTGAGGACGGGCGCGTGCGGATCGAGCGGCGGACCGGCGTCGGGGGAGGCGCGGGGATCCCTTTGCGGGCCCCGCGTCCTGTTAGATAACGATGGTGTGGTACCGCTGCGCGGCAATTGCCTGGGCGATGATCACTGCGGCGAGCAGGACGGCCCAGTCGAGCACGGCGTTGGGAACGCTTCCGACCACCAGATACCCCCGGAGCAGGTCCACCACGTAGCTCAGCGGGTTGATCTGGGAGAGCACCCGCAACCAGTCAGGCATGATCGAGAGCGGGTAGATCGCGTTGCTCGCGAAGAAGAGCGGCATGGTGATCACCTGGCCGATCCCCATGAAGCGCTCGCGGGTCTTCACGATCGTCGCGATGAGCATGGAGAGGGTGGAGAAGAAGCTGGCCCCGACGATGACTGCCAGGATGCTTCCCAGTAGACCGGTCACGCTCCAGCGGAGGTGAACCCCCAGGAGCAGGGCGATCAGGAAGATGAAGATCGCCTGGCTGACCGCCCGGACGCCCGCGCCGAGCCCCTTGCCGGTCACGAAGCTCGCGCGCGGGATCGGCAGGATCAAGAACTTCTGAACAATGCCTGCATCCCGCTCCCAGATAATGCTCAAGCCGTAGAAGATCGAGACGAACATGAGCGACTGGGCGAGGATGCCCGGCGTCATGAACGTCAGATAACTGACCCCACCTGTTGGGATTGCCCGAATCCGTGAGAAGGCCTGGCCGAAGATCACCAGCCAGAGGACCGGCTGGACCGCCCGTGTGACGAGCTCCCACGGGTCGTGGCGGAGCTTGCGGAACTCGATCTCCGCCACCACCAGCGCCCCGTTCAGGTAGCTCAGCACAAGCTCCCCGAGGGTGGGCGGCCGCAGGAGGGCGGCGAGCGCGGCGTCGCGTTCAGTGGTAGCGCTGGGCGCGCCGACGAAGCTGTCGGACGTCACGGTAGCTTCCTCCGGATTCAAGGGTGGAACCGGTCACCGCAGTAAAGACATCATCGAGGGTAGCTCCGGGGATGCCGACCTGGGCCTTGAGTTCGGCGGGTGTGCCGATCGCCACGATCCGACCGCGATCCATGATCGCGACCCGCTGGCAGTATTCATCGGCCTCCTCCATGTAGTGCGTGGTGACCAGCAGGGTAATACCGGCCTCGCGCTGAAGGGCGAGCAGGGCTTCCCAGACCGACCGCCGGGCGGTGGGATCCAGGCCCACTGTCGGCTCATCGAGGATGAGCAGCCGTGGACGGTGCAGGATGGCCTGCCCAATCTCGAGGCGGCGAATCATCCCGCCAGAGTAGGTGCTGACGAGGCGGTCGGCGGCCTCCTCCAGCCGCACCAGCGCCAGGACATCAGCGATGGCGCGCGCACGTTCGGCGCGCCCCATGCGCAGGAGCTTGGCGGTGACCAGAAGGTTCTCGTAGCCGGTCAGCGCGCCGTCGGCCGAGAGCGACTGGGGAACGTAGCCAATCAAACGGCGCACGATGATCGCATGCCGGGTGACATCAAGGCCAGCGATGCGCATCGTGCCGCTGGTCGGCGGCAGGAGGGTGATCAGCATGCGCAGGGTGGTCGTCTTGCCCGCGCCGTTGGGACCGAGCAGGGCGAATGCCTCGCCAGCCTCGATGGAGAAGCTGATGTGATCCACCGCCGTGAACGAGTCGAAGCGCTTGACGAGATCCTGAACCTCAACGATTGGGCTCATGGGCGCTCCTGGTTTCCGATGGGGATCGGGTCTGCGGCGAAATCCATCTCGGTCCCATCCAGAATGCGGGCAATCAACCGAAAGAGCTGGTCCTGCTCATCGGGGCTCAGACGCCGCAGGAGGGCATCGAGGAACTGGCGGCGCCGCTCCTGCCAGGCCTCAAGCTGGGCAAGACCGCGTTCAGTCAGGGTAACCAGCACCACCCGCTCGTCGCCTGCCTCTCCCTGGCGGCAGCGTTGAACCAGGCCAGCCTTCTCCAGCCGCTTGCAGGCAATGGTGACCGAGGCGCTGGTGAGGCCAAGGCCGTCGGCGAGCGCCCCGATGCTGAGGGGACCGGCGCGATGGAGGCGCTTGAGGAGCCAGTACTGCTCAGGGGTGATGTCGGAACGGTGAATCGGGTGCGTGCTCCGGCGAATGAGGCGCGAGAGCCGAAGCAGAGCCTCGACCAGATACTCACTCGCCATGCACTTTCACTCCCGATTGGACTGCGGCCTGACCGGATAGCTAAATCTATTGATCATCAAACCTATTGATAGATTAGCAGAATCTTCAGGGCGATGTCAACACCTCTACCGACTGTCTTGCTAGCCGCTGTCTGGGCTTTCGCGGCCCAGGGAGCGGTGCTGGCCCCCCGGCCACCCTCGGACTGCGATGGGCGGGCACGCGAGGCGCATTCCGCGGTTGGGAGGGTGGTCGGTGATCAGGGGCAGGTGGATCGTTGCAGTGGTGCCGACCCCCACGGAGCTTCTCAGAGTGAGTGTGCCGCTGTGGGCTTCGACCAGCGCCTTGGCAATAGCCAGCCCCAAGCCAGTTCCTCCAGTGCTCCGCGAACGCGCCGTGTCTCCTCTGGGGTGGGCACTCCGAAGTGTGAGCCATAGGGCTGCTCCCACACCAGCGAAGAGCGTGGCAAGCGCGGGAATCACCCACCGCCAGGGGAAGCCCCGCCGTTCGAGGATTAGGATTTCGTCGGTGAGCACGTGTTCCTCCGAATGGTGCGTGACCGAGTGAAGCCTGGTCTCCCGAATCGTTGAGACCAGCATAGAGGATGATGTTTTGAAAACACTTTGTTTGCATGGGGTGGTGGAGGAAGGAGATATTGATGTGATGCGGGTGGATCGGGCAGTGAGAGGGGCGCGGTGGCCTCGCTCGCGATGATCTGCCGCCGGCTCAAGCGGCTCTTGCTGGGGGAAGCGTGCGACCCGTGTCGTCTGGAGAAAGCAGAACCGCGTCAGCGCCCCAGTACAGGCGTCCTGACGCGGTCCTCTCCGGCTGCGGGACGAGGATTCGAACCTCGGATCTTCTGATCCAGAGTCAGACGTGTTACCGCTACACCATCCCGCAACAGCACCAGCTATCTTACCGAACCGGGGCGATTGTGTCAAGTCAAGCGGCCTATCGTGATATCGCTTTGCCTCCTGACAGTAGCCAACTGTTCACGCATTATTCATCCCTGTCTGTCGGATGTTGCCACGCCGTTCATGATCGGTACGCTAGGATGTGCGGTGGAGTCGCGGGGGTTCCAGTACAGGCGATGCGCATTGACTTCCCTTACCCTGGCATCGCGCCGGTCGAGGTGCCAGATGCGAATCTGCTCGGCGTATTCGCGCCCGGGACCGTGTCGCCCTCCGCCCCGATCGATCGGCTGGTTGCTGAAGCGCTGGCCCACCCGATCGGCACACCACCTCTTCGCGCCCTGGCCTCTTCTCGCACCCGTGTCCTCATCGTGGTCGATGACGTGACGCGCCCGACTCCCGCCGCTGCGATCATCCCGGTGATCCTGGCAGAATTGCAGGCGGCCGGCGTCTCCGATGATCACCTGGCCTTCCTGACCGCTGATGGGACCCACGGCCCCATGAGCCGCGTCGAGCTCGAGCGGAAGCTCGGCCCGACCGTCCTCGAGCGCTATCCGGTCTTCGGCCACCGGTGGCGTGATCGTGGTGATCTAGTCGACCTAGGCACCACCAGCACTGGCTTCCCGGTCGTCGTGAACCGTCACCTTCGCGATGCCGATCTGACGATTGCCGTCGGACACATCGTCCCGCACCGGATCACCGGCTTCAGCGGCGGTGCCAAGGCGATCATGCCGGGACTTGCGGGCGCCCCAACCAGTACCGAGGATATCCACTGGCTCGCGGCGCAGTATCCGGCCCGCTCGATCACCGGGGTGGCCGAGAACCCGATCCGCGCGATCGTTGACGAGGCCGGTCAGCGGTCGGGCTTACGCTTTATCGTGAACGTGATCCAGGATAACCAGGAACGGGTGATCCGCGTGGTCGCGGGCGATCCGGTCCGGGCCCACCGGGAGGGTTGTCTCACCGCTCGGGACGTGTATGGGGTTTCGGTACCGGCGCGTGCCCCGATCGTTCTGCTTGACTCGTTCCCGGCGGATCTCGACTTCTGGCAGGCGGCAAAGGCGGTCTACGCCGCTGAGCTTGCCGTCGAGCCAGGCGGCGTGGTGATCCTGGTCACCCCGTGTCCACGGGGCGTTGCGGCGGAGCATCCAGAGCTGGTTGGCCTTGGGGTCCCGTCACTGGCCGAGATCCGTCAGAGGGTGGCGAGTGGCCTCTATCGCGACGTCGTCGCCGCCGCAATCGCTGCCCTGACCGCCTGGGTGGTCCGTGAACGCGCCTACGGAATCATGGTCAGCCCGGGGATCCCTCCTGATCAGCAGCGGGCCCTCGGCTTCGAACCGGCATCCACGGCCCGTGATGCCCTGACCCTTGCCTTCCAACGCCTCGGGTCTGGGGCGAAGGTGCTGGTTCTGCACCATGGGGGAGAGATCCTCCCCATGCTCCCCTGACACCACGCATCCGCGCGGCCGATCAGCCCTGCCGTGCCGGGCCCCGGCTACGCCGGGAACCCACCAATTGGGAGCACGGGAAGGCTGGTGCGACTGCCCCTGGTCCCTCGGCCCGGGCCCCGGTGCACGTCAGCTGGCCTCTGTCGCTTCGTTCTGGAGGAACGCGGTGATCCGCTCGCCTGATCTGACCTCTGGCCAGGCCCGGTAGAACGTAGCTACCAGGGCGGGTTCGCGTGCGAGGCGCTCCGCCATCTCGCGCGCATCGCGGATGTGCCGTCCGTGCAGCCAGAGCGCGGTGACCTGGGCTCGCGCGTCTTCCTCGGTGACGGCAATCCACGTATTGGGCTGGCCGCACGGCAGATCGGCAATTCCCATTTCTCCTGCTCGGGCGGGCGGGACCGCATCGTAATAGAGTTCCCGTGCCGCGGCGCCGGCCAGGCGCGCGCGGTGGAACGCGGCAACCACTGCCTGATGCACCGCTCGGTGGTCTGGATGGCCGGTGATGCCGAACGGTCCGAAGGTGATCACCACCTCTGCCCGGTACCGTCGCAGGGCAGCGCGAACGCGCCGCTCCAGCTCCCGGAAGGGTACGGTGTCAACCTCTCCGTCGGGATAGCCGAGGATCTCGATACCCGCGAAGCCGAGCACTGCCGTGGCCTCACGCAGGTCTTGCTCGCGAAGGCGCCCGAGCTCCTCCGGGGACGGCGCCGGCGAGAGCCAGCTCTCCCCGCGTTCGCCGCGGCTTGCGAAGATGCCCCAGATCTCCGCTCCCCGCCGGGCGTATGCCGCCAGGGCGGCTGCCGGTCCAAAGCTCTCATCGTCCGGATGGGCGTAAACGACCAGAATGCGCATCGGTTTGGCCGTCTCCCCTATCCTGCCGGGCCACCCTGGCGGTGGGAGAACCCGCCGGGTGCGACCGCCGAGATTTTTCCGCGGTACAATCATAACAGCCGCATCCGGCGGACCGGCCAGTGTTGCTCGCCCGTTCCCGAGAATATCCGTGAGGTGTGGAAGCCGTGTCAGGCTCGCTCGCCGATTATCCCTGCGTCCCCTGCCGGGGAGGCGTTCCACCGCTGACCGCGGAGCAGATTGCTCCCCTACTCGCACAGCTTGAGCCGGGCTGGACGGTCGAAGGCGGTCGGAAACTGGTGAAGCGCTTCCGCTTCAAGAACTTCGTCCAGGCTGTCGCCTTCGTGAACCGGATCACGCCTATCGCCGAGGCCGAAGGGCACCATCCCGACCTCTACGTGGCCTGGGGGAAGGTCGAGGTCTACCTCTGGACCCACAAGATCGATGGACTGACCGAGAGCGACTTCTACATGGCGGCGAAGTTGGATCGTGCCTTCAGTCAGCTCCAGGAGGAGCTCCGCACGAGTCCAGGAGCCGTCGGAGAGCCCGCGTGACGGCACCCGGGTCCGGGGCGTCAAGGATAGCCGAGATGACGGCCACGCCGCGCGCGCCAGCTCCAAGCACGGCTCCCACATTGTCCGCGGTGATCCCCCCGATAGCCACGACGGGTACGCCAACGGCCCGCACGACCTCGGCGAGCGGCTCCAATCCCCGCGGCGGCTCGCCAGGGTGAGAGGGCGTGGCAAAGATGTGTCCGAAGGTCACCCAGTCTGCGCCAGCCGCGGCGGCCTGTTGGGCTGCGCGAAGATCGTGAACCGAGACACCGAGGCGCAGGCGCGGCGCCAGGCGGCGTGCGATCTCGGCGGGAAGGCCGTGCTCGCCTAGCTGAATCCCGTCTGCGCCAGCCGCCAGGGCTACATCGATCCGATCGTTGACTGCGACCCGGACGCCCCGCGGCCGACAGATGGCAAGCACATCCCGGGTGAGGTCGAGGAGCTCGCGGGCCGTCGCCCGATGGTCGCGTACCTGGACCCAGTCCAGTCCGTTATCAGAGGCCGCGCGCACCGCGTCAAGTAGGTGCGGTCGGGGCAGTCGCGGGTCGGTTACCAGATGTAAGACACGACGCTCAGACGCTTCCATCGTGGGCTGGCTCGAGGAAGCGCGCCGGGCTGAATGCAGCGAGCTCCGGGGTCCACGCGCCGGTCTGGATGTAGTCGGCGATCCAGCGGCCGGTCAGTGGGCCGAGGAGGATACCGTTGCGGAAGTGCGCCGTTGCGATAATCAGGTTCGCGAAGCCTGGGGCCTGACCGATGATCGGATAGCGGTCTGGCGCGGCCGGCCGCAGTCCTGCCCACATTCCTTCCACGGTGAAAGACCCCGCCCAGGGCAGATGCTCGAGTGCCGCCTCGGCCAGCGATCCCACCCCGGCCAGCGTCGGCCGCGCGTCGTAGTTTCCATCCTCCTCGGTTGCGCCGAGAATGACCTGCCCATCCGCCTTGGGGACGAGATAGCACTCGCCCGTCCAGATAATGTGACGGGGGGCCCCGTGCAGGGCCCGGAGCATCAGGACCTGACCTTTGACCGGACCGACCGGCAGGCTCAGCGGCAGGCTGCCGGCGAGGTCCCGGCTCCAGATGCCCGCGGCGAGAACAAATGTCGCCGCCTTCAGAAGCCCACGCGGGGTTCGGACGCCGACCACCCGATCACCCCGCGTCTCGAAGGAAACCGCCCATTCACCCTGCCGGAGGCGGGCCCCACGCTTGACGCTGGCCACGGCCAGTGCCTGGACAAGGCGCGTGCCCCGGACCTGCCCCTCGTCTGGCAGCCAGAGCCCACCCGCGAGGAGGCGTCCGGCCGCGCCAGCGAGGAGCGGCTCCCGCTCGCCAAGCCGGTCCGGTTCGAGCCACTCCGCCCGCAGACCGCGAGCGCTCTGCCAGCGCAGGCGCCGCTGGAGCTCGGCCCGGTCGGCCTCGTCAAGGGCGATGCGCAGGATCCCGGTCGGACGGTACTCCACATCCAGTCCAACTTCTTCGAAGAGCGCGGCGGCGAGCGGCGGGTGCTCGGCGCGGCCGAGAAGCGTGAGGTTGAAGAAGGGGTCATCGAAGGGCGCCTCGACCTGCGGCGCGAGCATACCGGCGGCAACGCCGGAGGCACCCGCGGCCAGGGAATCGCGCTCGATCAGGAGAACGCTCATCCCGGCCCGCGCGAGATAATAGGCGGTCGCGGTGCCGATAACCCCGCCGCCGATGATCAGGATATCAGGAGACGGTTCCGCGGTCGGTCGACCAGCGGTCGAGATAGCGGTCATGTTCCCACCGCCACCACGCCAGTTGGCGGGCTGGAGGGGATAGCGTGGTCACTGCGCGGCATCCGACCGGCGAGGTAGCCCATCCGCCCGGCCTCGACAGCATACCGCATGGCAAGTGCCATGAGCGGCGGGTTGTCCGAGCGCGAGATCGCCGTGTTGATCAGGCAGGCGGCCGCGCCAGCCTCCATGGCCAGCACGGCATCCGACGGGGTGCCGATTCCCGCATCGACTACCACCGGTACGCTGACCCGCTCGACGATGCGCCGAATCCCCTCCCAATCCTGAATTCCCTGACCAGATCCGATCATCGAGCCGAGCGGCATGACCGTTGCCGCGCCAGCCTCCTCCAGCCGGAGCGCGGTCACCAGATCGGTCGTCGTGTACGGCAGGACGACGAACCCCTCCCGCACGAGGATGCGTGTCGCCTCGATCGTCCCGGCGACATCCGGCCAGAGAGTGCGCTCGTCACCGATGACCTCGAGCTTGATCCAGTTGGTTCCCAGGGCCTCGCGGGCCAGCTCCGCCATGAAGACGGCCTGACGCACGCTGGTAGCCCCTGCAGTGTTCGGGAGGATGTGATAGCGGTTGAGATCGAGGTTCGCCAGGATCCCCGCGTCGGGTCCACTGCCATCCAGGCCAGTCGTCCGGATCGCGACCGTGACCATCTCCGTCCCTGACGCTTCGAGCGCGGCCCGCATGACAGCGGGCGAGATGAAGCGGCCGGTCCCGACGAAGAGCCGCGACCGGAACCGCCGTCCGGCGATAATCAGGGGATGCGGATCATCATAGTAAATCCCGTCGGTCGCGCCACCGGCGACCGCGCGGACGAGACGAACGTCATCGCCGTCGGAGAGTTCGGTCCGTTCCCACTCCGCGCGCGGGATCACCCGCCCGTTCACCGCCACGGCGATGCCGGGGATGGCTGCTTCAGTCCCCGGCGGTGCTCCCTCCAGACGCGTAATCAGCGAGGCGACGGTCTCGCGCGTTCCGATCTCGTGTGGCTGTCCATTAAGCTGAATCGTTGCCATCTGCCGCCTCCTCAGGCCGACCAGAGCCGATAGAAATGGTGGACCGGTGAGTGCCCCCGACCGATCGCGTACGCGTGGGCGAGGGCACCGGTGAGATACTCCTTGGCTTCCCGGATCGCAGTGAGCGGCTCCAGCCCCCGGGCGAGCCCGGCCGCGATCGCTGCCGAGAAGGTGCAGCCGGTCCCGTGGGTATGGGGGGTTTCCACGCGGGCGGCCTGGAGCTCGTAGAACTCCCGCCCGTCATAGACCAGGTCCGTCGCCTCGCCGGAACGGTGCCCACCCTTGACGACGACGTAGGCCGGCCCCAGTGCGTGGATTGCCCGGGCCGCCATCCGTAGATCGTCGTCGCTCTGCAGGCGATGCCCCACGAGGGTTTCGGCCTCGGGCAGGTTGGGTGTGACGATGAGCGCCAGCGGGAGGAGGTGCTCTTTCAGCGCCTCCACCGCGTCCGCGCGGAGCAGGCGATCCCCGCTCTTGGCGACCATGACCGGGTCAACAACCAGCCCCCGGAGCGCATGGTGCCGGAGCCGCTCGGCGACTGTCTCAATGATCGGTGCACTGGAGAGCATGCCCGTCTTTGCCGCGTCCACCCCGATGTCCTCGACCACGGCATCGATCTGCCGAGCGACCATCTCGCGATCGATCTCCTGAATGCCAAAGACCCCTACAGTATTCTGCGCGGTGACCGCCGTAATCACGCTCATGCCGTAGACGCCCAGGGCGGCGAATGTCTTCAGATCCGCCTGAATGCCCGCGCCACCCCCCGAGTCCGAACCGGCGATTGTCAACGCCTTTGCAATGGCCATCTCCCTTCCCCCTGCTGTCATCCGCAAATGCGGTGGGGCCTTTCCCTACCCCATGCCTTCACCGGACCACCGTGTTTCCCGCCATCCCACGTGTGCGCGTGGGTCCGACCTCACATGGCCGGACGAGCGCGCAGGGCTTCCTCGATCGCCTGCCGGAGCCGCCGCGCAGCGGCCCGGACGTCTTCGGCTCCGATCACTGCTCCGATCACCGCCGCACCGTCCGCGCCGGCGGCGATCACTTCTCCGACGTTATCTGCAGTGACTGCGCCGATGCCCACGATGGGAAGGTCTGTCCGCGCCCGGAGCTGAGCCAGTCCGGCGGGGCCAATTGGCTCTCCCGCGTCGGGCTTGGTCGTCGTTGCGTACACCGGACCAACGCCCAGGTAGTCCACTCCCTCGGCGACCGACCGGGCGAGCTCATCCAGGTTGCCGGCCGACCCGCCGATGATCGCATCGGGACCCAGGATGGCACGGGCGACCGACGGCGGCAGGTCGTCCTGCCCGAGGTGGACGCCGTCGGCCTCGACGGCATAGGCAATGTCAACCCGATCGTTCACGATGAGCAGGGCACCGGCCGCACGCGTCAGGCGGCGCAGCGCGCGACCTAGCTCGACCTGCTGGCGGCCGCCGAGCTCTTTCTCGCGCAGCTGGATCGCTGTCGCGCCTCCCTCCAGGGCCGCCGCGACAAGATCAACGAGCGGCCGTCCCGCCGCGGCCCGGCTGTCAGTGAGGACATAGAGCCGGAGCCGCTGACCCAGCTCGGCGCGCGACAGCTTTCCCATAGGTCTCCCCCGATTGGGACCGCTACCCTACTTTCACCCCCATGCCGGTTCAGGCACTGGTTGCCGCATTGGGCAGCTGGCCCTGAAAACAAGGCCGCCGACCAGAAGGCTGGCCGGCGTGCTCACGATCTGCGCCCTGGCCTGGACGGCACGGGCGCCTGCCACGATCCCTTCGCTGGTATTACCCAGATCAGGTTCCACGGTCGGCGTACAACGCTCGGTCTATCACGCGAGCGCCGGTCACCCTCTCAGCCTGGCTTCCCCAAGCTCCCGTCGGCATTATTCACTTGTGAAACTGGAAGGAGGGGATAACCTGGTGGGCCGCTGTACCCGCACCAGGGCAGACTGCGCCACCGGACCCATCCCATCCTGACCAAGCGTAGCACCCCGGATGGCTGGTGTCAAATCGGCCGGATAGGACGATTGACGGGACGGCGGGGTGGGCGGTACCGTTGGGGGCGCGCCCGTTGGATCCTGGCGACGGGGATCGCGGTGGGGGTGGCGAGGTGGTCCGATCCTTCTGCCGGCGGAACTTCATCTGGCTCGTCCTCGATGCGGCGATTTTCTTCTTTGCCATATCGTTCGTTGATCTCACTGGCGTGATGCCTTCCCTGCTCGGCCACCTCACGCGTGCGCCGGTGCTCATCGGTCTGCTGGGCTCGCTGCAGACCGGCGCGTGGCTCCTTCCTCAGCTCTTCGCGGCGCGCGTCGTCTCGAGCCGCGGCCGGAAGAAGCCGATCGTTCTCCTGACAACGACTGTTAGCCGTGCTAGCTGGCTGATCCTTCTGCTCGCGCTGACCTTCTTCGAGCAGATTGGACCGGCCCTCACGCTCGTTGCCGCCTATCTCGCGGTTGCACTCTTCATGTTCTTCGACGGCATCGCCTCTCTGGGCTGGTACGACCTCATCGCCCGTGCGGTGTCGCCTGCCATTCGCGGGCGGCTGTTCGGCGCGATGTCGCTGGTGGGCGGCATCTTTGCCACCGTGGGGGGAGCGGTTGTCCAGCGGGTGCTGGGGAACGGCGCCCGGCCCTTCCCGGCCGATTACCGCCTGCTCGTCGGGGTGGCACTCGCGCTTCTCGTCGTGGGGATCATTCCTCTCGCACTTGTCGTGGAGCCGCCGGCCGCGACGGCCCTGCCGCCCGAGCCGCTTATCTCCTATCTCCGCCGTCTACCTGCAACCCTCCGCGACCGTCCCGACTTTCGGCGCCTCGTCGGTGTTCAGCTCCTGGTGGGAACATCATCCCTTGCGGTTCCCTTCTATGCTCCCTATGGAATTCTGGTGATCGGCCTACCGGAGGCCGATGTGGGGACGCTGGTCATGGGGGTGACGCTCGGGGCCATGGTGGGCGGGGTCAGCTGGGGCTACCTTGGTGATCACGGACGTCAGGGGCTCGCCGTTCGGGGCATGGCGCTCTGTGGTATGCTCGGTCCACTGCTTGCTCTGCTCCTGCGTCCAGCGGCGCCAGGGCTGCCGGGCGCCGCGATCGTCCTCCTAGCGGCGGCGCTCTTCTTTGTCGGCTGTAGCATCCGGGCCGGCTGGGTTGCCTATGCGAACTATGTGATCGAGCTCGCGGATGACGCGGAGCGGCCGGTGCTGATTGGAACGATGAACACGCTGAGCGGAGCGCTGGCCATCGCACCGCCCCTGGGCGGGGTGCTTGCCGGCTGGCTTGGCTACGAGGCTGCTTTCGCTACGGCCGCGGTGTGCGCTACCCTGGGGGTGGGCGCAAGCCTGCGCCTCCGTGAGGTCAAGGCCGTGCGCACCCCAGCGCCAGTGGACTAACCTATCCAACGGCATATTTCCCGTGCCAGCGATCTCCGGACTGCCCCCGATCAGACCCGTGCCGTGCGGAGGTGGTTAGCAGCCGGGACCGCTACCGAACTGAATGAGCATGGTTGACGAGCGGGTCAAGGTCAGCCCGTTGGATCCAACGAATGCGCTGATCAGAGGGGTCAGCGGCGTGAACCGGACGGTCACCGTGACGGTCACCGGCTGGCCGATGGCCGCTCCACCCGGCTCGATGATTATTGGCGTGCCGACGACCGGGACCCCAACTGCGGCGTTCAGGGCGGCACGACGAATCCCACTGCAGTCGCTCGGTGCGGTCACCGCGTAGCGGGCGCCCTGGCGCGCCGCCTCGGCGGCGGTGCTTGCCTCCCACACGGCCCGCCCAAGGTCGAGGAT
>DATGMJ010000234.1:0-4577 GCA_035293685.1 Chloroflexota bacterium | reverse complement strand
CGGCGTGCCCCCTGGGAGACCGTCGAGGACAGCGATCCTCTCGGTAGAGCAGAAAAGCGCTCCCGAAGGGCTCAAGTGCCCCCTCGGGATCACGGCCGCGCCGTCGGCGTTGATGCAGTGCTGCACTGTCCCCGAGAAGTGGTGGTGTTTAGGGAGGCCCAGGAGTGGAGAGGCAGATTGTTTACCGGCCGAGCGAGGCGGCGTCCCGTCTGGGAATTCCCCCTAGCACCCTCCGACTGTACGCGGCCCGATTCGCTGACTTGCTCTCGTCGGCCGCCGGCGGTGGCGCCCAGCGGGATACGGCGGAAGGTCGCCACCGCCGCTATACTCCGGAGGACCTGGCCGTCCTGGCGGAGATCCGCCGCCTCCTCGCGGCTGGTCTGAGCTCTGAACTCGTCCGCTTGCAGCTCGGTGGGGGCCAGCAGGCTCGCCTGTCCTTCCCCGATGGTTCGCCCCTGCCCTCTGCCGGTCGATCGATCCGTCGCGCACCGCGGGCTTCCCGGGGGCGCGGATCGGGTGCCCGCCTGCACGCGGGCGAATCCCCGGAATCCGGAGGGGGAGAGCATCCCGGACTCGACGAGCGCCTGACCGAGACGAGGCGGTGGATTGCGGAGGAGCTCGCGAGTGTCGCCGAACGCCTGGATCAGATCGCGGCGCGCCTCGAGGCCGCTGTGACCGGGATCGATATGCTGGCGCGGCGGCTGGACCACCTGGACCGTCGGCTGGACGACCTGGAGCGGGTGCTGGCCGGAGGGCCGGAGGAGGCCGCCGCGGATGCGAGCTGGCTTGGCCGCCTCCTCCGCCGCACCGAACGGGAACAGAGGCGCCGTCCTGGAGGGACGGCCGGCTCGAGGGAGGCCGGGAAAATTTTCAGTGAATAATAGCATTTAAATTAACATTTATATTAACTAGTTTTGCGTCGTATGCGTGCCTGGCCGCAGCGGTCGGGGGGACATCGGATTAGGAGGAGGGTGCGCTGTCGGGGCAGGCAAGGCGTAGCAGGACATCGCGAAGCCGGCTGATCGCCTGCGCCCGATGGCTCAGGCGGTTCTTGACCTCCTCGGGAAGGCTGGCAAGGGTGCACGGGTATCCATCCGGCACGAAGATGGCATCGTATCCGAATCCGCCTTGTCCCTGCTCGGAGGTGGCGATCCTGCCTGCGAGGGTACCCTCCGCCTCTGCCAGGATGCCGTGGGGATCGGCCAGGACGGCGTGGCAGACGAATCGGGCGCGGCGATCCCGGTCCGGCACCCCGGCCAGGCGTGCCAGGACGAGTGCTCGCCGATCGGCATCAGTTGCCGCGGGCCCAGCCCAGCGCGCAGATCGGGGCCCCGGCCAGCCGCCCAGGACGGTGATCTCCAGACCGGAATCATCGGCGAGGGCGATCAGACCGCTCGCCCGGGCGAAGGCGATCGCCTTGCGGCGTGCGTTCTCGGCATAAGTCTGGCCGTCCTCGTCGACCTCCAGCGTGATCCCTAGCTCGGATGGACGAACGGGCCGCACCGGGTAAGCGGCGAGCAGGGCCGCGAGCTCGCGCTGCTTGCCGGGGTTGTTGGTCGCCATCAGGATGGTGGCCGTGTTCACTGGGGGATCCTGCTCCTTGATCGGGTGTCTGCAACGGCCGCCACGATGCGTGGCTCTCGCGGGCCGACTGCGGAGTTCCTCACCCTCTATCGTATACCGCGATCGCAGCCAGGGGAAGGTCAACGGTGTTCTTCGGCCGGGGCACCGAGGACATCATCCGCTTACTGTATCACTATATTAGTGTATCAAATAAAAAAATTATTTGATCAAATCATATTAGTGGATAAATCAACCAGGCTGACTGCGCTGCACATACCCACTGCCCGGATCGCCGGCGGTCTGCCTCGTCGCGCAGCTACTACCGGTGTATGATGCGCTGGTAAAAATGCGAATCGCACAATCACGGTCGAGTGGTGTGAGAGGGTATCTACCGGTGAATGGTCATGGTGGGGAGCCACTGGCCCCGCGCGATCGTTCGTCCCTGCGCCGTTCAGCGGAGGAGTTGTTTGGCTCGGCGAGCCTCCTCGATCTCCTCATCCTCTTCTGTCAGGAGCCCTCTCGACCGTTCTACGTGAACGAACTGGTTCGCCTGACCGGCCGCTTCCCACGCTCGGTCCAGCTCGCGCTCGCCCGTCTTGCTGCCGCGGGCATCGTGGCCAGCGAACGCCGGGCCAATGCGAAGTTCTACTTCCTGGTCGAGGATCATCCCTTTGTGCCTGCCTTGCGGACCCTGGTCGCTGCCATCCCAGATGTCACCGGGGCGCTCCAGTCATCCCTGGGGGCAGTCAGCGGGGTCCGCGTGGCATTCCTCCGTCCAAAGGAGAAGGACGAGGATGCCTGGGAGGAGGCGCTGGTCGTGATCGGAGGTGAGCGTACCGACGTTGAGCGAGCGGTAGCGGAGGCGGCGGAACGTCTTGGTATGCCCATTCGCCTCGAGCATTTCGGATCCGACGAGTGGGAGCGGCAGGCCCGCCGCGAGCGATCCTATGTTCGCTGGCTGCTCGCTGAGGAGCGGCGCTACCTGATCGGCTCCGATGATGACCTACCCGGTCGTCTCCGGTGACGGGGAGGCCCGGCCGGCGGTCGGTCGAGCGGCACGGGCCTCGGCCTTGCGGCGCTCGGCTTCCTCCTTGGCCGCCCGTTCTGCTTCCTCCGCCGCCCAATCGCGCGGGTGGGTAGCGGCATAGTAGGTGGTGGGGACGAGGAGGTCCTTCTTCGTATAGAGCAGGGAATGGCGGCGTTCATTGGTCGCCAGCTCGTAGACGTGGTTCATCTTGATCGCGTCGAACGGACAATACTCGGCGCAGTAGCCGCAAGACATGCAGATGCTGAGATCAATGTAGAACTCCTTCGGCTCCGGCACCGGCTTGCCGTCGGGGCCGGTCGTCCGCACGATCCAGATGCACTGCGGGGGGCACACCTTCGCGCAGATCCCGCACGAGGTACACCGTTCGCGGCCTGTCTCGGCATCGTAGAGGAGCATCGGGAAGTAGCGGAAACGCTCTGGAACTGCCAGCTTCTCCTCGGGGTACTGGACAGTAAAAATGCCTTTCTCACCAGGCGTCTGAACGATCCCATTGGCCCGCTGTTCCCGTCCAACAGCCGTCCCCCGGCGGGCCTCGAGAAGGTGCCGCAGGGTGACCGATAGCGCCTGGAGGACCCCGGTCACGAACATCTTAGCGGTCACACTCCCCCATATTGATGTCCACGCTGCCGAAGATCGCGATCAGGTCGGCGATCTTATGGCCCTTGCACATGGTCTCGAGGGCGGTCAAGTTGATGAAGCTCGGCGCGCGCACGTGGTAGCGATAGGGGTTCGGCGAACCATCGCTCACGATCCAGAAGCCGAGCTCGCCCTTCGGGGCCTCGATCCGGGTGTAGGCCTCTCCGCGCGGCACCCGCACCTGCCATGCCTTCTTTCCGGCCAGGACTTCACCGCTCGGGAGCTGGTCCAGTGCCTGGGCAAGGATCCGCACCGACTGCCGCATCTCCTCGATGCGGACCAGGTAGCGGTCATAGGTATCGCCGTTCGTGCCGACTGGGATATCGAAGGCGAACCGGTCGTAGATGCAGTACGGCTCGGCCCGGCGAATGTCGTAGCGCAGACCGGCTGCGCGCAGCATCGGACCGCTCACACTGTACGCGATCGCCTGGTCGGCGGTCAGCCGGCCGATCCCCTTGCTGCGGGCGATCAGGATCTCGTTGCGGGTGAAGAGCCGGTCAAACTCGTCAATGGCCCGGGGAAGCCGATTCGTCACGAGCTCGCGGGCGAGCGGAAGAAACTCCTCCGGAAGGTCCCGGGCCACACCGCCGAAGCGCATGTAATTGCACATCATGCGCGACCCGGCGGTCATCTCGAACAGGTCGAGGATGAGTTCTCGCTCCTCGAAAGCGTAGAGTACAGGTGTGAAGAAGGCACCCAGATCGTTGACGAAAGTGCCGATGGCCAGGAGATGATTCACGATTCGGGTGAACTCGGCCATGATCACCCGAATATACTGGGCCCGCTCGGGGGGCTCGATCCCCATCAGCTTCTCGACCGCCAGCGCATAGCCGAGGTTATTGGACATCGAGCAGATGTAATCGAGCCGATCGGTGTAGGGGAAGATCTGGATATAGGTGCAGCGCTCGCCGATCTTCTCGTGGTTGCGGTGGAGGTACCCGAACACCGGATCCAGCTTGACGATTGTCTCTCCGTCCAGGGTGACCACCATGCGGAAGACCCCGTGCGTGCTCGGATGCTGGGGGCCAAAGCTTACGACAAGGCGATCGGTCGCTGGGACACCCCGATGGAGGTCTCGTGCGTCGATCACCGGCAACTCCGCGTGAGGGTCCGGGAGCTGATCCGGGGTCCAGCCTGGTGGATACTGGACGTTGCGCTTCCAGGGGGTTCGTTCCTCGGCCCACTGGTGGTGACCGTCTGGCCACCGGCTGGCGAACGGCTTCGCCGGCTCCTCGAAGTAAGGCTCGCGGTAGTCCTTACGCAAGGGGAAGCCGTGGAAGCCTTCCCACAGCAGGACGCGTCGGAGGTCCGGGTGGCCGTCAAATCGGAT
>DATGMJ010000233.1:0-7616 GCA_035293685.1 Chloroflexota bacterium | reverse complement strand
CAGTCGAATCCTGGTTGACCCGGCAGCGGAATAGAACAATCAAAAAAGGGGGAACCGGTGCTGCGCCGACTGTTCGGAGAGGAACGCCTTGCTGTATCCGGGCGCGGCGAGGGGACGGCCGCAGCGGCTGTCGCTGTCCTGCGCGGTGCGCCCCGGCCGTGGTATGCGCGCCTCTGGCCATTCCTTGGACCGGCCTTCATCGCCGCGGTCGCCTACATCGATCCGGGCAACTTCGCGACGAATATCCAGGCCGGTGCCCAGTTCGGCTATCAGCTCGTCTGGACAGTCGTCGCGGCCAACCTCGTCGCGATGCTGGTTCAGTCGCTCTCAGCCAAGCTCGGCATCGCTACGGGCCTGAACCTCGCCGAGGTGTGTCGGGAATACCTGCCGCGTCCCCTGGTGTACGTCCAGTGGGCCATTGCCGAGATCGTGGCCATGGCGACCGATCTGGCAGAGTTTCTCGGTGCCGCCCTTGGGTTGAATCTCCTCTTTCACATCCCCCTTTTCGCCGCCGGCCTGTTGACCGGGCTCATCACCTTCGTGATTCTCGGCCTGGAGCGCTACGGCTTTCGCCCTCTCGAGGCGCTGATCAGCGCCTTTGTTGGGGTGATCGCCCTTTGCTACATCATCGAGACGTTCTTTGATCGCCCCAGTTGGCTCGCAATCGGTCAGGCTATTCTCACTCCTCGATTGGGAGGGGGCGAGGATCTGCTCCTGGCAGTGGGCATCATCGGAGCAACGGTGATGCCGCACGTGATCTTTCTCCACTCCCATCTCACCCAGAGCCGCATCGTCGTTCAGACGCCACGCGAGCGCCAGCGGCTCTTTCGCTTCGAGATCATCGATGTGGTCCTGGCCATGGGCATTGCCGGTCTGGTCAACGTGGCTATGCTGGTCATGGCCGCCTCAACCTTCTTCCGAGCAGGTCTGCACGACATCGGGACAATTGAGGAAGCATACCGCACCCTGACGCCTCTGCTTGGAACAGCCGCAGGTACGATCTTTGCTATCTCATTGCTTGCGTCGGGACTGTCGTCGTCCACTGTGGGAACTATGGCCGGTCAGGTCGTCATGCAAGGATTTTTGCGGCGGCGCGTTCCCCTGTGGTTCCGGCGAGCGGTGACCATGCTCCCGGCGCTCGCCGTGATCGCGCTTGGGATCGATCCCACGCGCGCTCTGGTCATCAGCCAGGTCACGCTTAGCTTCGGTCTGCCGTTCGCGCTGATCCCACTCGTCCTGTTCACCCGACAGCGTGCTATCATGAAAGAGCTTGTGAACCGGAGGCTCACGACTGCAGTTGCCAGTCTTGCGACGGTTATCATTGTCGCTCTGAATCTTTTCCTTCTGGCTCAGGTGATCAGCGGGTAAATCACCGTGGCATCCTTACAGCATTTCCTGGTTCCTCTCGATGGATCGGTTATGGCCGAGGCCGCTCTTCCCATCGCAGTTGGCCTCGGGCGGCCGCTTGGTGCACGGATCACTCTCGTGCACGTGGTGGAGCGATCGGCACCGCGCACGATCCACGGTGAACCGCACCTCCGCGACCCGGCCAGCGCCGCTGCATATCTGCCAGCGGTTGCCCAACGCTGGGCATCTGAGGACATCGTGATTGACTGGCACGTCGAAACGGCTGAGGCAGGTGATGTCGCGCGCGGCATCGTTGCCTACGCTGAAGCGATCGGAGCGGATCTTATCATTCTGACCACGCACGGGAGCGGCGGTCTACGCGACCTGCTTTTTGGAAGTATCGCTCAGCAGGTAGTGCGGCGCGGCAAGATCCCTACGGTCATTGTCCGTCCGCCGACCGGTGGGCAGCTCGAGCCGTACGCGTGCCGGACCATCCTGGTTCCGCTCGATGGAAGCCGGGACGCAGAGATCGCGCTGGACTATGCGCAGACGATTGCCCGTGCGACCGGTGCCCGCCTGATGCTCGCCTCGGTCGTTCCAACAATCGGAACCGCCAGCGGGGATCTCGTCGTGAGCGCGACCTTCACTCCGACGGCGACAGCCGCCCTGCTCGACCTTGTCCAGGACGACGCGGCACGGTACCTGGAAGCAAAGGCCAGCGCCCTGCGTGAGGAAGGGCGGGAGGTCCATACCAGCGTCACCCGCGGGCGTACGGCCCAGCAGCTCGCCCAGGTCGCGGATCTCAACCAGGTCAATCTGATCGTCCTGGCGACCCACGGCCGGTCCGGGCTGGACGGCACATTCGCTGGTAGCGTGGCCCCGCGTCTCCTCTCGGAGTTTTCCCAGCCGGTTCTCCTCGTTCGCATCACGGGGGATGAGCGCATTACGGGGAACACCTGAGGTGGAGCCGCCGGAGGGTGGGGTGTCGGTGCACATCTCCCAGCATCCACTGGTCCGCCACAAGCTGGGCCTCCTGCGGCGGCGCGATACGCCCCCCTGGCTGTTCCGCCAGCTCATTCGCGAGCTCACCCTCCTCCTGCTGTACGAGGCGACCGCCGATCTCGCGCTCTGGACTGAACGGATCGAGACCCCTCTGGAGGTCGCCGAGGTAAGTACGCTGGCCCAGCGAGTGGGCCTTGCCCCGATCCTTCGGGCCGGGCTGGGCATGGTCGAGGCGGCGTTGGAGCTGTTCCCGACCGCCGATGTTCGCCACCTGGGCATTTACCGCGACCATGCCACGCTCCTGCCCGTGGAGTACTACAGCCGCCTCCAGGGGATCCCCCGGGCGGATGTCTATCTGATCCTGGATCCGATGCTCGCCACCGGACAGTCGGCCGTTGCCGCAGTTGACCTGCTCACACGATGGGGCGTCCAGCATATCAAGTTCGTTGGGATCATCGGAGCACCGGAGGGTATCCGGCGCCTGCACGAGTCCCATCCGGCGGTCGAGATCTACCTCGCCGCAGAAGACCGCCAGCTGAACGCCGCGGGCTACATCCTTCCCGGACTGGGCGATGCAGGCGATCGTCAGTTCCGCACCTGATGTGCTAGCATATGCACGCATTCACCTTCACTGTACAAAATCTTGCAGTTATCCGCCGGTTTTTCGTATAATGGTTACGCATGGGGGACCGGCAGGTACCGGAAAACCGTCTTAGTAGACGAACGAAGCGAGTCAGACATAGCCCCGCAAGCTTGGCACGGAATGCGGGCTTTCCGAGTCGCGAACGGCAGGGTTGGTAGAGGCGGTCCGTCTGGACCCCAGACGACGGGAATGTGATAAGGCGACAGCGTCGTCGCCCGGTCAGGTGGACAACACGTCATCACGGAACGGCGCGGCCCGCGAGTGAGTAGACCGGGTAGCAGCGGCAAACCGTCGCCGTCCAGCGGAATTGATTCTTGCGAGGCGCACCGATCCTCGGCCGCGTACTCCCTGGATCGACCAGTGAAGCCGAGGACGCGTGCTCGAGCTACACCGGTCACGGATTGGCAGGATGGGATGGTCCGCGAACCGGGGATAGCTCGTGCGGGCGCACGATCCGGGAGCCATTGGCGCGGTGTGCGGCCCCGGCCAGGATCGGCACAGGCCAGCCTTTCCTCGTCGCTGCTCACAAGCCCAGGACCTTCTGCAAGAAGCGTGCCGGCGCGGAGCGCCTGCTCGGCCACCTAGTGGCACACCATTTGCTGGCACCTACGACACACGGGGGTGACTCGATGCGATACAGCGAGGGCGGAGCGTCCCTCCGTCACGGGGGCCGACGATCAGCGGCAGGACGCGCGGCAGCCCGGGACCCGATCGAGCGCGATCTGGGGTTTCCGATCGAGACCGAGAACGATGCCGACGTCGGCGATGTCGAAGATCTGATTCAACAGCGGTGGATTTCCGAGTCCCAGGAAGCCGAGGAAGAGTTTGACATCGAGCCGGAGGTCGATGTCGAGGTCAGCCAGCCAGGCATCTCCACTCCGGCTGCGATGTATCTGCGTGAGATCAGCCGCGTCCCGCTCCTGACCGCCGAAGAGGAGGTTTCTCTTGCTCAGGCGATCGAGCAGGGAAAGGAGGCGCTCAAGCAACTCTCCCGACCGGACCTCTCACCGGATGAGCGTGCGCACCTGATGAGCCTGGTCCAGAAAGGGGATGCCGCGCGGCAGAAGCTCACCGAGTCGAACCTCCGCCTGGTCGTCAGCGTGGCGAAGCGCTACATCGGACGCGGGGTTCCCCTGCTGGATCTGATCCAGGAAGGGAACATCGGCCTGACCCGAGCGGTCGAAAAGTTTGACTGGCGGCGCGGTTTCAAGTTTTCGACCTACGCGACCTGGTGGATCCGCCAGGCGATCTCCCGGGCCATTGCTGATCAGGCCCGGACGATCCGGATCCCGGTCCACATGGTGGAAACGATCAACAAGCTGATCCAGATCTCACGCCGTCTCCAGCAGGAGCTCGGCCGCGAGCCGACGCCGGAGGAAATCGCGAGCGTTGTCGGCATGTCCGCCGATCGGATCCGGGAGATCTTCCGCGCCTCGCAGATGCCTATTTCTCTTCAAACGCGCGTCGGCGAGGAGGACGAGAGCGATCTCGGCGACTTCATTGCCGATACCGCGGCAGTCGCCCCATCAGAGGCCGTTGCTCATGACCTGCTCCGCGAGCAGATCGAGGATGTCCTCAATGAGCTAACCCCCCGGGAGCGCCGCGCGCTGCAGCTTCGCTTCGGTCTCGAGGATGGGCGACGGCGCACCCTGGAGGAGGTCGGCGCCGAGTTGGGAGTGACCCGTGAGCGCGCCCGCCAGATCGAGGCGGAAGCACTGCGTAAACTCCGTCACCCCAAGCTCAGCCGCAAGCTCCGCGATTACCTGGAGTAGCCGGGAGGAGGAGCTACCTCTCCCCTCGGCCCGCCGGCAGGGACCACGCGAGTACGGGCTGTGCCCTGCCGGCTCTGGGATTTCAGCCCAACAGAAGCGCCGCCAGTCCGAGCAGAGCGCAGTACACGCCGAACGGCACCAGCGCGTACACCTCCTGCTGCTTGAAATAGCGCATCAGGACTGCCGTGCTGGCATAGGCGACCATTCCCGCAGCAGCGCCGCCCACGACGGCGGGCCCGAGCTCCGGCCGGGCAGCCGGCTGGAAGAGCTTCGGGATCTCCAGAAGGCCCGCGGCCAGGATAATCGGCGTGGCTAACAGGAAGGAGAAGCGTGCCGCCGCCTGATGGGTCAACCCGACTAACAGCCCGCCGACCATGCTCGCGCCGGACCGTGAGAAGCCCGGTAAGAGAGCAAGAGCCTGGCTCATCCCAATGGCCGCCGCCTGGAGAGGGCGTAGCTCATCCAGCCCCCGGACCCGTCGCCGGCGGCGAAGCCATTCGCCTGCACAGAGAAGCCCGCCATTGAGCACGAGGAAGACCGCCGAGAACTGGTAGCGCCCGAAAAGCAGGGCCAGACGCTTCTCGAGCAGAAGCCCCAGTAAGCCGGCCGGGATCGTGCCGATGACGATGAGGGCAAGCAGGTAGCGGTTCTCCCGAGTGGATGGCCCATCTTCCTGCGGCCAGAGGCTGGAAAGCAGGCACCACCAGTCAGTCCGAAAGTAGATCAAGAGCGCCAGGGCTGTCCCGAGGTGTAGTGCAACCAGAAATGGCAGAAAGCCCGGCGCCTCCTGATCGATTTGCCAGCCGAGCAGATGCGGCAGAACGACCGCATGACCAAGGCTACTGACCGGGAAGAGCTCGGTTATGCCCTGGAGCACGGCCATGATGACTGCCTGGACAACATCAAGGTGCTGATTCATCGCTCCGAAGGGTCCTCCTCTCTTCGGTACATCCGTGAAGTCTCCTGATTTTCCATCTGTGGGAACGCCGTGGGATGGTCACGTCCGGTCCGCCGCATAGCCGGTCAGCTCGACGTAGCCCTGGCCCGCAACCGGCCGCCCATCACTGCTCCCATCAATCACGACTTCCCCTTCCCAGTAAATCTGCCCAGTGCTCGATCGCGTATCGAGTTCCTGATCGGGGATGACCGGCCTCAGCTCCAGGTGCAATCCCTGGACCGGCAGGCTGACGCTCCAGCCAGACGGGTAGCGTACACCGGTCCGGGGGCTCGTCCACTGTCCGGTCGCCGCGACCACAGCCGCGCCGGGCTCCAGCACCCGGGGAGCCCCACTGGGCAGGACCAGCGTCCCGTAGGCGGGCGTCACCTCGCCAAGAGGCCCCCGGAGGAGGAACAGCATGAGATCGCGCCCATCGTCGAGCTGGATGCTGAACCAGTCCCAGCCGCCCCGGTCGAGAACCAGGAAGTTCCCCCACTGCCGATCCTTCCATGCCTGGCCAGTCACCATCTGTCGGATCCCGTGATCGGAGATCGTCCCGGTAACGTCCAGGCGCGTCTCCGAGTAATAGTACGAATCCCCGACTGGACCGAAGGAGACGACGCCCCGCATGCCGTGCAGGGTTGGCGGCTTCCGCGGCTCCAGGCGCAGGTCAATCGCATAATCGGGCATCGCCGCGGCCAGGCGATCGGTGTGGCCATCGCCGCTGATGCGCCAGCCTCCGTGTTCCAGATCGAACGACAACGGTGGACGATCAAGGCTCCAGGTAGCCTGGGCAAAGTGGAACGCCCGCCGCTGGTGATCGGTGATCGCGAAGTGAGCAGCGTAGTAGAAGGGAGCCCCGGCTCGTGCCACCTGGAAAACAACCAGCTCGAAGCCGTAGCGCAGACCGGATACAGCCAGCAGGTGGCCGGTATAGTACCACCATTCGGTCAGATCAGTGTGCGGCGCATCATCCTGGGGGAGACGGATTGGATGCGGCGTCGGTGTCGGGACCGGCGGGACATCGTGCAGCGGTTGCTGTATGGACGGAGCACAGCCAGCGAGAACCGCACTCAGCAGGAGAAGAGCGAAACTGCGTCGTCTCATCGCAGTACGACCGATCGCGGCAGGCCGACCCGCAGGAAGCGCGGCATCCACCAGTTCCAGTCCCCCAGTAGCCGCATGAGCGCTGGCACGAGGAGAGCGCGCACGATGGTCGCATCGAGGAACACTGCGATCGCTGCGCCCAGGCCGAGCGCCTTGATCAAGACAATATCTGCGCTGACAAAGCAGAGGCTGACAATCACAACGATCATCGCCGCGCTGGTAATCACCTGGCCGCTCCGGGCCAATCCCTCGGTCACGCTGGCGGTGTTGTCGCCAGAGCGCCGGTAGGCTTCCTGAATCCGGCTCAGGAGGAAAACCTCGTAGTCCATGCTCAGCCCGAAGAGCATGCAAAACATGATGATCGGAAGCGTGGCCTCGACAAAACCCAGAGGCTCAAAGCCGAGCAGATTGGCCAGAAATCCCTGCTGGAAGATCACCACGAGCGCCCCATAGCTTGCGAACAGGCTCAGGGCATCCATGAGAATCGCCTTGAGCGGCAGGATGACCGACCGGAACAGCAGGAAGAGGGAGACATAGGTCAAGCCGATGATCAGGAGAAGCGCCCGGGGGAATTGCTGGTACAATGCCGCGACAATGTCCACGGCGGCCCCAGCGCTTCCATCGACCATAAGATGCAGGCCCCCGCCGGGATCGTATGCACGAATCGCCCGGACCAGATCCTCTGTCTCCGGAGCGATGCTCGGCGAGCGGGTGGTCACGATCACCGCGGTCGTCGAGCCTCGCGCCAGGCGGTGCGCGGCAAGGGCGACATACGGATCGGGAATCCGGGACGGATCGGCGTAGAGAA
>DATGMJ010000232.1:0-8786 GCA_035293685.1 Chloroflexota bacterium | reverse complement strand
CCATCGAGCGACTCCTCGATATGCTCGCTTGAGCCAAGCACGAGATCGGCCGTCTTCAGAATCGGGAGGGCCGCCTTGATCTGCCGATACGTCGCGGCCAGGCTCTCCAGCCGGGGATCCGAGAAGATCACTGAACGATTGAGGACATACCCCTCGTAGGTCTGAAAGCCCTGATCGAGCCCGCAGAACTGCTCGTCCAGGCTGACCCAGCTGTAGATGCCAGCCGTGCGGTAGCCTGCATCGGCGAAGACGCTCGCCAGCGTCTGGCTCCCCGGCGGAAGCTTGTCGACCATGTGGACCTTCACGCCATTCGTGCTCGGATAGAGGCCGGTCATCAGCGCGGCGTGCGACGCATTGGTCTGGGGAAGCTGACAGATCGCCTGCTCAAAGCGGACCCCTTCCCGTGCCAGGCGATCAAGGACCGGCGTGTGCGCGCGGGCGTAGCCATAGCATCCAAGGCGGTCCGCCCGCAGTGTATCGATCGTGACCAGGAGCACGTGCGGCTGGGACGAACGCCCGGACGACGGAAGCGGCGCGCTTGCCGACGCAGCCCTCGTCACGACCGCCGTCGCGGTCCCCGACCCTGACCTCGGTGCCGCGGGCCGTTTCCCCGGCGGAGATCCCCCGGACCGCCCGGTCGGCGTTGCCGGGACATTCAGCGGCGGCCCCGAGCAGGCCGCCGTGCCCAGCAGCGCGGCGAACGCCCCGGCCCCTATCCCGCCGCACCA
Source organism: Chloroflexota bacterium (assembly GCA_035293685.1). Taxonomy (GTDB): domain Bacteria; phylum Chloroflexota; class UBA6077; order FW602-bin22; family CADDYW01; genus JADGGD01. The sequence goes on along the minus strand of DATGMJ010000232.1, from coordinate 8,058 downwards.
CCGGAGCAGGGCACGGCGGCTGAGGGGGAGGAACGCCGCCAGAGGGCCGTTCCGGGGAAGGGCATCATCCGTGGGAGAGTGTTGCCTGGCAGTCATAGCGCCTCGATTCCTGGATCACCGGCGTTCGCGGCCCGGCACGCCCGCGGGACGGGCCGCGGTGCAGTGGTGAGAGTACCAGGCGAGGATATCGCGCGGACACCCGTGCGCACCCCTCGCGCCGCACGCGGTCATCGACACGGGAACGCGCTCCGGGAGGGGAGTGCGGAACTCGCCTCTCGTCCCGGAGCCTGGTACTCATGGTCTATTCGTAGCGCAGGGCCTCGATCGGATCGAGCTGGGCTGCCTTGCGCGCCGGGTAGTAGCCGAAGAAGACCCCAACCAGCGCCGCGAAGCCGAAGGAGAGCAAGATCGCCTGCGGGGTGATGATCGTCTCCCAACCCGCGATGCGGCTCAGTCCCACCGATCCCCCCATCCCGATGAGGATGCCCACGATGCCGCCCACCACGCTGAGCAGCACCGCCTCGATCAGGAACTGCGACAGGATATTCGCCCCCCGCGCGCCAACAGCCATGCGGATGCCAATCTCCCGCGTCCGCTCGGTCACCGATACCAGCATGATGTTCATAATACCGATCCCGCCGACGACGAGCGAGACCGCCGCCACGCCGGCGAGGAGGTAGGTGAAGGTGTTGCTGGCCTGCTGCGCCGTGTCGATGATCTGGTTGTTGTTCCGCACGCGGAAGTCATCCTGCTGGTTCGGTCGAATGTGGTGCCGCGTCCGGAGCAGATCGGTGATTGCCTGCTGGACGGTATCGATCTGATCGCTCTGAGCAACCTGGACGTAGATACTGTTCACGAAGGGGCGGTGAAAGAGGCGAATCTGGGCCGTCTCGTACGGCATCAGGATGATGTCATCCTGATCCTCGAAGCCGTTGCTCCCCTTGGGAGCCAGCACCCCCTTGACCGTGAACGGCACATTCCGGATCAGGATCTTCTGTCCCACCGGATCCGTCGTGGGGAAGAGATTGCGCGCGACGGTCTGCCCGATCACGCAGACCAGGGCCGCCGAGCTTTCGTCGCCCTCATCGAAGGCCTGCCCCTCGGCGATCTGCCAATCCTGCAGCGTGAAGATCGAGGGATAGCCGCCCTGGATCTGGGTGCTCCAGTTCTGATCGCCCGCGACGACCTGCGTGCCGCCCGCGTTCAGAATCGGGCTCACCGCAACCACGCCCGGTATCTGCGCGAGGATGGCCTGGGCATCGCTCTCGTTGAGCGAGGGCAGAGCGCCATTCCCGGTGCGCACCCCCCCGATATTGCCCGAGCCGGGCATGATCACCAGCATATTCGTTCCCAGGCGCGCGAGGCGTTCCTGAACGGACTGCCGGGCGCCCTCGCCCAGCGCGATCATCACGATGACCGCCGAGACGCCGATGATAATCCCCAGGGTGGTGAGGAAGGCGCGGAGCTTGTTCGCCTGGAGCGCCTCGATCGCCGCGGAGATGCTCTCGCGGACGGCCATCGAGCCGGTCGCCTCGGCAGGCAGTGGCCCGAGGACGACCTCCCACTCCCGAATGCCGGTCACAACCTCGTCGACCGCGCCGTCGGGTCGGTCGGCGACAACCTGCGGGACCGATTCGACCGTGCTCACGTCACCATCACCTCCGTGTCCTCGGGTGGAAGCTCCGCCAGCGCCATGGCCGCGCTACGCGGCGCCGGGTTGACCTGATCCTGGATCACCCGCCCATCACGGAACCGGACAATGCGTTTGCAGAATGCCGCGATGTCCGGCTCGTGGGTCACCAGGACAATAGTAATGCGGTGCGCGTTCAACTGCTGCAGGATCGCCATCACCTCGATGCTCGTCCGGCTGTCGAGGTTGCCGGTGGGCTCGTCGGCCAGGATGATCGACGGCCCATTGACCAGCGCCCGGGCAATGGCCACGCGCTGCTGCTGGCCGCCGGACAGCTCCGACGGTCGGTGGAAGGCGCGCTCTTCCAGGCCGACCGCCGCCAGGGCGGCGCGCGCCCGCTCCGCCATGCGCTCGCGGGGAACGCCGGCGTAGACCATCGGCAGCATGACATTCCCCAGGGCGGTCATCCGGGGGAGCAGGTTGAACCCCTGGAAGACAAATCCCACCTTGCGATTGCGCACCAGCGCCAGCTCGTCCGGCCCGAGATCGGCGACATTGATCCCATCAAGGAGATAGATGCCGCTGGTCGGCCGATCCAGGCAGCCGATCAGGTTCATAAAGGTCGACTTCCCCGACCCCGATGCCCCCATGACCGCGACGAACTCGCCGGGATAGACGTCGAGCGTGATGCCGCGGAGCGCGTGCACGACCGTCGCGCCCAGGTAATAGTCCTTGGTCAGGTGCTCGACGTGGATGACCGGCCGGGCCGGCTGGCCATTGATCGGGACCGAACTCATCGCCCAAACCCACCAACGACAACTGGGCCGCCCCCCGGACCGCCGGGTCGGGTCTGACCGGTCGTCCGACTGGCCGCGGCGCCAGTGGCCCCGATGACTACCGTATCCCCTTCGTTAAGACCAGAAAGGATCTCGGTCCTGGTCCCATCGGTGATCCCCAGGGTCACCCGGACCGGCACCAGCTGGCCATCCTTCAGCGTCAGCACGATCCCGCGATTCGCTGCGGACTCCTGCCCCACCGCACCGGTCTGGCCGCCGGATCGGAAGAAGCCGCCGCCCGATCCGGTCGTCCCCGCGCTCCCCGTCGGCCGCGCCTGCGCCCGCTGTCCAGTCTGCTGACGCGCGGCCGGGGTTTCACCGCCCCCGGTCTGGCGAGCACCGCCAAAGCCCGCGAAGCTGACCAGACGGTCCCGAATCGCGGTCTGGGCAAACGACAGGGCCGTATTCGGAACCACCAGCACGCCGTTTCGGCGATCGGCGATGATCGTCGCCGCCGCGGTCATCCCTGGGTAGAGCGTCGCGTCCGGCGTCGACTGGATCGAGCAGACCACATTATAGTTGACGACGTTCTGCACCACCGTGCCGACCGGCTGGATGCTCAGCACCTTCCCGGTGAAGACCTTGTCCGGGAACGCACTGACACTGAAGGTAACCGGATCCCCAACCTTGACCTTGGCGATATCCGCCTCGTTCACCTGGGTGGTTACGCGGAGATTGGTCAGATCCACCAGGGTAATCAGGGCCCCGGTCGAGCTCGACGAGGTCGATGAGGAAGATGAAGAGGACGATCCACCCACCGGCCCGCCGCTGACCTGCTGGCCGACTGTTCCATTGACCTCGGCCACGACCCCATCAAACGGAGCGGTGAGAACTGCCGCGTCAAGATTTGCCTGGGCCTGGTCTACCGCCGCCTGGGCGTTGATGACCTGCGCCTTGGCCGCCGCAATATCGGCCGGATCGGGCGGGGCAACCGTCTGCTGATAGCTCGCCTCGGCCGCCTTCAGCGCGCCCGCGGCCTGGTCTGCCTGGGCCTGGGCATTCTGGACCGTCGCTGTCGCCTGGGCCTGCGCCTGGGCGACCGACGTCTGCGCATTGGCCAGGGCGGCCTGGGCCTGCTTGAGCTGGTTCTGCGCGCTGGTCACCGCGGCCGCCAGCTTGGCCTTATCGTTCTCCAGCTGGGCCCTCGCCTGGTCGAGCTGGGCCTGGGCCTGGGCAATCTGCTGCTGGTCCTGCTGCTGGCTCTGGGCCACCTGCGCCGCCGCCTGGGTCACCGCCGTCTCTGCCGCGGCGACATTCGCGTTTGCCGCCTGGCAGTCCGGGCCTTTCGAGCGCCCGCAGATCGCATCCCGGTTGATCTGGGCCGACCACAGGCTGTCTTTCGCCTTCTCGAGGTTCTGCTGCTGAATCGGGAGATCTGCCGCGGCCGCGGCCTTGGCCGCCTCGAGGTTCTTCTCGGCGTTCTGGACCGCGACCTGATCCGCCGCGAGCCCCCGGGCCTGCTGATCCTGGGCCGCCTTCAGCGCATCCTGGGCCGCCTGCACGTTGAGCTGGGCAGTCCGGACGTTCCCCTGGGCCGCGGCGATCGACTGGGCCGCGTTTGCCTTGGCCGTCGCCACGTTCGCCTGGGCATTCGCCGCGGCGGTCCGCGCGTTATCGACTGCGACCTTGGCCGCATTCCGCTGCTCGGCCGTCGCGCCGGCCTGCACCTTGGCCAGGTTAGCCTGGGCCTGGGCCAGATTGGCCTTCGCCTGCTCCAGCGCCGTCTGCAGGTCGGTCGTGTCGAGCTTGGCCAGGACCTGCCCCTTCTTCACACGGTCGCCCGGCTGAACATCCAGCTCGGCCAGCTTGCCAGACGTCTTGAAGGTCAGTGGGAGGCTGTTCACCGCCTCGATCGGACCGGTCGCCGTGACGCTGACCTCGATGTTCCCGCGCTGGACCGTGGCCGTTTGATAGGCCGGGGCACTCTGCCGCAGCCCCGGTATCAGATCCCGCGCCTGGGCCAGCGCCCCCGTCAGCGCCAGGATCGCCAGAATGATGATGAGAAGTGCCGCGCCGCCCAACGCCCACGGCGCGACCGCACGCCGCTTCCCGGGCAGGGGGACAACCACTGAACGTGCCATCTCGCCTCTTACCACGTTCGACCAGACGGCCGATTCTCCAGACCGGGCGGGAAGACCCGCGGCGGCAGTAAACCTCCGCCGCGATCAGCGAGCATGCTACCCGCTCTCCTCCTCACCGCTCTGAAACGATCATACCGATCAATTGTTAACCTGCGATTAAATATCCGGTAAGGAAACACCCAAAGATCGGGTACAATCATCGAGGATGACTCGGGAGCCCGGGGCGCCCGCGGGTTGGCACGGGGTACGGCGTATGCCACCACCCGATAGATCGGATGCGACGAGCGATTCTGAAGGCCTGGATCCTTATCATGACGATTACGACGCGGGATATCTCGACAGTGCTCTTCTATCTCTCCGAGGTGCTCGGGGTGCGCGTTACCAGCCCTACGGGCGAGCGGCTGGGAACACTGCGGGATCTGGTAGTCCAGGTCGGAACGGACCCCTTTCCAAAGGTCAAGGGACTGCTGGTCACGGTCGGCGGCATCCCCACCCCCGTCTATGTCCCGTGGGATGCCGTCGCGACGATCGGTCCGTCCGGGGTCCAGCTGGCGACGAGCCGACTGGACCTGCGCCCGTTCGAGCGCCGTGACGGCGAGGTCCTCCTCGGACGCGACGTCCTCGACCGTCAGATCGTCGACGTTGCGGGCCGTCGGGTCGTGCGGGTCAACGATGCCCAGCTCGCCCAGTACGGGCGGGTTCTGCGGCTCGTCGCGGCCGATGTCAGCACGGCAGGCTTCCTCGCCCGGGTCCTCCCGCGGCGGCTCATCGAGGGGCGCCTCACCCGTAAGCTGATCTCGTGGAGCCAGGTGGAGTTCTTCGCGAGCGAAGTGCCGCAAGTGAAGCTCGTCATTCCGCACGACAAGATCGCTCGCCTCCACCCGGCCGATATCGCCCAGCTCGTCGAGGAACTCGCTTACCCTCAGGCGAGCGAGGTCCTCGCCTCGCTCGGCGAGCCGCTCGCGGCCGACACCGTCGAGGAGCTCGAGCCCGCCGTCTCGACCGCGATCATCTCCGCCCTCCCGCCGGCCGATGCGGCGGACATCCTGGAAGAGATGGACCCGGATGACGCGGCAGACCTCCTCGGAGAGCTACCGGCCGAGCAGGCTGAAGGCCTCCTCAAGGAGATGGCCGCTGACGAGGCCGCCGAGGTTCAGAAGCTGATGACCTATCCGGAGGACTCTGCGGGCGGCATGATGACCACCGAGTTCGTCGCCATGCCGGAGTATCTCACCGCGCGCCAGGCGATCGGGCGCCTGCGGCAGCAGAAGGACCTGCCGGATCAGATCTACTACATCTACGTCGTCGACCACGAGATCAATGGACGACTGGTTGGGGTCGTTTCTCTCCGCCAGCTGGTGACCGCGCCGCCCGATACGAAGCTCCGGGAGATCATGACGCGCGAGGTCATCCGGGCACGGCCGGCCGATCCCGCCGACGAGGTCGCGCGGACAATCGCCCACTACAACCTCCTGGCGCTCCCCGTCGTCGATGAGGACGATCATCTCCTCGGGGTCGTCACCGTTGACGATGCCATTGACGTGATCCTGCCCGAAGAGTGGCAGCGGCGCCTGCCGCGGCTTTTCCGGTGACGGAGCTGGGACCGGCGTGGCCCTGAAGGATGTCTGGCAGGCACCGGTCTGGCAGATTGTTTCACGTCCCTGGCTCTCCTTTCACGCCTGGCTTCGCCGCCCCTGGCGACGTCTGCCTCTCCTCTCATATCTCGCGATCCTCGGGCCCGGCCTGATCGCGGCAAACGCCGGCAATGACGCTGGGGGGATCGCCACGTATGCGGCGGCCGGAGCGAGCCTCGGCTATGAACTGCTCTGGATGATCATCCTGATCACGGTCAGCCTGATCATCGTGCAGGAGATGTGCGCCCGCATGGGCGCCGTGACCGGCAAAGGGCTCTCCGAGCTCATCCGCGAGCAGTTCGGCCCGCGCTGGACCGTCTTCGCGATGCTCCTGCTCCTCATTGCCAACGGGATCACGACCATGTCCGAGTTCGCGGGCATTGCGGCGAGCCTGGAGATCTTCGGTGTCACCCGCTACCTGTCGGTGCCGGTGGCCGCGCTCCTGCTCTGGTGGCTCGTCACGCGCGGGTCGTACGAGAAGGTCGAGCGGCTCTTTTTGGTGATGACCCTCGCCTTCTTCGCCTATCCGATCTCGGCTGTCCTGGCCCATCCCGATTGGGGCGCGGTCGCCCGCCACGCCCTGATCCCCTCGTTCCGCCTCGATCGCGACTACATTTTTATGTTCATCGCGACCGTCGGCACGACGATCACACCGTACATGCAGATCTTCGTGCAGTCATCGGTGGTGGATAAGGGCATCACCGTGCGCGAATACCACTACGAGCGGGTGGACGTGATCGTGGGCTCGATCTTCGGCGACCTCATCAGCTTCTTCATCATCGTCTGCACGGCGGCGACGCTCTATACGCGGCACGTGACGATCGAGACCGCGGCCGATGCCGCCCAGGCCCTCATCCCTGTCGCGGGCCCCTATGCCGGGATCCTCTTCGGGATCGGCCTGCTCGGGGCCTCGATGCTCGCGGCGGGCGTTCTCCCGGTGGCCACCGCCTTCTCGATCACCGAAGCCTTCGGCTGGGAAAAGGGGCTCTCATTCAACCCGAGCGAGGCCCCGGTCTTCTACTACCTGTTCACCTCGCTCATTACGATCGGTGCCCTGATCACGCTCATCCCCGGCATTCCGCTGATCCAGCTCCTGCTGATCGTGCAGGTCGTCAATGCGCTCCTGCTCGTGCCCCTGCTGATCTTCATCGTCAAGCTGGCCAGCGACCCGGAGGTCATGGGGCAATACCGGAACGGACGGCTCTTCAATGCGCTTGCCTGGGCAACGGTGGTCAGCATCGGAGCCCTCTCGATCCTCTACGTGATCGTCGGCGTCCTCGCTCCCCTTCTGGGAATCCCTCTCTGACAGCGGCCGTCAGCGCGCCACGACCTCGAGGCTGCCCATGAGCGCCAGACCGCGGATTCGCACGACCGGACCATCCCCGCGGGGCTCGTGGTCGCCCAGACGGCTCTTCTTGCTCCCCAGGATCGCCAGGCCCTCGACCTCCACGGGGATCTCCCGCGGGACGATGATCCGCACGCTGCCCATCAGCGCGAGCACGGTGATCGCGACCTCGCTCCCCTCGATGAATGCCTGCCGCAGGTCGAGTGAACATCCCCCCATGAGGGCCACGACGCCGGTCTGACGGGCAATCCGCCAGCGGCCATCTCGCCTTGCCGATCCCAGAATGGCAAGGATCCAGGACGTCTCCCGCGCCGACCGCGTTACCGGCGCGGCCGGTAAATCGTGCGTCAGCTCCGCCAGCTCCGCTCGGGTGCGGGCGGCGATCGCCGCCCGCACCCGAGCGGAGAACTCATCCAGCGTCAGCCGGCCTTCGACGCACGCATCCCGCAGGACCGCGATCGCGCGGTCGCGCTCCGCATCGCTCACGCGGATATCGCTCGAACCACGCGCCGACTCCATGTTCCCCCTCCCG
>DATGMJ010000231.1:0-4463 GCA_035293685.1 Chloroflexota bacterium | reverse complement strand
GGGGGCGATGGATGCCTCGAATATGCTCAAGCCCATGCTGGCGCGGGGGGAGCTCCACTGCATCGGCGCGACGACCCTGGACGAGTACCGCAAGCACATCGAGAAGGACGCTGCCCTGGAGCGGCGCTTCCAGCCAGTCTACGTTGGAGAGCCGTCGGTCGAGGATACGATCAGCATCCTGCGCGGACTGCGCGAGCGCTACGAGCAGCACCACAAAGTGCGCATTAAGGATACCGCCCTGGTTGCGGCGGCGGTGCTCTCGCACCGCTACATTGCTGACCGCTTCCTGCCGGACAAGGCGATTGACCTGATTGACGAGGCGGCCTCGCGCCTGCGCATGGAGGCGACGAGCATGCCGGCCGAGCTCGACGAGGTCCGCCGGCGCATCATGCAGCTGGAGATCGAGCGCGAAGGGCTGCGCAAGGAGCGCGACGATGCCTCGCGGGAGCGGCTGGCCCGCCTGGAGCAGGAGCTGGCCGATCTGAAAGAGAAGGCGGCGGCGCTGGAGGCACGCTGGCAGCACGAGATCGCCCAGCTGAACCAGGTCGGCCAGCTTCAAGAGAGGATTGATGCCGCGCGCAATGAGCTCGAGCAGGCCTCCCTGCGAGCCGACTGGGAGCGCGCGGCGCGTCTGAAGTACGAGGTTGCCCAGCTCGAGCGCCAGCTGGCCGAGGCCGAGCAGGCCCTGCGCGAGCGGGCCCGGGATGGGGAGCCCCTGGTCAAAGAGGAAGTCGACGAGCAGGATGTGGCTGAGGTCGTCAGTAAATGGACGGGTATTCCGGTGAGCAAGCTCGTCGAGGGGGAGGTGGAGAAGCTCATTCACATGGAGGAGCGGCTCCGGGAACGCGTCGTTGGCCAGGACGAGGCGATTCGCGCGGTGGCGAACGCTGTGCGCGCGGCGCGGGCCGGCCTGCAGGACCCGAATCGGCCGTTGGGCTCTTTCCTCTTCCTGGGGCCGACCGGTGTCGGCAAGACCGAGACAGCCCGGGCGCTTGCCGAGTTCCTGTTCGATAACGAGCAGGCGATGGTCCGGATCGACATGAGCGAGTACCAGGAGAAGCATACTGTCTCGCGTCTGATCGGGGCCCCGCCGGGCTATGTGGGCTACGAGGAGGCCGGTCAGCTGACCGAGGCCGTCCGGCGCCGCCCGTACAGTGTGATCCTCTTCGATGAGGTCGAGAAGGCCCATCCGGAGGTGCTCAATGTCCTCCTCCAGCTTCTGGATGACGGGCGGCTGACCGATGGACAGGGACGGACGGTCGATTTCCGGAACACGATCGTGATTATGACCTCAAACCTCGGGAGCCAATGGATCACTGAGCCCGGCCTGGGCTGGGATGTCATCCGCGATCGGGTGATGGAGGCGGTGCGCCTGCACTTCCGCCCCGAGCTTCTGAACCGCATTGACGAGATTGTCATCTTTCACCCGCTTGGGCTGGCGGAGATTGAGCAGATTGTGGACATCCAGCTCCGGGCACTGCGGAAGCGGCTGGAGGAGCGCAAGATCACCCTGGATCTCACGCCGGAAGCACGGGCGTACCTGGCACGCGAGGGCTTCGACCCAGTTTACGGCGCTCGTCCACTCAAGCGGACGATTCAGAAGGAGGTGGTCCAGCCGCTGGCGATGCGTCTGCTCCAGGGAGACTTCCGGGATGGCGACACAGTCGTCGTCGACGTGGCCGACGGGAAGATCGCCTTTCGGCGCGGCGCCCCGGTCGCAGCGGGGGTCGGCTGATGCCCGATCGGCCCGGCCTGCTCGCACTGACCGGCCGGGGGATATTTCTGATCATTCCCTGACCGGGTTCTGATGCCGATCTGACCAGCATCGGCTATCGTAGTAGCTGCCGGTGGGTGGTCGGCCTCGCGGCAGGGGCTTCCGCCCGACGGCGCAGCGTCGGAGCTACCGACATCGCATCTGATCAGGAGGTACTGCGATGGCGCAGACTACTCGGCGTGAAACCAATCTGGTCCGTCGCCCGGAGGATGCCTTCGTTCCTCTGCGGCAGGTGATGGATCGCCTGTTCCAGGAGAGCTTCCTTCTCCCCTCGATCTTCGACCGCATGGGGGCACTGGGTGCTCCGTCCGGCAGCAACCTATGGGAGACCGGTGAGAGCTACATCGTTCAGCTTGCGATGCCCGGTCTGAAGCCGGACTCGATCTCCTGCACGGTTGAGGATAACGTTCTGACCTGCCGGGGCGAGACGGCCCTGCAGGCGCCGGAGAATGCGAAGGAGATCTGGCACTCCTTTGGTGGGGAGATGGAGTACCGAATCCAGATCCCGACCGAGGTCGAGGGGGATCGGGCCCAGGCAACCTACGAGCACGGAGTGCTGACGGTTACCCTGCCGAAGGCGGCACATGCCCGGGCGCGGACGATCAAGGTCGTCGCGAAGTAACCCCAGCGATTGTCCGCGGGGCGAACGTCCACGGACGTTCGCCCCTTTTTCTTTCTTGGAGCGCACCAGAGCGGGACAGCCAGACCTGCGTGCACCGCGGGGGCAGACAGCACAACACTTGCGGCTCCCGTACTGCGGTGCGCGCGCGTTCCTGGAGAGAGGGCGTCCGCCAGGCTGGATGTGCGGCGTCAATCCCAGCGCAAGGTCGCCCCCGCTCGATACTCGGTAACCCGCGTCTCGAAGAAGTTCTTGGCCTTCGGCAGATCCATCGTCTCGCTCATCCACGGGAATGGATTTCGGGCCCCGTAGCGCGCAGGCAGGCCGATCCGCTCCAGCCGTCGATCAGCGATGAATTGCACATACTGCTCAAACATCGGCGCCCGAAGGCCAGGCACGCCTTCCGGCAGGCACTCGCGCGCGTACTGGCTCTCGAGCGCGACAGCACGCTCGATCAGCGCGGCAGCCTCGGCTTGGAATGCCGGGGTCCAGACGGCTGGGTTCTCCAGGCGAATGCCATTGATCAGGTCGATTCCGAAGTTCAGGTGGATGGTTTCATCCCGCAGGATGTACTGGAAAAGCTCTCCGATGCCAGTCAGGAGGTTCCGCCGGTGGAGGGATAGGACCATAGCGAAGCCGGTGTAGAAGAAGATGCCTTCCATGATCACGTAGTAGCCGATCAGGTTCGTGAGGAGCTGCCGAATCCCCTCCGCCGAAGCCGTATGAAACGCGGGGTCGGCGAGTGCAGCGGTGAGCTCCATCTCGAATGCATCCTTGGCGGCGATCACCGGCACCTCGCGGTACATATTGAAGACCTCGCGCTCGTCCAGCCCGAGGCTCTCCACGATGTAGAGGAAGGCATGGGTATGGATCGCTTCCTCGAATGCCTGACGCAGGAGGTACTGCCGGCATTCCGCATTGGTCACATGGCGGAAGATCGCCAGGACGAGGTTATTTCCGACCAGGCTCTCGGCAGTGGCGAAGAATCCGAGGTTGCGCAGGACCATCAACCGTTCAGCGGGAGTGAGGGCCGAGGAATGCCAGGTCTCGATATCTCGGGCCATGGGTACCTCGGTAGGCATCCAGTGATTGGCGCAACCATTGAGGTAGTGCTCCCACGCCCACTGGTACTTCAGGGGCATGAGCTGATTCACGTCTACTTGCTCGCAGTTAATCAGGCGCTTCTCCTCCCGGATGCGCCGGGTCTCGTCGGCACGCGATCGCATCGTTTCCTCCGTACGGTCTAGGCGGCCTCCCCAGTGGTAGGAATTCCCCGCGGGCTACTGACATGCCTCACAGTCCGGCTCCGGAGGGCAGGTTGCCCCTGTGGATGGGTCAGCCGGCAAGCGCGGGATCGTGATCATGCTGGATGGGCTCGCGCTCTTCATCCAGCGCGGCTGAATGCCCCAGCGGTTCAGGTCCAGCGTCGATTTCTCGACCTGGGTCGCCGCCAGGGTTCGCAGGTAGTAAGTAGTCTTGAGCCCGCGGGTCCAGGCCATCAGGTAGATCTCCTCCAGGCGCCGGCCGCTCGGCTCGGCGAGATAGAGGGTGAGTGACTGGCCCATGTCAATCCACTTCTGACGCCGGCTGGCCGCTTCAATCAGCCAGGCAGGATCGATCTCGAAAGCAGTACGGAAGCGCTCTTTGAGATCAGCCGGCACGCGGCTGATCGGCTGGACCGAGCCGTCATAGTACTTCAGTGCTTCCCGCATCTCTGCATCCCAGAGCCCGCGCCGTTGGAGTTCCTCGACAAGGAAGGGATTCACCACGGTGAACTCCCCGGAGAGGCTGCTGCGCACGTACAGATTGGTGTAAGTCGGCTCGATCGATGGGCTGACCCCGACGATCGTGGAGATCGTCGCAGTTGGGGCAATCGCCAGGACGTTGCTGTTCCGCATGCCGTGCGCCCGGATCCGGGTTCGTATCTCCTCCCAGTCGAAGGTGCTCGAACGGTCGACGACGAGCGGCTCGCCCCGCTCGGCCTCGAGAAGGGCAAGGGTATCAAGCGGCAGGAGCCCACGGGCCCACTTCGACCCAGGGTAGCTCGGGTACGGCCCGCGCTCGCCCGCC
>DATGMJ010000230.1:0-4314 GCA_035293685.1 Chloroflexota bacterium | reverse complement strand
CTCCTGGGAATCGTTCCCCCCAATGACGCGAGCGGTGTCCTGCAGGACACGCACTGGGGATCTGGCCTCTTCGGCTACTTCCCCACCTACACGCTGGGCAACCTCTACGCCGCCCAGATCTGGGATGCGATCCGGCGCGATGAGCCCGGACTCGATGAGCATCTGGCGGCGGGGGACTTCCGCGTCGTCCTCGCGTGGCTGCGCGAGCACATCCATCGGTGGGGACGAATCTACGAGCCGGAGGCCCTGATCCAGCGCGCGACTGGCGAGCCACTCAACCCGACCCACCTGACCCGCTACCTTACCGAGAAGTACAGCACCCTTTACGGCCTCTCCTGACCAGGGGAAGTCCGGACAGATGTCGGCGCGGTCTGGCCCGCCGCCTTCCCCGCTCCCTCGAGCGTCCGGGCCAGGAGTGCCGAATCGAACGAAAAGGTCGTGCGTGCACGCTCGGCGTGTCGTAAGAGCGCGATCTCGATCAGCTGGTCAACCAGGCGCCGGAACGGGAGGTCAGTCGCCTCCCAGAGATAGAAGGCGAGTGATCCGGGGAGAGTATTGATCTCGTTCACAAAGACACGCTCATCCGGCGTGACCAGGAAATCCACCCGCGCGACACCCGCCGCATCAATCGCCTCGAAGGCGCGGCGGGCATACTCCTGGATCATCGCCGTGAGCTCCGGGGAGATCGGCGCCGGGATGCGGCGATTCGCCCCTTTCATTCCCTGGGCCTTACCACCGCGGATATACTTGTCCTCATAGCTGAGGAACGCTTCCCAGGTTATCGGCTGCTCGCACACCGATACCCGCGTCTTATTCCCATGGCCGAGCACCGCACAATTGATATCTACCGCCCCTTCGAGCGCACGCTCGACGACGAGACGGGTATCGTACCGCGTGGCGATTTCCAATGCCTGCCGCAGGCTCTCCGGATCCGTGGCACGGGTGATGCCGATGCTCGATCCGAGATTGGCGGGCTTGACGAAGGCGGGGAAGCCAACCTCGTCGGCAAGTCGCTCGACAACCCGCTCCGGTTCCTTCTCCCATTCGTCCCGACGTACGACCGCGCAGTCCAGGACCGGCAGATTCGCCGCCCGGAACACGGCTTTCATGACAATCTTGTCCATACCGACTGCCGAGGCCAGGACCCCCGAGCCAACGTAGGGGATGTTGGCCATCTCCAGGAGCCCCTGGAGTGTACCATCCTCCCCGTAGGTGCCGTGAACACAGGGGAACGCGACGTCGATGACAATGCGCGGCGTCCCCCGGAAAGGGAGCAGGCGTCCGGACCGCTCGATCACGTGGAGAACCCCACGCGTTGGTACAGGCAAGACCACCGCCCGGACCAGATCACGATTCTGCTCGACCCTTCCCTCCCGGTAGGTCTCCAGCCGCCGCAGGGCCGGGCCGGTCAGCCACTCGCCCTGCTTGGTCAGGTATAACGGCACGACCTCGTAGCGCTCCGGGTCCAGCGCTTCCATGGCCTGGAGCGCTGTGATAATAGAAACCTCGTGCTCAACCGATCGACTGCCGTAGATGACGCCGACTCGCAATTTACTCACGCCGCCTGTTTGACCTCCTCCCGATGTCCCTCCGACGACGGCCAATCCTTCCTATTCTCTCCTTGCCCCACCTCGCCCACCTCAGCTTGGGGCCCATCGTCTCCCTACTCGTCGTACGTATCCGGAAGATCATTCTCGAACAGGACCACGTCACCGGGGGCAAGTAGCGTCTTCAGCCGCTCTGTTGCCTCCGCCAGGTCGCGCACGACAATGAGCCGATCCTGATCGAACCCGGCCTCGAGCAGTCCCTCGGCAATCGCTCGGGTCTGCCGCGGTCCGACCAGGATCACACCGTCACAGACACGGGCCGCCTGACGTCCGAGATCGCGGTGTGCCTGATCCTGGAAATCGGCCAGCTCCACCATACCCGGCGTGACCAAGTAGCGCCGCCCGCCGCGGAAGGTGGCGAGCACTTCCAGGGCCCCGGCCGCACCGCGCGGATTCGAATTATACGTATCATCGATCACCACGATGCCGCTGGCGTTGCGAATCGGCTGGAGTCGGTGCTCGACCGGCTCCAGGCACGCAATCGCCGCGACCAGGTCCGGAAGGTCAAAGCCCTGGTGCAACGCCACGGCCGCCGCGAGCAAGATGTTGCTAACATTGTGTCGCCCTAGCAGGGGGGTCGCCACTGCGGCGCGGCGACCGTCGTGGAGGCAGAGCACGAAGCGAAGCCCGTCGCTCGTGAGCTCAATCTCCTCGGCCCAGATGGTCCGATTCGGATGCGGCGGCCCTCCAGCGAGCAGGCACTGACACCGGGCGCGGGCGGCGAATTCGCGGCAGGTCTCATCATCACCGTTGACCACGGCGAGCCCGTCCGGCGGCAGCGCCTCGATCAACTCGAACTCGGCCCGACGAACGTCCTCCATCGAGCCGAACCGTTCGAGATGCTCCGGTCCGACCGCCGTGAGTACCCCAATGCGCGGCTCGACCAGACGGCACAGCTGGCGAATCTCGCCGCGACGATATGTCCCGAGTTCGGCGATGAAGATGCGGTGGTCCGGCTCCAGGCTCTCCCGGATGACCCGACACAGCCCCATCGGTGTGTTAAAGCTCCGCGGTGTGGCCAGGACCTTTTCCCGGCGGCCGAGGATCTGGGCGAGAAACGATTTCGTGCTCGTCTTCCCATAGCTTCCCGCGACGCCGATCACTATCGGACTGGTGCTCCGCAAGACGCGACGTGCCGACTGCAGGTAGTACCTCCGGAGAAACGCCTCAACCGGATAGAGCACCAGATTGGCTGCCGACATAAGCGGCCAGGTCAGCAGGGTAAGGACAAGCACGGCCGCGGTCCCACCCACGAGCACAGAGGACGGACCCGATGCCCAGCTCCGGACGCCAACAAGGACTCCCCCCCCAATAAGGAGCGAGCAGAGAATCCAGCCGGCGAGCAGGCGGCGCGCCCGGGCGGTCAATACTAGTGGTTTCTTGGCCGCTGGGCGGCGGACGCGCCACGACCGCTCAATGCCAGCGCCGATCCCTCCGATCGCCGCAACGGCCGCCAGCGCGGGGGGCGCGATCAGGGAGATCAGCATGATCGCAAGTGCAGTAGCAGCGAGCACACCATTGACGGTACGATCGCGATGACCGATCAGCCATCGCCAATAGCGCACCGTTTGGTATTCCTCGAGCTGAAGGATGTGCAGCGCCCGCAGGCCGTCGAGGACCAGGAGCCGGAGCCAAGAGAGAATCAGCAGCGCCGTCAGCGCGAGGACAAGAACCGGAGTCATCCGTGCTCGATGAAGTGGGCCACGACCCGGCAGAACTGGTCGAGTCGATCAAGATATGAGAAATGACCGGCGCCTTCGAAGACGACCAGACCAGCATCCGGGATCAGCCGCTCCATCAGGCGCGCGTCAGACAGGGGCGTATCCTGGTCTTGGTCTCCCCAGATGAGGAGCGTTGGTGCCTTGATGCTCGGCATGAGGTGCCGAAGATCCTCGTTCACGACCCTCACCAGCGTCGCCCGAAGGATCGGATCGGTCGCGGCATTGAAATCAGCCGACCCAACCCGGCGGTAGAGACGATCCATAACGGCGGCGCGGACGCCGGCGAGCCCGGGAAGCGAGAGGGCAGCTCTCAGCGCCTTGACCGAATATACCCGCAGATAATACCGCGGTCCCCGGCGCGGCACGATGCCAGCGCTGTCCACCAGGACGAGCCGGGTCACCAGCGCTGGTTCCTGCGCCGCGACGGCCAGGCTCACGCGCCCTCCAAAGGAATGGCCGATCAACGTGCACGGCGCCAGACCACCCTGTCGCAGGAAGGATGCCACGAACGCCGCGTACTCGAAAGTTCCCCAGGGCACGGGCGGTCGGGGGGTCGCGCCAAAGCCGGGCAGATCGATCGCCACCACGTCGCACCGGTCAGCGAGCAGAGCGGGGATCGGCCCGAAGCTCGCGGCCGATCCGCCCCAGCCGTGGAGCAGGACGACCGGCTGGCCGCGCCCAACCCGGACATAGGAGGCACGAATGCCATCGACCTCAATGATGTGCGTGGATAACGGCGCGAGCTGTCCCAGTCCCATGTCGTATCGTCCTCTGCGCAACGGCCGCGCGTCTGGTCCGTCTTCCGCCGGTTCTGGCACGACCCCTTCCTCACCGACGTATATGTCCTCACCAGTATACGCCCCGTTGCTGGATAGCACAGGTCCCTGGCACTCTCCCTGAACCGAGCGCGATTGTAGCATGATCGGCGGCTGCTTCGAGGACCACCGGCACAGACAATGCGCGGGACCGCCCGGTCCACCACGCAG
>DATGMJ010000229.1:0-5955 GCA_035293685.1 Chloroflexota bacterium | reverse complement strand
GATCGCGCTCTACGCGACGCTCGCCCTGCGGGGATTCTTCCCGGTCGAGGAGCTCGATACCTTCGACGAGATTGACTCCCGCTTGCAGGGTCATCCGGATATGACGCGGACGCCTGGTCTCGATATGTCAACCGGTTCCCTGGGTCAGGGGCTTTCTCCCGGCGTCGGCATGGCCCTCGGCGCCAGGCTGCTGGGCAAGGATTTCCACACCTGGGTCATGCTTGGCGATGGAGAGATCCAGGAAGGGCAGATCTGGGAAGCGGCCTTCGTGGCCGAGCGCTATCGCCTGGACAACCTGACCGCGATCCTGGACTACAACGGCCTTCAGCAGTACGGCTGGACCAGCGCCGTGCTGAACGGGAAGCGATCGCCCCGGATGTCGATCGAGGATCCGCGGCGCCTCTGGGAGGCGTGGGGATGGAACGTCCTGGAGATGAATGGACACGATGTCGGCGAGATCCTGCACACCTGTCGGCAGGCCCTCTCGTTCCGCGGACAGGGAAAGCCAACAATTATCATCTCCCATTCGGTCAAGGGAAAGGGCGTCTCGTTCATGGAGAATGACTACAACTGGCACTCCAAAGTATTAACCGACGAGGATTATGCTCGGGCCATGGCTGATCTCGAGCGCCCTCTGGGAGGTGCATAGCATGCCCGAGAGCATGGCCATGCGTGAAGTGTTCGCGAATACCCTGGTAGAGCTGGCTGGTCAGTACCCGAACCTGGTAGTCCTGGACGGCGACCTCGCGAACTCGACCCGGGCCGAGGTATTCGAGCAGCACTACCCGGATCGCTTCCTGGAGATGGGAATTGCCGAACAAAACCTGATGGGCGTTGCGGCAGGTCTGGCCACAGTCGGCTTGATTCCGTGGCTGAGCAGCTTCGCGGTCTTCCTGGTCAACCGGGATCTGGATCAGCTGCGCATGGTCGTGGCCCAGCCGAACCTCAATGTGAAGATCGGCGCGGGATACGCCGGCCTGTTTACCGCACGAACCGGCAAGACGCATCAGGAGGTATCCGACCTCGCGGTGATGCGCGCCATGCCGCATCTCACCGTCGTAGCTCCCGCGGACGGCGTGGAGGCGCGCCTCGCCATGCACGCGGCCACCGCCAGCCCCGGACCATGGTATGTTCGCCTCGTCCGGGACCCGACGCCCGTTATCTTCGATGACAGTTACCGCTACGTGCCCGGTCAGGTGGTGACGCTCCGGCAGGGAACAGATATCACGCTCTTCGGAACGGGTGTTCAAAGCGTCCGGGCGCTCCAGGCCGCTGATCTGCTCGCCGCGGAGGGCATCTCAGCGGAGGTGGTGCACGTCCCGACCCTCAAGCCGCTCGATCCAGAGGGGATCGTCCGCGCCGCTGAGAAGACCGGTCTGGTGGTCACGACCGAGGAACACACGATCATTGGCGGACTGGGAAGCGCGGTCGCCGAGATCCTCGGCGAACACCGTCCAACGCCGCTCCGCCGCCATGGGCTGATGGACGTGTTCGGCGAGTCGGGCGCGAACGATGATCTGATCGAGAAATACGGACTGGCGCCCCATCATATCGCCGACGCCGCCCGCGCGCTTCTCCGGACCCACCGCTAGGGTCCTGAGTGCCGAGCCAGATACGGCCGTGAGTCCCGCGCCGGGATGCAGGGGTGGACGGCTGTGAGGCAGCCTTCCTGGTTTGACAGGGTGATGGGCCGCCCCGTATAATCACAAGGTACACGCGTACGCCGGCAGCAAGAGGAAGAGCGCACCGTGCCCAAGCGAACCTATCAGCCGAAGAGGCACCATCGACGACGAGTACACGGCTTTCTAAAGCGCATGTCCACGCGCGGTGGTCGCAACGTGATTCGACGGCGCCGAGCGAAGGGGCGTCATCGCCTGGTACCGGTCTAACACGGTCACGTTGACGGACGACCCGGGGCGGATGGTGACCGTTGGAGGAGAAAGGGAACCCCGTCAGCGGTCGAAGCGACGCTGTGAGCGACTGCGAGGCTCTGCTGATTACACGCGGGTGCGGACAGCGGGTCAATCGTGGTCTTCATCCCTTTTCGTCGTCCAGGCGGCGCCGAATGAAGCCGGAATCGTGCGTGTCGGGATTATCGTCAGTAAGCGGTTGGGGAAGGCAGTCCGCCGGAACCGGGTCCGCCGTTTGCTGCGAGAAGCCTCACGGCGTTTGTGCGACTACATACCGGGCGGGTGGGATCTAGTGATTATCGCACGACCGGCAATTATCGGGGTCGCGCTGGCCGAGATGACCGAGGTACTTGCCCATACCCTACGACGCGCCGGTCTCCTCACCGAACGACCGATCGAGGGTGCGGCCGGAGATGGACGGTTTCTCCTGGCCGACGAGCCGCCGCGACCGAACGAGGCGGGCCCATGAAGGGGCTTGTACTGGCATTGATCCGTCTCTACCAGTTGACCCTCTCGCGCGTTCTTCCCCCGGCGTGCCGCTTCTATCCGACTTGCTCTCAGTACGCCTATGAAGCGGTCGCCCGGTACGGGGTCCTCCGGGGAGGATGGCTAGCCATGGGCCGGCTGCTCCGTTGCCACCCGTTCAATCCCGGCGGTTACGATCCCGTCCGCTAGCTCCGAGGAGGATTTGTCCTTGCCAGATATTGGCGGCCTGTACAACGCGCTCCGCGATGCCCTCGCGGGCCCGATGTTCCAAGCACTGGTCTTCCTCTATCACGTGCTGGGCAGCATCGGCATCCCCAACTGGGGACTGACGATCATCCTGTTTACGATTCTCGTTAAGATTATCTTCTGGCCGCTGACGATCCAGCAGATTCGGTCCTCCCGGGCCCTGCAGGCTCTCCAGCCCCAGCTGAACGAGCTGAAACGGCTCCACGGGAAGGATAAAGAGCGGCTCATGCAGGAGCAGATGCGCCTCTATCGGGAGAATCGGGTCAACCCGATGGCAGGGTGCCTGCCCATGCTTATTCAGCTTCCGATCTGGATCGCGCTCTACCAGGCCCTGTACGAGCTCGCCGCCCGGCACTTCCTGGACAGCGGCTTCCTCTGGGTTCCCAACCTCGCCCAGCCCGAGGGCTTCCCCTATGTGCTGGCCATCTTCACCGGCCTGACCCAGCTGGTTATCCAGCGCATGATCCAGGTCCAGACGACCGACCCCCAGCAGCAGGCCATGAATCAGGCGATGCAGCTGATGCCGCTCATGTACATCGTGATCTCGATCAAGATGCCAGCCGGGCTGGTTCTGTACTGGGCCGCGTCGAATCTCTTTACGCTGATTCAGCAGTCCTTCTTCTACGGGTGGGGCTCGGTGCTCCCGGGGCGACGACGCCCCGCGCTTGCCGTGAGTGCGCCTCGTCCATCCTCCGGCGCGGCGGCACCGCGGCCATCCCCCGAGACGGCCAACGGCCGGGTTTCCGCCCCGGCAGCCGGGGCACCGGCCGGGACGCCGCGCCGCGTCAAGAAACGACGGAAGTAAAGGCCCTCTTCGATAGGAGGAGAAACAACCGTGGAGAGCCTGGAAGTCACCGCCCGAACAGTCAGTGAGGCTATCGAAAAGGCGCTGGCCAAGCTGGGTCTCACGCGCGACGAGGTCGACATCTCGATCCTCTCCGAAGGAAGTCGGGGCATCCTGGGCATCGGCGGGGAAGATGCCCGCATCCTTGTCTCCCCCCGCGAGATCAGCCGACCGAACGGTGACACCCGCCCCCGGCCTGCTCCGACGCCAGAGTTGTATGCCGAGACGGCTCGCGATGTCCTCGATCATCTCCTGAGCACAATGCGCGTGCGCGCACGGGTGGAGATTCGTGAGGTACCCGCGGCCGCCGCCGAGCAGGGGTTCGTTGCGGCGGTCGAGGTTGTACGCCCCGATGATGTGGGGATCCTGATCGGCCGCCGCGGCGAGACCTTATCCGCACTCCAGTTCCTGACCACTTTGATCGTCGCGAAGCGGGTGGGAAAATGGGGAAAGATCCTCGTTGATGTCGAAGGATACCGGGCCCGTCGGGAGATCACCTTACGGAATCTGGCCAATCGGATTGCTTCGCGGGTCCAGGAGACGCGCAAGCCCATGGCGCTCGAGGCCATGCCGGCCAACGAGCGGCGGATCGTCCATCTTGCTCTCCAGAACCACCCAGCCGTAACGACAGCCAGCACCGGCGAGGGCGATCAGCGCCGCGTCGTGATTTCGCCGAAGCGGTGAGCAGGATTTCCGCTCCCGGGCCGGCGGATGGGTTCGTCCCCGATTACCTGATCGTCGGGCACGTGACCCGCGACATCGTGGCCGACGGCCATGTGATCGGCGGAACAGTGACCTACGCCGGCCTCACGGCAGTCGCCCTGGGCCGCCGCGTCGCCGCGGTGACCAGCGCTGGGGACGATTTTGACGTGGCGCGCGCCCTGCCGTCTATCCGATTTCAGGTCCGCCGCGCGCCTGCCACGACGACCTTCGAAAACGTGTACCACGGCGGCCATCGCCAGCAGTGGATCCGTGCCGTCGCCGCGCCGTTGGATCACTCGTTGATTCCGGAGGGCTGGCGGCATGCGCCGATTGTGCACCTGGCGCCGCTCGCCCGCGAGTTCGGGGCGGAGATGATCGCCGCCTTCTCGAACTACGGCCTGCTCGGGCTCACCCCTCAAGGCTGGCTGCGCCGCTGGAACGCTGACGGCTTCGTCGAGCGATGCAGTTGGGAGCGTCCTGAGGAGGTGCTGAAGGTCTGTGACGCGGTCGTGCTCAGCGAAGAGGACGTCGACGGCGACTGGGAGCTATTGCGTGGATACGCGGAAGTCACACGCCTGCTGGTGGTGACCCAAGGGGCCCGGGGCTGTACTGTCTTTCAGCGCGGACGGGCCTGGCAGGTCGCGGCGTTCCCTGCCATCGAGGTTGATGCGACCGGCGCGGGCGACGTCTTCGCCGCCGCCTTCTTCACCCACCTGCTCGATCACGGCGATCCAGTCCAGGCCGCGCACTATGCTAACTGCGTTGCCAGCTTCGCGGTCGAGGCCCTCGGCACGGCCGGCATCCCAACGCGCGAGGCGATCGCCCGACGCCTGGCGGCGCATCCACTGTCTCCCACGGTTATCCAATGAAAGGCCCAACGACCGTCCTCGCCATCGCCAATCAGAAGGGAGGGGTCGGCAAGACAACCACTGCGATCAACCTCGGCGCGGCGCTGGCCGCTAGAGGTCAGCGGGTACTCCTCATCGACCTCGATCCCCAGGCCAACGCAACAAGCGGGCTTGGCCTCAACAAAGGGCAGATCGAGCGCTC
The DNA here is from genome assembly GCA_035293685.1 of Chloroflexota bacterium. GTDB lineage: Bacteria > Chloroflexota > UBA6077 > FW602-bin22 > CADDYW01 > JADGGD01. The sequence continues at coordinate 717 of DATGMJ010000229.1, read as the reverse complement.
GGTCTATGAGGCGCTGATCGGTCAGGTTGCCCTGGAACAGGCGATCACGGGGGTCAACTGGGATGGGCTTGATCTGGTTCCCTCGGCGATCCGACTGGCAGGCGCCGAGATCGAGATGGTCGGCTTGATGGCGCGCGAGCAGCGTCTGCGGCGGGTGCTCGAACCCGTGCAGGGGCGCTATGACCTCGTCCTGATCGACTGCGCCCCATCCCTTGGGATCCTCACCGTGAACGCCCTGACCGCGGCCCACGGGATCATCATCCCTATTCAATGCGAGTACCTCGCACTGGAGGCACTCGGGCACCTCCTCAACACGATCGCGCTCATCCGCGATCACCTGAACCCGGTTCTGGAGATCACCGGCATCGTGATGACCATGTTCGATGCACGGACGAACCTTTCCCAGCAGGTCGTTGACGAGGTGCGCACGCACTTCCCGCGCGAGATCTTCCAGACGATCATTCCGCGGAGTGTCCGCCTCTCCGAGGCGCCCAGCCACGGCCGACCGATCCTCTCGTACGATCCCTCGTCACGGGGAGCCGTGGCCTACCGACATCTCGCCGATGAGTTGCTGGCGCGTTTAGGAAGTCGCAGTCCGGACGCCTGACCGTCCCTCGCAACAGACAAGACCCCGGACGGACAGCCCGCGTACCTCACGGCGCATCCCCCCCTTGCCAGAAGACGTTCTCGAAGCGCTGACAATACCGCGCCAGGACC
>DATGMJ010000228.1:0-3365 GCA_035293685.1 Chloroflexota bacterium | reverse complement strand
GCCGCATCCGGGTTGTGGACACTCTCGACCGCGTACGCACAGGTGAGGATCCCGATCTCCACGCCCCGGCGGTCCAGCACCTGAGAGCGGACGGTGTCCAGGGTCGTCCCGGGCGGCGGACCATCCGGCGTGCGCAGGGCTGGATCGACGGTAACCGGTGCGTGCGGGGGATAGGCGGTGTCGACAGGCCCCTTGAACGCGGACTGGCTAATGTACTCGCGCCAGTGCGGAGCCAGGTAGGGGAACAGCACCTCCACCGAGGCAGGCGTATTGTGGATGTCGCAATCGATCATCGTCCCGGTCCGGGGCGCCGCGGACGCCCGTGCAAACTGGCGGTTCAGTGCGATGATACGCGGCCGCCCGAGTGGTGTCAACGAGGTGGCACGTGACGTGCCGGTCGAGGGCCGGGCGAGCTCGGCCGTGCCATCAGGAGCACTCGCCGGTGTACTCAAACTCCCGAGAGGGGACATAGGGTTGCCGGACTCATCTCGGCGCGGCAGCACTATGTGCGTGAAAGCAGAGAGAGGGGAAGACGTCATGGCAGTGCAGATTTCGACCATCCCGACGCAGACAGCAGGGCGAACCGTGGCCGAGACCATCGTGGCCCAGCTTGCCCTATGGGGCGTTCAGTACGTCTTTGGCGTCCAGGGACGGAGCATCCTGGGTCTGACTGACGCGCTCCGCCGTCAGGATGCGATCCAGTACATCCAGACACGGCACGAGGAGGCGGCGGCGCTGATGGCATCAGCGTACGCTAAGCTGACTGGTCGGCTCGGTGTCTGTGCGGCGCCCTCGGGTCCGGGGGTAACGAATCTTCTCACTGGTCTGCTGGATGCGCAGGCCGACAGTGCGCCGGTGCTGGCGTTGTGCGGCCAGGAGGGCCGCCCGAGCTTCGGACGAGGCGGCTATCAAGCGATTGATCAGCACGCCCTGCTGGAGACATCCAGCCGCTTCAATCATAATGTCGTCGATCCGGAGGCTACCCCTCGACTTCTCGCGCTCGCCTGTAAGGCGGCGCTCGAGCGGCCGGGGGTGGCGCGGCTGGGCATCCCGGGTGATCTGGAGCGCATTGCGGTCAAGGCGCCGCTGATTGGTCCTACCGGTCATCTGATCCAGGAACGTTGGGCCGCACCACCCCAGCGGATTGCCGAAGCGGTCGAGATGCTGGCGGGGGCACAGCGCCCGGTGATCCTGGCAGGTCGTGGAGCCGTACATTGCCGCGAGGCGGTTATCCGCTGTGCCGAGATCTTTGATGCACCGATCGTGACGACGTGCCCGGGCAAGGCGGTAGTGCCGTTCGAGTACGAGCATACCGTCGGTGTGGTTGGCCGTTTTGGTATTCCCATTGCCGATGACCTGGTCCGTCGATCAGATGTGCTTCTGGTTATCGGTAGCTCGCTCTCGGAGAACACGACCAGAGGATGGAACCTGATTCCCGATGCGACGCGCATCGTGCAGATTGACCATAATCCGTGGCACGTGGGGCGGAACTATGCAGTGGCAGTACCGCTGATTGGTGATAGCTTTCTGACGCTCGAACACATAAATCAAACGGCGATGCCGGTGAACCACCCGGACTATCACCAGGAAGTCGCCAACCAGAAGCGCGATTGGATCGCGCGGTCGGCTCAGAGGGCCACGAGTGATGCAATCCCAATCCTGCCGGAGCGGGTCATCTATGAACTCGGGAAAGCCTGCGCATCCGATGCGATTATCACGGTGGATGTTGGCGATCACGCAGTCTTCTACTGCCAGTACTTTCCGGTGAGGAACCAGACGACCCTCATGTCCAGCCACATGGGTGTGATGGGGTTTTCCGTTCCTGCGGCCAGCGCGGCAAAGCTGGCCTGTCCGAATCGCCAGGTCATTGCACTGTGTGGTGATGGCGGTTTCAGCTCGATCATGGGTGAGTTCCTCACTGCATGCCAGTACCATCTGCCGGTGACCGTGGTGCTTCTCAACAATAACGAGCTCGGCATGACCCTTACTGAGCAGACGCACGATCAGTTCCAACCAGCAGGTTTCTTTACCAGTCTGGCAGGATGCAACTTTGCGGCGTTTGCCCACGCGTGCGGAGCCCTTGGACTGCGCGTGACTCGACCGGAGGAGATCCTGCCAGCGCTGGAACGCGCCTTCGCGGCCGATGTCCCATCACTGGTTCAGATCGATATTGATCCCGGCGAGCGGCCGTCGTTCGCCGATTGATGTGTCAGAAGCAGAGGGGTTTGCGGACAAGGATGGCAGTATGCAGGTAACCTGCCGTCGGAACGCGCGAGGCCCGAGGCTCGGGCCGGAGCGATCCGTCCGGTTCGGCAATGCCGCCGGGCGGTCAGGCTCAACGCTTGACCTGCTCTTCGGCTGCCGCGACCGGGTGCCCTAGGCAACCCGCGCTTCGGCCACCTCAACCGCGCCAATGAGGCTATCAGGAAGCCCATCGAGCTCGGGACTCAGTGCCGACCGAACCCAATCTGCCTCGACGGCATCGGCCGAGGCCGCTTCTTCCACGTGCTCCCAGAGGCTCTCGGAGACCGCACGATCGTCGGCCGCGACCATGAAGCGGTACTCGAGGAATCCCGGCTGCGCTTCAAGCAGGGGTAGGAGCGATCGCGCGACCATACGCTGGACTCGCTGGGCTGCGCCTGCTCGAAGGCGGTACAGGCGTATGCAGGTATAGGGCATGGCCTCCTCACCGGTGAATGACAAGTGTCGTGACCGTTTGAGTCGAGAGATCAACGACGCGGATCAGGTGATTGTTCGTGTCCGCGATGTACAGACGGCCGTCGGTCATACTGATTCCTGATGGCTCGCGAAAGCGTGCCTCCGCGCCGAGGCCGTCACGATCGCCGGCCCGTCCGTCACCAGCGATGGTGAGCGCCGTGCGTGTTCGCGGGTCCAACCGCTTGATCTTATTGTTGTAGCTGTCGGCGATGTAGAGGATACCTTCGTGGTATGCGACGCCGAGCGGGTGCTGGAGGCGAACCTGGTCGCCGATTCCGTCAATGTCACCGAACTCGAAGAGCCCCTGTCCGACGATCGTGTGAACATATCCTCCGGGGGTCAGATCAACCGCCCGAATTGCGCTCGTCTCAGCGTCCGCGACGTACAGCACCGATGGTCCCACGGCAAGACCGCTCGGCTGGGCAAACCAGGCTCGATCGAGCGGTCCATCCTCGATCCCTTCATATCCGGTGCCGGCGAAGGGGGAGAGCTGGCCGGTGGTCAGATTCAGGGCCCAGATCTGGTGGAAACCGGCCATGGCAATGTAGAGAGTGTCGGCGTGAATCGCGAGGTCCCAGGGCGAGTTCAAGGGGACGCGCGTGGCAGTACCGCCCCGGTGGAACGCGCTGGCTTGCTCGCCCGTGCCA
>DATGMJ010000227.1:0-3453 GCA_035293685.1 Chloroflexota bacterium | reverse complement strand
GCAAAGTGCACCGTGTGCGGGGCGACCGTTGCCCGTGATGAGGAATCAGCTGCCGAGATGGCACCGGCGGTTAGCCGCTGAGCCCCGGGGGCGGCGAGCCCGGGTAAGGGGGATCCTGTGGATTACACGCGACGGATAGAGGCGGTGCGCCGGGTGATGGACGCCCGCGGTCTCCAGGTCCTGATCGTGGGCCAGCCGGCGAACCGGCAGTACCTGAGCGGCTTTGCCCACCGGGACGAGACAGCAGGTGCCAGCGCCGGCTGGATAGTGCTGACCGACCGCGAGGGATTCCTCATCACGACGTCGCTGTATTACGATGAGGTGGCCATGACAGTCCAGCACCTGGAGCCAGTACGCGCGGAGCGCCGGATCCTCGATGGTTTGATTACTCTCCTCTCCCGTCTGCCGGGCGCCGCGGTTGGCTTCGAGGCGAGCTGGATGACCGTGGATGTCCATCGTCAGATCGCCGAGGCCCTTGGAAGGGCGCACCGATCGCTGGTTCCCTCTGACGACCTAATCGGCCGGCTCCGCGCAGTGAAAGATGCCGAGGAGATCGACATCCTGCGGCGAGCGATCGCGCTCACCGATCGGGTCTACAGCGAGATCACGCGCTGGATCCGTCCGGGGCAGACCGAGCGCGAGGTGGCATGGCAGATCGAGAGGACCCTGCGCGAAGGGGGGGCCGAGGGCATGGCTTTCGAGCCGAGTGTCGCGGCCGGGCCGCACGCGGCGGTCCCGCATCACCGTCCGTCCGATCGCCCGATCCAGATTGGTGAGCCAATCTGGATCGACATGGGAGCCCGCCTCGCCGGCTACTGCGCCGATCTCACTCGGAGCTTCTGCCTGGAGACCGCGCCTCCTGACTTTCTGGAGGCGTATGACCTGGTCCTGCGGGCCCAGCGGGTGGCCATGGATGGCCTGCGGCCTGGCCTGGACGGACGGGATGGGGATGCGCTGGCGCGTGAGGTCATTACTCAAGCCGGGCATGGGGACGAGTTCATCCACTCGCTTGGTCACGGCGTCGGCCTGGATATCCACGAGGCCCCGTCACTGGGGCGTTCCAGCGAGGACGTCCTGGAGCCGGGGATGGTCGTTACGATCGAGCCTGGCGTCTACCGCCCCGGGTGGGGGGGAGTACGCATCGAGGATGTTGCTCTGATCACTGTGCAGGGACGGGAGGTCCTGACTGGCGCACTGAAACAGCCGGTGCTCTCCCTTACCTGATCGCACGGCCGGCGATGGGTGCACGTACAACGGGGGCAAGGCCCGGTGACGATCTGGGGCGTTTCGGAGATCACACAGTACCTCAAGGAGCTGGTTGAAAGCGATCCCTCCCTCCACGATCTGTGGGTGGAGGGAGAGGTATCGAACTTCTCGATCTCGATGGCAGGCCACGCCTTCTTCACATTGAAGGACGCGGCAAGCCAGCTCCGGTGTGTCATGTTCCGGACCTACCTCCAGCGCATGGAACAGCTTCCCCAGAATGGTGAGAAGGCTATCGCGCGCGGCTCGGTCCGCGTCTACGATGCCCAGGGGGTATACCAGCTATACGTCGAGTTCATTGCCCCGGCCGGCCTGGGCGATGCGCACATCCGCCTCCTCGAGCTGACTGCGCGGCTCGAGGCCGAGGGGTTGTTCGAGCCCAGCCGGAAGCGTCCGCTGCCGGCCTGGCCCCGACGCATCGGAGTTGTCACCTCGGCGGCTGGGGCGGTCATCCACGATATCCATACCGTCATCGCCCGCCGCTATCCCCTGGTCGAGATCATCCTCGCACCGACGCCTGTCCAGGGCGAGGACGCGGCACCCCGGATCTGTCAAGGGATCGCGGATCTGAATCAGATCGGCCAGGTCGATGTGATCATCCTGGCCCGCGGCGGCGGATCTCGCGAGGATCTGGCCCCTTTTAATGAGGAGATGGTCGTTCGGGCGATCTTCGCATCGCGGGCGCCTGTTGTCTCGGCGGTCGGACACGAGACCGATACCACGCTAGCGGACCTGGTGGCTGACCAGCGCGCCCCTACGCCGTCGGCCGCGGCCGAGATGGTGGTGCCGGACGTACGGGAACTCCGCCAGCGGGTCGCGACGTTGGCGGAGTTGCTTGCATTCCACGCGCGGTCGCGGCTGGAGCGGCAGGGAGAACGGCTGTATTACCTGGGCGATGGGTTGCGGCGTCGCTCGCCCCTTCCGCGCCTCGAGCGCGAGCGAGAAGCGCTCGGGCGACTAGCCGAACGGGCAATCGGTGCTGCAGCTCGTCGACTCGAGCGCAACCGGATGACAGTGAGCGGCATAGAAGGGCGACTTCGTGCGCTGGATCCTTACGCCATCCTGCGCCGCGGATTCAGCGTGACGATGCGGGCCGAGGATGGGCGGCCAGTAATAGACCCCGGGCAGGTTCAACCCGGCACGCTTATCCAAACGCGTGTTCTCAAAGGCGCGTTTAACAGCCGCGTGATCGGAGAGGGCCCGGCGTAGCGGGAGGGTGCGGCGATGGAACAGGGAACCGGTGACGAACTCTCCTTTGAGGACGCGATCGCGCGACTCGAGGAAACAGTCGCCCGCCTCGAGGACGGGGATATGTCGATCGAGGAGATGGTCACCCGTTTCGAGGAGGGCATGGCACTCGTACGGCTTTGCTACCGGAAGCTCGAGGCGGCTCAGGTTCGGGTTGAGCGGCTGGCCCGCGAGGAGATGCCATTCCCGGTGTCAGGCGATGCGTCATCCGACGGTGAGGCACGTCTGCTCGACCGTTGATGGGGAATAGGCGCCTTCGCCGAAGCTTCCCATCTGATTTGACCCCGGATGACCGTATTGCTCGGCCGGTTTACTTCAGACCGGCGGTGCGTTCACGATCCCGCTGAAAACCATCCGTGGGCCCGGTGCCCCGGCTATTGGCTATGGCAAGGGCCGGCTCAGGGAGCAGCCATGGCTCCCGAGGGGAAGAACTGCCAGTCACCGAGCGGCCAGTAAGAGACCCACGCCTGCCCAACGATGTCATACCAGGGGACGGTTCCCCACACGTGCGAGTCACTCGAGTCGTTGCGGTTATCGCCGAGCACAAAATACTGGTTCTCAGGAACACGCATGGGCGGCATGGTATAGCGAGGAGGCGACATAATATACGGCTCCACCAGTGCCTGGCCGTTGACAAAAACCTTACCGTCGCGCACCTCAACGACATCACCGGGAAGCCCGATCACTCGCTTGATGAAATCGCGTGAGCGGTCGTGCGGATATAGAAAGACCACAATGTCTCCCCGACGGGGGGGATGAAACAAGTAGACGCGATCGGTGCCCGCGGCCGGCTGAATACTAGGGAAGAAGCGCCGCACCAGATCCGAACTCACCGACCAGTACACGGCCTTGTCAACCAGGAGGAACTCGTTGTCATGGAGCGTCGGCTCCATGCTGGTGCCCTCGACCCGGAAGTTCTTCACGACCGACTGGACGACGAGG
>DATGMJ010000226.1:0-2698 GCA_035293685.1 Chloroflexota bacterium | reverse complement strand
CACGCACGACCTTTTCGTTCGATTCGGCACTCCTGGCCCGGACGCTCGAGGGAGCGGGGAAGGCGGCGGGCCAGACCGCGCCGACATCCTCGTGAGGAGTTCACCCGGTCAGGAGAGGCCGTACAGGGCGCTGTACTTCTCGGTGAGGTAGCGGGTCAGGTGGGTCGGGTTGAGCGGCTCGCCCGTAGCGCGCTGGATTAGGATCTCCGGCTCGTAGATTCGTCCCCACCGATGGATGTGCTCGCGCAGCCACGCGAGGACGACGTGGAAATCACCCGCCGCCAGACGCTCGTCGAGTCCGGGCTCATTGCGCCGGATCGCATCCCAGATCTGGGCGGCGTAGAGATTGCCCAGCGTGTAAGTAGGGAAGTAGCCGAAGAGGCCGGATCCCCAATGCGTGTCCTGCAGGACACCGCTCGCGTCATTGGGGGGAACGATTCCCAGGAGCTGGTCCATCAACTGGTTCCACCGCGCGGGCAAATCGTCGACCTCGAGCTCTCCGCGAATGAGCTGGCGCTCGATCTCGAATCGCAGGATGATGTGGAGATTGTAGGTAACCTCGTCTGCCTCGACCCGGATGAGCGATCGCGCGACCCGGTTGACCGCTGCGACGATCTCCTCCGGTGAAGCGTGTGCGAACTGGTCCGGGAAGAAGGTGCGGGCGACCGGCAGGGCATAGCGCCAGAAGGGGAGACTGCGGCCGATGAAGTTTTCCCAAAGCCGCGACTGGGACTCGTGAATGCCCAGGGACGCGGCCTGACCGACAATGGTGCGGGCCAGCTCGACCGGAATTCCCTGGTCGTAGAGAGCATGCCCTCCCTCGTGGATAGTCGCATAGAGGGCAACGGCGAGGTCGTTCGGATCAAAGCGGGTTGTCACCCGAACGTCGGTAGGCCCAAAGCTGGTCGTAAAGGGATGGGTCGAAGTGTCTTCCCGGCCGGCCTCGAAATCGAAGCCCATCTGGCGCAGGATTGCCTCGCCGAAGGCGCGCTGGGCCTGAATATCGAACGGCTGCTGGATGATCGCGCGGTCGATCTGGCGCGGCGCCTGGTCGATGCGATCGAGGAGGGCGAGCGTCTCCTGCTGAAGGTGTGTGAAGAGCGACTGGAGTCGCGCCGTGGTCATGCCGGGCTCGTATTCGTCGAGGAGGGCATCGTAGGGGTGGTCGGTGTAGCCGAGGCAGGCGGCCTCCTGCCGCTTCAGGGCGACAATCCGGCGCAGGGCCGGGGCGAAGAGGTCCCAGCGCGACTCGCGTCGTGCCTGCCGCCACTCCTCGACGCCCCGGGTGGTCGCTGCCGCGAGCTCTTTCACCAGTGATCTGGGGAGCTTGGTCGCACGATCATAGTCGTGACGGGCGACCCTCACGATGGCACGGTCGACCTCGGACAGGCTCGCGAGCACAGACGGTTCCTCCAGCTTCTGGAGGAGATCGCCGATCCGAGGGCTCGTGAAGCGCTCGTGAATGATGCCATTCAGTGTCTCTTGCTGGGTGACCCGGAACTGAACGCCCTTCGGTGGCATCATGGTCTCCTGGTCCCAGCCGAGAATGGCGGCCGCCTGGCCCAGGTCGATCACCTCAGCCAGGCGGCTCTTCAGCTCGGTGAGGTCGTCATTGATCGCGGCGGTCACAGTTTTCTCTCCTCGGGGATATCACGGGCCGGCATAAACCGGGAGATGGGCATACCGGATCAGGGAACGACTGGCCCGCTTCCACTACCGGAGTATAGCATAGTTGCATGCCGCGTCCGGATGCTACCGGTCCGACACTCTACAATAACATTCTTACTTGACAGGTCTCTGGTTGCCCCCTTACAATTTCAGCCCGTTAATGCCCTTTCGTCCCCAGAGCGGCCTTGCCCCCAGTGGTCGCGGTTCTTCGCTCCGAGCCGTGCGAGCGGTTTCGGTTCACGAGGGCAGCATGGAATTGGCACACCGCCGGATCGGGAAAGTCACCGAGGCTGCCGCATCGCGGCGACCGACCGGGTGCAGAGAGCAGTCTGATACGTCTGGCCACGGCCGGATCGCCGGAACGTTCATTGGGATCGGTCTGGCCTATCTGCTAGTTGCCTCTGGGCTCACGATCGTCAACTCATACGAGGCACGACCACGGCTACTGGTTCCACTGGCGATTGCGACCGCGAGCTTCGTTGTTGTCTGTGCCATCCTGACTGCGGCGCTGGCCAGTCCGGATCGCCGGTCCATCTACCGCCTTCACCGTCTGGCGCGCCGGATTCTCGCCGGTGATCCTCCGTTCAGCGCGGCGCTGATTCTTCCTCCGCCGTACCAGGTGCTGGCTGCGGATCTGAGCGAGCTTGCCGCTGAGGTGGAGCGCCTCCGTGCGGCGCTGGACCGGGCTCATCGGGAGCTCCGCCTGGCAATCGAGGGGCGCGAGAGCCTTGTGAATACCCTGGCCATTGAGAACAAGCGGTTGCGGGTCGAAGCGTCGGTCGTCCATGACTTCGTCGAAACAGTCAACCGTCCTCTTGATCGAGAGCAGGTCTGCCTGCAGCTCCTGAACGCGCTCGAGGGCGAGATCTCCTATCGGGAGGCGCTGATCTACCTGGTTGATGACGAGACCGGGCAGTTGCGGCCGGCCGCAGTCAGTGATCGCGACCGCAACTACCGACACGTGGGCCGGTATGTCCAGAGCCTGCCTAACTTCGTCGGCGAGTCGGTCAACCCGCGGAGCCTGGCCGGG
>DATGMJ010000225.1:0-5624 GCA_035293685.1 Chloroflexota bacterium | reverse complement strand
GACGTCGGTGGCCCATTTCTCCTTGTCGGTGCTCACTATGATGCGCACGATATCGCGGTTGGGGCCCTCGACAACGCGGCTGGCGCAGTCATCTGCCTGGAGGCGGCGCGGGCCCTGGCGACGGTTGCAGAGATCCTGCCGATGCCAGTACGGGTCGCTCTCTTCGCCTGCGAGGAGGTGGGGCTGCTTGGAGCCTGGCACTGCGCTGAACAGCTCGCCGGCGACCTCGCACGGTGCCGCTTCGTGCTCAACATCGATAGTGCCGCGCGCGGCGGCCCCGGCAACGAGAACCTTACCCTGTGCGGCTTTCCGGATCTCGTCCCGTATTTCGAGGAACTCGGGCGGAGGATGCACTACGACGTGCCGGTGAAGAACAATCTGAGCGCCTACTCCGATCACTTTCCGTTCGCGGTCGCGGGCGTTCCCAATGCAACGATGGGGGCGGTTGACGCAGCGGCTGGCCTGGTTGGACGCGGTTGGGGGCACACCGCTGCGGATACTGTCGATAAGGTGTCTCCCAAAGCGCTCCAGGCATCGGCGGCAACCGCTGCGCGTCTGCTCCTCCATCTTGCCTTTGCAGAAGACTGGCCCGGGCGACACCGGAGTCGGGAGGATATGGCTGCCGAGATTGCCCGCTCGCCGATTGGCTGGTATGTCGAGAAGTTTGGCCACTATCCGTTTCAACCTCGACCGTCTTCTATGAATCTCTCGTGAGGAGGAGTTCCAACCAGTGAGCAACTATGAGCGGCGGGTATACCTGGCCCGCGTGCGCGATTTCGTCGAAGGGGTCTCGTTTCCGGCCACGCGCGAGGAAATCCTCGCCCACGCGCGGCGGCGGAACACGCCCAGCGATATTTATGCGGATCTGACCCATCTGCCGGACCGCCGTTTCGACAGCCTGGCCGACGTCGTTGCGGCGGTCCAGGAGCTTCGATTCGCGTCTGCGGCCCGGTAGGGCGGAATGCTCCTGGAAAATGCTCCTGGCAGGAGACGGCAATGGAACCGATCGATGAGGACGAGCTGGCGCGTCTGCGGCTGCTGCCGTGGATTTCCAATCTCGATGCGGGAGACCTTGCCCAGCTGATTGCGGAATACGAATCCGCCCTCCGGGAGACTTATCGGACCGGCAGCTGCGAGCCGCTCGAGGCCGTCCTGGCCCGGTGGCAGGCGCGTGCTCAGGGCGGTGAGGCGGGCGAAAGGGACGGTTGACATCCCCCGGACCCTTCATTATGATGCTGGCGGGCGCGGACCAGCGACGTCTTGATCGCGTGGAGGTCGTTCGGCATGGGCAGCGAACGCACGACCTATCTCACGATGGCCGAAGCCTGGGCGCTCGATGATCTTATCCGCCATACCTGGACGGAGGAAGGCCGTCCGGTTGGGCGGGGGCTTCTCCTCAAGGTCTTCGCGGTCATCCGCGAGTTCGAGGCACGCCGGAACGATCCCTGCCCCCCTGAGGTCCTGCCGATCGCCTTGAGCGAGGATGAGTGCTGGGCGATCGATTACCACGTGCGCCGCAGTTACGTTGATCCGGAAGGATACCGCGTTGGTCGCCCGCTTCTCCTGAAGATCTTTGGCCTCCTCCTGGAGATGCGCAATCAGGAAGATCTCGATTCACTGCGTCTGGCCGAGAACGCGGTCGATATCGATTCGCCGGATGTCGCCCGGCGGCTGGAGCAGTGGCGTGAGCACCTCAATGACGAGCCGCCGGAGAATGGTGGGGAATCCCCACCGGAGAGGCCTCAGCCGGGCGATTGAGCGCGATCCGCCGCGCTGGGCCGGACCGGCTGCTGTGGTCGCTGCGCGCACGGGTGGCGGCTGTCGCGTGATATGGAGAGGGTCCTCGCGTCGGGGCCGCCGTCAGAGGGTTGATTCTCTTTCCCCGATATCGGTACGCTGGCAGGGGGTGCATTATTCCTCGCGGCCGGGCGAATTCCGTCGGCAAAGGGGGAGCCCCCGGCCGCGTGATGTCGACTCGGCCGGGTGGGTGAACGGCCTGAGGGCTCCCTGGCTTGCGTCCGCGCACGTCGGGTCCCGCTGACCTGAGGTAATGAGGTGGCCGATGCCGTCCAACAGCCTGCGTCCAATTCGCGAGCGGAAAGGTCTGACGATCGCCCAGCTCGCGGGGAAGACCAGCATCTCCATCCGGACGCTGCAATCCTACGAGGCTGGCGAGCGCGCCATTTCACCGGATGATCTGCGGAAGCTCTCGCGCGTGCTTTATGCGTCGCCGGCCGAAATCCTGCAGGCGTGGGAGCCGCCGAGATCCCCACCATCCTCTCGCCCGGCCGCGGAATCGCGAGCACCGACGCCACCGCCTGCGGCGCCGCCGGCCCGCGAGGCGGGATCACGCCGCCCTGCTGGAGCGCGCCCTGGCCCTCCGCGTTCGGCAGTCGCGCGCCCTGCTCGTTCCCCGCGTGAACCCGCGCCGCCGCGACCGCCAGGACCTGCCACGGCTGGTCAACTCGAGCAGATCCGGAATCTCGGGCGCCGCCTGGGCCTCGACGAGGCCGACCTGGTGGATCGCCTGGGAAGCCCCCTCGAATTGCTCGACCGTGCCGCCGCACGCGCCGCGATCACGTCGCTGCGGAAGGAGATGGAAGAATCCGGCCGCTGGCAGCCCCGAATAGCCGAGGGACCGGATCAGGAGGGTGCCTACCTGGCCCGGCTTCGTGACCATCAGGTGCCCATTGCGGTCCAGCTCATCAACGGCGAGCGCTACCAGGGCCAGATTGTGGATTTTACCCCGTACGTGATCCGGATTCGCGATGAGCAGACGGGCGCAGAAATCTCCCTGCGGAAGCTGGCGATCGCCTACTATCTGACCCGTGGACCGGTCGATGACGCTCGGTGATCTGCTCGTCCACTTGCGGGCGCGTGCGGGAGGGGTCTTCTACTCGGACGTGGCTGAGGCAAAGGGCATTCCGGTGCTGCGGATCGTTCGTGCTGAGCGCACCACGTCCGTCCCCGACCTCAGCGATGCAGAGTTGGCACGATTGGCTGACTACTTTGGGGTCCCGATCGAAGAGCTTCAGCAGGCAAAGCGGCAGACGCGGGCGGAGGTCACGGCTTACCTGGGCGGACAGGAGAAGGCGCACGCGCCCGCGCGGCTCCGGCTCCGCGGCGCGGGGGTGGTCAGCGGGCCGGTCGTCTGGCGCGACCGCCATGCTGTGGCGCTGCGTCAGCCGGGAGGGGCGGTCCTCGTGGTCTACCGGACGAGCATCGAACGATGGGGATGAGAGGGGGCACACAGCGCGGCTCCGACGCTGCCGCACCGGTGACGGGGAGGCGAGAAGAACGGAGAGAGGTCGCGGCATGCCGCGACCTCTCCTACGGATGTTTCGTCGATCGATCTCTCGGTCAGGTGCTCGGCATCATGAGGCCTCGGCAGGATGCATCCGGGCTCCGGAGATTCGCCCGAAAGCTTGCCGTCGGCGGCTTTAGTGCATGTACCGTCCCCCGTCGACAACGATCGTCTGGCCGGTCATCGAGTCGCTCCGGGCGAGAAGCACAACCGCGGCCGCGCAGTCTTCCAGAGAGGGGAGCCGCTTCAGCGGCGCTTCTTCAATGGCCTTGTTGATATCTCGATCGCCCCAGGCGCGTCCCCAGCGTGTATCGATCAGGCCGGGCGCGATGGCGTTGACCGTGATCTCCGGCGCGAGGGCAAGGGCCAGTCCGCGCGTCAGCATCGTCAGGGCTGCCTTCGAAACGGTATAGGGAAGAGAGCTTCCGCCTGCGCGCAGGCCCGAGATCGAGGTTGTCTGGATGATCCGTCCCTGCCCCTGCCGTTTCATGATCGGGGCGACCGCCTTCGCGCAGAGCCATGCTCCCTTGACATTCACTGCCATAATGCGGTCCCAATCCTCTTCGGAGACCCCTTCCAGGTCGGAAAATGGCACGAACACGGTCGTGCCGGCGTTGTTCATGAGGACGTCAATCCGCCCGAACTCACTCATAACGCGGTCAACCATCGCCCGGACTTCAGCCGCCTTTGATACGTCCGCGCGCACGGCGATCGCCTGCACTCCCATCCCGCGGAGCATGCTGACGGTCTCGTTAGCCTCGGCCTCTGATCGAGAGTAGTTGACCGCGACGTGCATCCCCTCGCGCGCAAAGCTCTGGCTGATGACCCGGCCAAGGCCGGTTCCTCCCCCGGTGACCAGCGCCACTTTTCCTCGCAGATCCATTCGTTCGCCTCCCAGTGGTGTGGTGACGGCGCAACTATATCACACTGATCGGAAGCTCCGCGGGCGGATGCGCGTTCGGCGCGCAGCCTCCACCCCATGGTAGAATGGAGCAGCAATTCGTAACGCCGGTGACAGTGCATGGGTGATGCAGTACGCCCGCGGGTTCGCTATGCGCCAAGCCCGACCGGTTTTCCACACGTGGGGAATATTCACACGGCCCTGTTCAACTGGCTCTTCGCGCGCCACACCGGCGGCACGTTCATTCTCCGCATCGAGGATACCGATCAGGATCGGGTCGTCCCGGGGTCGTTGGAAGCAATCTACGAGAGCCTGCGCTGGCTGGGGCTCACCTGGGACGAGGGGCCAGAGGTGGGAGGGCCCTTCGGTCCCTACTTCCAGTCAGAGCGACTGCCAATCTACCGGACGTACGCCGAGCAGTTGATTGCCAGCGGCCATGCCTACCGGTGCTTTTGCACCGAGGAACGGCTGGCTCGCCTCCGTGCGGCCCAGGAGGCGCGGAAGGAGCCGCCGCGCTATGACCGGTTCTGTCGATCCCTACCGGCGGCCGAGGTGGCGGGACGCGTGCGCGCGGGAGAGCCGCACGTGATTCGCCTCGCCGTGCCCGAGGCGGGCGAGACGTCATTTCACGACCTGCTCCGGGGGGAGATCACCTTTAAGAACGCCCTCATTGATGATCAGGTCCTGATCAAGTCCGACGGCTGGCCGACCTACCATATGGCCAATGTCGTAGACGATCACCTGATGGGGGTGACGCACGTCCTGCGCGGCGATGAGTGGATCAGCAGTACGCCGAAGCACGTCCTGCTCTACCGCTTCCTCGGCTGGGATCTCCCAGTGTTCGGCCACTTTCCGATCCTTTTGACGACGAGTCGGGCGAAGCTGAGCAAGCGGCGCGGCGCTCCGGATATCCTCGAGCTCCGCGACCGGGGCTACCTGCCGGAGGCGGTGATTAACTTCCTCGCCCTCCTGGGCTGGGCTCCGGATGAGAAGACGGAGATCCTCAGCCGCGATGAGCTGATCCAGCGCTTCAGCCTTGAGCGTGTCGGGGCAACCCCGGCGGTCTATAACCCGGAGAAGCTCGATTGGATGAACGGCTACTACATCCGCCAGCTGGCAGCGGATGACCTCGCCGAGCGCCTGGTGCCGTTCTATCAGCGAGCGGGGCTCATCCCGAGCGATTCGGTGCCAGCGGCGATGCGCTCCCTCGTCCACCGACTGGTGCCGCTGATCCAGGAGCGGATTAAGACGCTGGCGGAAGGTCCCGAGCTGACAGACTTCTTCTTCCGGGATGACCTGGTCTACGATCCAGCACTGCTGATTGCCAAGGGCTGGTCGCGCGAGCAGACGCTTGATGCGCTGCGCCAGGCGCGCGAGCGGTTGGCCGCGCTCGCACGCCCACCAGAAGCCTTCCAGGCC